>JAUWTJ010000112.1 GCA_030614785.1 Alphaproteobacteria bacterium | reverse complement strand
CGCCGCCAGCGGCATAAAGCACATGCACGGCGGCATCGGCGTCATAGACGGGCACGCCCAGCGCGGCGAACATTTTTGTGGTTTCGCTTTTACCCATTCCAATGGAGCCTGTGAGCCCGACAAGAAGCATCGCGCCTCTCCTTTTCATTTCTGCAGGTCTTTCTCAAGCGCGGCTCTGAGACCGGCGTTTGCTTCAGGTAGAATACCGAACCAGGCTTCAAAGGCAAATCGTGCCTGATGGATTAACATGCCGAGACCGTCGACGGTTTCATGACCGGCCCTTTTGGCGGCCCTGAGAAGATCGGTTTCAAGCGGTGCGTAAACAATGTCTGTGACCAGGGCGCCAGGGGCGAGCAGGGTCACATCAAGGTCCAGAGGTCGGCCCCCTGCAAGACCCAGACTGGTCGCATTGACCAGCAGGGCAAGGTCGATCATCTGCTCACTGATTTTATCCCATGGGAGGGGAATGAGGCTCGCGCCGAGGCCGCCCATGTCCCGGGCGAGGGCCTCTGCCCGCTCAAGGGTCCGGTTGACAATGCGGATCTCGCGGACCCCCGCTTCGATGAGACCATAGACCACGCCGCGCGCCGCGCCGCCCGCGCCCAGCACCATGGCCGGGCCGCCCGCCCACGGCGCTGCGGCGGCCTGCAGGCTGGCAGCAAAGCCCGGTGCATCCGTGTTTATGCCCAGAAATCCACCAGACTTACGGAAAATCACCGTGTTGACCGCACCTATTTTTTGCGCCGCCTGGTCACGCTCAGTGGCCAGCGCGAAGACCGCTTCCTTGTGCGGGATGGTGACATTCACGCCCCTCAGCCCCTCAGCGGCGAGAGCGGCCAGACGGGGCTCGAGCTCGTCCGGCGCGACCTCGATTGCTGCATAGGTGCCTTTGAGCCCGTGTGCCCTCAGCCAGTGATTGTGCATCAGGGGCGAGCGGGAATGTTTGATCGGCGTGCCGATGACCCCGGCGATGATTTTTTGTTCGGTTCGGTTTTTGTCGGTCATGTTTCAACCCGGCCGTGGCGGCGAAGGAAATTTAGAAGCGGAAGGATCGGCAGTCCAAGGATGGAAAAATAATCGCCCTCAATACGTTCAAAGAGGTTGATGCCTGGTCCTTCAATTTGATAGCCGCCGACACTCCACAGCGCCTTGTCGCCAACGCGCTCCAGATAGCGGGTCAGAAACTCATCGGAAAACTTTCTCATTTCAAGCTCCGGCGCGGTCTCAAAATGCCATAGGCAAGACCCGTTTTGAAAAACCGCAACGGCTGTCTCAAGAGCGTGGACGCGGCCGCGCAGGGCCTCAAGGTGACCGCGCGCCTCAATCAGATCAACCGGTTTATCAAAGGCGCGCCCCTGACACACCAGCACCTGATCCGCCCCGATGACCAGCGCCTCCGGATGGGACAGCGATACTGTCCTTGCTTTGGCTGCAGCCAGGGTTTGTGCCATTTTTGCAGGGGATTCTCCGGCTTGTTCGAGGGTTTTCTTGATTGGCGCCTCGTCGATACCGCTATCCATCTGGATGAAATCAAGCCCGGCGCCGCTCAAAATGTCGGCGCGGATGGCGCTTTGCGAGGCGAGAATAAGGGTCGCAATGAGGTCCGGTGCCATGGGATCACCCCGCCTCGTCGGCTGCCAGGTCCGGGGACGAGGTGCCGGCTTTATACTCTGTATAAAGATTTAATATCGCTGCCGCCGTTTCCTCCACAGAGCGCCGCGTCACATCAATGACCGGCCAGCCATTGCGGGCAAAAAGCTGACGGGCAAACGCGGTCTCGGCCCGCACGGATTCCAGATCCACATAATCGGTTTCGGGATCCTGGTTGAGCGACAGGAGCCTGTTGCGCCTGATCTGGATAAGCCGGTCGGGCGTCGCGACCAGACCAATGACGAGAGGCTTTTTCAGCGCCGAAATTTCATCCGGCAAGTCGATCTGCGGGACGACCGGAATGTTGCCGGCCTTGATGCCCCGGTTGGCGAGGTAGATACAGGTCGGGGTTTTTGAGGTGCGCGAGACGCCAATGAGCACGACATCGGCATCTTCAAGGTTGCTCGCCATCTGGCCGTCATCATGGTGCATGGTGAAATTGAGAGCCTCGATGCGGCGGAAATATTCGGCGTCCATTTCATGCTGGCCGCCGGTTTTGTGGGTCAGCTCGGTGCCCAGCGCGGCACCCAGCGATGCCAGCACCTGATCGAGAACATGAATGCAGGGGACGCTGAGTTCGTGGCAGCGCGCCTCGAGCGCACTGCGAAGCTCGGTGTTCATCATCGTGCACATGACGACCCCGGGGGCTGCGGCAACCCCCTCGAGGGCGCGGTCGAGCTGCTTGACGGAGCGCACAAGCGCATAGACGTGCTCAACGGGCTCGACACCGGCAAACTGGGCGCAAGAGGCCTTGGCGATCGAATAAAGTGTTTCGCCTGTTGCATCCGAGATAAGGTGGAGATGAAACTTGCGCTTCGGTTCGGTTTTTGGAGCCATGAAATTCGTTTACCCACAGAAAATGAAGCGTGTTGTGATTTGCGGGGATAACCCATCAATCCGCCGGGGCCAAGAAAAACTGTGCAGGCTGGCTCGGTCGGGACAGGCGACTTGTTCCCTCTTGATGAAACTTCGGCGCTGAACTGTATGGCGGGGAGGTCGGGGCCAGGTGGTTAACAAAGTGTTAATTCTCCACAGGAGAAGCTGGAAAAAGTAGGACCAGAGGCAGACCGGGGAGGGCTGAAAGACCCACAGGCTCGGCCCATGTTATCCACGAAACTGTCCTGATGCCAAAACGTCTCATGGCTTTGTGGATGAATTTGTGGATAAAGAGCTTCAATAAAGATGTCCCCGGGATTCCACCAACCAACAACTACAACAACCTTATTATTATTTTCTTTAGTAGAAGAAAGTGTGGAAAAAGAAGTCTGATTGCTCGATATCAGTTTGAGCATAATCAGGGTTTGGCCAGGGTTTGACAAGCGGGCTCGGGACGGGCTCTGTGAAGCGGATATGGCAATAGATTTAGAGAAAGATTGAGCACGTGAGTACAGACAAACTGATGCTTCAGGTTTTGACGGGCAAGGCCGGGGCGAGGCCGCCGGTCTGGATGATGCGCCAGGCGGGTCGTTATTTGCCGGAATATCGCGAGGTGCGCGCGACAACGCCCGATTTCCTGTCGTTTTGCTATAATCCGGAAAAGGCGGCCGAAGTCACCTTGCAGCCGATCCGGCGCTATGGATTTGATGCCTCGATTGTGTTTGCCGATATATTGCTGGTGCCTGATGCGCTGGGACAAAGGGTTGCTTTTGAAGAGGGCATCGGGCCGGTTCTGGAGCCTGTTACGGATCGGGCAGGGATTGACCGACTTTCTCTGGACGGGGTTCAGGATCATCTCAGACCGGTCTGTGAGACGCTTGGCATTCTGAAGGGCGCTCTGCCCCCGGAGACGACCTTGATCGGCTTTGCCGGGGCTCCGTGGACGGTTGCGACCTATATGGTGGCGGGTCGAGGGTCTCCGGTTCAGGCGCCGGCACGGTTGATGGCCTACCGGCAGGAAGCCGATTTTGCCGCCCTGATCGAACTTTTGACCGAGGCGACAGCTGATTATCTGATTGCCCAGGCGCAGGCGGGTGCTGAAGTCCTGCAATTGTTCGATACCTGGGCGGGCTCGCTGTCACCCTCGCAATTCAGGAAGTGGTGCCTTGAGCCAACGCAGAAGATTATTGAAAAAGTGAGAAAATCTGTCGGCGCTATCCCGATTATCGGATTTCCCAAGGGTGTCGGGCCTCTGGTCGAGGAATTTGTCGTTGAAACCGGTGTTGACGGGGTTTCGGTGGACACCAATATGGACATGGTCTGGGCGCGGGATCACTTGTCAGATAAAACGGTGGTTCAGGGCAATCTCGACCCGCTGCTCGTTGTGGCTGGCGGGGAAGCCATGGAGCGCGCAACACTGGAACTCATCGAACTCTTCCGCGGACGTCCGTTTATTTTCAATCTCGGTCACGGCCTGATTCCGGAAACACCACCGGAGCATGTTGGCCGGGTTGTCGAGCTCATTAAATCTGCGTAAAGGGTTGCTCTGTGAACGATCAACTGCCGGAGAAAAAAGCGCAGGGCAAGGCCGGGGAAAAAGCTGAAGCACGGCTCGCTGTCGTGCTGTTCAATCTTGGTGGTCCTGATAGTCTTGAGGCTGTTGAACCGTTCCTGAAAAACCTTTTTCTGGACCCGGCAATCCTGCCTGTTCCGGGGCCTGTTCGGAAGGTTTTGGCGCGGCGGATTTCGAAGAAGCGGGCGCCGGTTACGCAGGAGATTTACCGGCAGCTTGGCGGAAAAACGCCGCTTCTTGAGCTGACCCGGGCGCAGGCCACGAATCTGGAAAAAACGCTGAATTCAGGGGTTCTTTCCCCGATATTCCGGAAAATTGAGGTGTTTGTTGCCATGAGATATTGGCATCCGCGCGCCGCTGAAGTGGTTGCGGAAGTCAAGGCATTTGAGCCTTCGCAAGTGGTGCTTGTGCCGCTCTATCCGCAGTATTCAACAACCACGTCGCAGACCTCAATTGATGAGTGGAAGCGCGAGGCGGTGCGCCAGAAACTCATCGTCGCAACGCGGGCGCAATGTTGTTATCCGGTGGAGGAAAACTTTGTTGCGGCCCACGTGGCGCTGATCCGCGAAGCTCTCAAAAAAGTGCCGCAAGGGGTTCGCCCGCGCATTTTATTTTCAGCACATGGCCTGCCGGTTCAGATCATTGAGGGAGGCGATCCCTATCAATCGCAGATCGAGATGACGGTGGCTGCTGTGATGAAGCGGCTGGGCAGTGAAGGCCTTGATCACGGAATTTGCTATCAGAGCCGGGTGACCAAACACGAATGGCTTGGTCCGTCTACGGATGATGAAATTGACCGGGCGGGCCGGGACGGTGTTGGCGTCATTTTGACCCCGATTGCGTTTGTCTCGGAGCATTCCGAAACCCTGGTCGAGCTGGATGTGGAATATCGGGCTCTGGCGGAAAAAGCCGGCGTGGCGTGCTATATCCGGGTTCCGGCGCTGGGGGAGCATGAGGACTTTATTCGGTCGCTGCAAAGCGTCGTTGAGGGTCTGGCCGTGCCGCAGGACGACTTCGCTACCCGGGGGCCGCAGGGTGCCAGGATTTGCGCGCCCGGGTTTTCCAGGTGCCCCTGTAAAAATGGTCAACCTGTTGAAAGTAAAGAGGGTTTGTCTAATGGGTGATGGCTATCTCTGGATCAAGGCGCTGCATGTCATTGCGGTCATCTCGTGGATGGCGGGGCTGCTCTATCTGCCGCGGCTGTTCGTCTATCATACCCAAACCCGGCCGGGCAGCGAGGCCTCGGAGCGCTTCAAGGTGATGGAGCGGCTGTTGATGAAAGCGATCATGGGGCCGGCGATGATTGTCTCGTGGGGAGCCGGGCTGGCGATGATCTGGCTTGGCGATCTTTTGGCCTATGGCGGCGGCTGGCTCTGGCTGAAGCTTGTTCTGGTTGTGCTTCTGTCAGGCGCGCACGGGTTTCTGAGTAAAACGCGCAAGCGGTTTGAGCTGGATGCCAACGAGAGGCCCGAGCGGTTTTTCCGAATTTTCAATGAAGTTCCAACGGTGCTGATGATCTTCATCGTTATTCTGGTGATCGTAAAACCTTTTTGAGCAGGCGGGCCTGAACAGACGGGCCTGAATAGACGGGGCAGGCAAAAGAATATTTTGCGCAAGGCCACGTTTGTGCTACGTTGCGGCCTTCAAATCGCTATCCAGGAAAATCAGGCGGGAAATTCGGGGCTCAGGCCCCTCTTGAATGTTACCCGTTTTGGCTTGTGCCAAGCCCCCTTCCAGCCTTTCTTTTCCTTCTTCGCACAATTTTTAACTGCCTTTTTGGCATGCGGCTGCCTTCTCAATGTGGCACCGGTCTCAAAAAAGCTCCAGAATCAGGGAAAGTGACCGCTATGTCAGGTCAGAAAATGAAGCTTGATGATCTCAAGGCGAAATCTGCCAAGGATTTGCTCACACTGGCTGAAGAGCTTGAAGTTGAAAACGCCAGCACTCTGCGTCGCCAGGAGCTGATGTTCGCGATTTTGAAGGAACAGGCCGAGCGCGAGATCGATATTATCGGCGGCGGCGTTCTGGAGGTTTTGCTGGACGGCTTCGGCTTCCTGAGATCGCCTGAATCAAACTACCTGCCCGGTCCCGATGATATCTATGTGAGCCCGAGCCAGCTCAGGCGGTTCTCGCTGCGCACTGGCGATACGGTTGAGGGGGAAATTCGCAGCCCGAAGGATGGCGAGCGCTATTTTGCCCTTCTGAAAGTCAGTACGATCAATTTTGAAGATCCCGAGAACGTCCGCCATAAGGTTCATTTTGATAATTTGACGCCGCTTTATCCCGATGAAGCCTTCCGCATGGAAGTCGATGATCCGGACCTCAAGGACAGGAGCGGACGGGTCATTGATGTTGTCGCGCCGCTCGGCAAGGGTCAACGGGGGCTGCTGACGGCGCCGCCCAGAACCGGTAAAACGGTGCTTTTGCAGAACATTGCCCATTCCATCGCGGTCAATCATCCTGAATGCTTTCTGATCGTGCTCTTGATCGACGAGCGACCGGAAGAAGTGACCGACATGCAGCGGTCGGTGAAGGGGGAGGTTGTTTCCTCGACCTTTGACGAGCCGGCGGAGCGCCATGTTCAGGTCGCCGAAATGGTCATTGAGAAGGCCAAACGGCTGGTTGAGCACAAGCGCGACGTGGTTATTTTACTGGATTCCATTACCCGGCTTGGCCGTGCCTACAATACCGTGGTGCCGTCTTCAGGCAAGGTGCTGACCGGCGGTGTTGATGCCAATGCCCTGCAGCGCCCGAAGCGCTTCTTTGGTGCGGCGCGTAACATTGAAGAGGGTGGATCGCTGACCATTCTGGCGACCGCGCTGATTGATACCGGCAGCCGGATGGACGAAGTGATCTTTGAAGAATTCAAGGGCACCGGTAACTCGGAAATTATCCTCGACCGGAAGGTCGCCGACAAGCGGGTCTATCCGGCGATGGATATCACACGCTCCGGCACGCGGAAGGAAGAGCTGCTGGTCGATCCGGGCACGCTGGCGAAAATGTATGTTCTGCGCCGGATCCTGACGCCCATGGGCACGGTGGATGCGATCGAGTTCCTGCTCGACAAGCTGCGCCAGACCAAGAGCAACGAGGAATTCTTCGATTCCATGAATACGTAGATATCGTTTGGGGATATCGTTTGGGGATATCGTCCAAATTTGTGAATTTGGCAAAGGCGCGGTGAGACATCACGG
>JAUWTJ010000128.1 GCA_030614785.1 Alphaproteobacteria bacterium | reverse complement strand
AGATCGTGTGATCCTTGCCCATACCAACATTCACACCGGGGTGAAACTTGGTGCCGCGTTGACGCGCAATGATATTGCCGGAGATGACGTGCTCGCCGCCAAATTTCTTGACGCCGAGACGGCGCCCTGCGCTGTCGCGACCGTTACGGGATGAACCGCCTGCCTTTTTATGTGCCATGACCTAAACTCCTGCCCCTAAAATTATGCCTTGATGCCGACGATTTTCAGCACGGTCTTGTGCTGACGGTGACCCGCCTTGCGGCGATAATTCTGACGACGTTTTTTCTTGAAGATGACAACCTTGCGGTCGCGGCGCTGGTCAACCACCTCGGCGGTCACCTCGGCACCCTTGACCATGGGATCGCCAACCTTGACGTCAGCGCCTTCGCCGACCATCAAGACCTCCTTGATCTTGATCTTCTTGCCGGTCTCCGCGTCGAGCTTTTCAACGTCGATCAACTCGTTTTCAGTAACCTTGTACTGTTTTCCGCCGGTTTTAATCACAGCAAACATGGGATCGTCTTTCCAATTTCGGCGCTCATCGACGGGTTTTCCCCGGAGCGCCTCACAAACAAAATGCAAACCAATAGCGCCGGAGCCCAAAAAGGTCCCGGCGGAGAGGCGCGCACTATAGCCGCCTTTGCCCCGGTGTCAAGCAAGCAAAGGCAGGATTTCGCCCGCTTTGACGCTATTTTTCGGCTGTTAGCTCAAAGGATCGACGGTCCCCTCCAGGGCGCTTGCCCTTCGTGGCGGCAACGGCGGTCTGAAACCCCAATGTAACAGGCATTCAGCCCGCGCGCACCCTCCTTGCCCTCATGCGGGGAAAGACTTGCCAGCCCGCCCCGGCGCCGCTACATTCCGCGCCCTCAGCCGGGGCCGTTCCTTCTCGGCCAGCCTGACCTTGAGGAGAGTTGCCGGAGTGGTCGAACGGGGCGGTCTCGAAAACCGTTGAGCCTTCTGGGTTCCGAGAGTTCGAATCTCTCACTCTCCGCCACGCAGTCTGCTGCGAACCGACGGGTTCGCGGGTCTCCGGTGGGAACCCTCGATAATTCAAAGAGTTAGCGGGATATGGCTAGGATTTGGGGTACCCAAGAGGGCCCCTCTACGGCCTGTTTCAAGCACTTTCTCCTCATTTTCTCTGTTGGGGGTGTGGCCGGTCCCCGGTTTGGCAGAGAGGTAAAACAGAGAATGAGTTCGTTGATGATTTGGTGAGTGGCAGGAAGCGTGGCCGGGCGGTCTCTTACACCAGGGCAGTTTCAGACAAACCCAAACAACTTACGTTGCTTGTTCCAGTCGGCAGATATTGGCTGCCGGAAATTCTCAAGGGAGAGTTCCTCAGGCTGCGTTCCATCCAGGATCGCTTCAATGATGTCGGGCGCGAGCCAGGCGAGGCGAATAAGCCGTCCAACGTATCTGTGAGTGAAGCCGGCGTCTCTTGCCAATTCCCGCACCGATGAGAAGGAGCCGTTTTCAAGCTGTTCTCGCCATTCATATCCTTTGACGACAGCCTTGATGAGAGAGGGTTCGGGTTTTGGTTTCATGCCTTTCTTGCCTGGCTGTCGTATTCTCACTTCACCACGTTGTTTCTTGATCTGTATTGGGATGGAAACTGGTTCGGATGAGTCCAGTTCTTCTTCGAATTCGTCTCGGATGCATTCCATCCCTTTCGGGCGGCTGTCGAGGGGAACCAAAATGACTCTCGCTTCGTCATTTTCAATTTCACACCGCTCGACAAGCGCAAGAATTTGATCATCGGCGTATTGCCCCTCCACGCCAAGCCGCTGCCGTAGACCCGCCGCGACAGCGATGTCGAGATCCAAAGCCGGTAGCCGGACTTTCGAAGCCCCGCAGCGTGCGACATAATACCGATATCGCTTGCCCTTTTTGCAGGCGTGATTGGTCTGGAAGGGAGCGCCCTCCCCGGTTAACAGTCTGCCCTTGAGCATATGATTGGTTGGTGTTTTCTCGCGACCGATCTTGTCCTGGCGATTGGCAATCGAAAGTGCATGAACCTGATCCCACAACGGGGCGTCGAGGATGGCCTCATGCTCCCCATCATAGGCGATGCCCTTGTGAACCGCTTTGCCAATATAGAGCTTGTTCGAGATGATGGTGTAAAGAGCCCCGCGAGAAAAAGATCCTCCGCCCCAATGGCGTCCCGACCTGCTCACCCAGCGCTTGGTGCGATGATCAGATCGCTTGAGGTCTGATTCCAGCTCGCGAACATTTTTCACCTCGAGATATCGGGTGAAGATATGTCGAACCACTTCGGCTTCCTGGCTGTTGATAATCAGCTTCCTGTCCTTGATGTCATAGCCCAGGGGAGGGGGCCCACCCATCCACATGCCTTTCTTGCGTGAAGCGAGAAACTTGTCCCGGATGCGTTCGCCGGTGACTTCTCGTTCAAACTGGGCAAAAGACAAGAGCACGTTGAGGGTGAGCCGACCCATGGAGGATGTGGTGTTGAATTGCTGAGTCACCGAGACAAAGGAGACTTTGTGCTCATCGAATATTTCGATCAGCTTGGCAAAGTCAGCAAGCGATCGTGTTAGCCGGTCTACCTTATAGACCACGATGATATCGACCTTACCGGATTCAATATCGTTCATGAGGGCTCGCAGCGCAGGTCGTTCCATGGAGCCACCGGAGAAACCTCCGTCGTCATAGAGGGCAGGGAGGGCCTTCCATCCTTCATGGGCCTGGCTCTTGATAAAAGCCTCGCCCGCTTCTCTTTGCGCGTCGAGTGAATTGAATTCCTGCTCAAGCCCTGCCTCATGGGATTTGCGGGTATAGATGGCGCAGTTCAGTCTCGTTGCCTTCATGATGACGCCTTCCGCAGGCCAAAGAAGGCAGGGCCGTTCCAGCGAGTACCAGTTATCTCACGGGCAATCATCGACAGGCTCTTCCAGGTCTTGCCCTCGAATGCAAAACCGTCTTCCAGCGCCATCACTCTGTGTTCAGCGCCCTGCCAGGTCTTGATGATCATTGTTCCGGGCTTCACTTTCGGAGGCGGGTTCAACAAGCGCTGGGCCTTGCCTGACTCAAGATCTTCCGCCAGTTGCCGCAAGCGTCGTTTTAGGTCGCCGGAAAGCCCGCCCTGATCTTTTGCCTGTCGGTGCCATGCGATCACGCGAATGAAGTGATCTCTGCTTGTGGACTTGGGTGGCGGCTGGCCGATCCATTGCGCCCATTCCTCCTTCAACGCTTCGTTGGTCGCGGTCTCCAGTTTCTTTAACATATCGTTCATCGCATCACTCTCCTTTTTATTGTGGTCTCTCTCCGGCACCACTACCGCTCGAACGTGTCCGACAGTCCAGCGGAAAGTCCTCTCTGAGCGGAGTATTACAAGCTTGACTTGCGATCAGGTGTGAGCCGTGGTGGGTCCATGACCAAATCAAAACCCAGATCCTCGATCACGCAGCTGTTGTTTCAACGCAAATGGAAGCTCGCGCAACTTGAGCATGGAAGGCTGTCGCGAGAGAGGGAAACGATGCTACCAGAGGACCTTGAAGTTCTGGACCTGCAAATGGCGGCACTCTCATCTGAAGATATGGCTGACCTGGCAGTCAAGATTGACCGTCTTGCTGAACTTCTATGGCCATCCGCGGAGCTGATGCCGGAGGACTGCCTTGAGCATGTATTGCTCGCTTCCGTCCTCCGGGATGTTCGGGCGCTATCACAACGTCAGTTGTAATGACCAAATATGCTCCACAGTGGGCCGCTGGTCCAGACATGCTGTTCTGCCTGCGAAAAATATTGAAGAAGCTGGGTCAGCGCATCAACCTGGTCATCATGCCGCCCATCCGGGAAAGAGATGATCTCATCAACAAAGTCGTCTTTCCAGTCGGTCTTGAAGCTCGGGAGCAGAACCTGTCCGGCTTCAATCTTTCCTGACTGATTAATCAGACGCATGGCCTTGTCGCCCTGCGGTATGAAGCGTATCGGGTGGATCATATGCTCTCTTGGCAGTTCGTCGCACAGGGCAATCCCGGATCCCTTGTCTTCGATGATGACCCTGTCTGGCCGCCATACTTCGTACTGGATCGCAGCCTGTTTCTTGAGCGAGGGGTAGTCGAGACGCTCGCGGTACACCTCGACAATGTAGTAGAGGTTTTTCTTGCGATAGGCAGTGACGCAGACCGAGTAGTCATTGAGTTCTCCAACCTTTTGAGCCGTGTCCCAGCTTTGAATGACTTGTACATCCGGTCCACGTTGAGGGATATCGTCATAGGTCTGGAACCACTTGCGCTGGACAATGAGGCCACCTTCCGGGACCGGGTCCTGCTGGTATTGGGCGCTGAAGATGGTGGAACCATGGAATTTCCTGATACGATCAATAACGTCT
>JAUWTJ010000144.1 GCA_030614785.1 Alphaproteobacteria bacterium | reverse complement strand
GGTGTCCTGACCGAAGCGGAGTTGCATGCACGAACCGAAATACTGCTCGAGGCGTACGGCATGTCCATCAACATCGAGGCGATGACCATGCTGAATATGGCCAAACGCCAGATACTGCCGGCGTGTATTGAGTATTCATCCGTATTGGGCAGCGCCGTCGGCGCGGTAAGTTCCGCCGGCGTTGAGGCAGGCCCCCAGAGAGAGTTGCTGGAAGATGTTTGCGGCCTGCTTGCGACGATGACGAAAGATATTTCGCAGCTCGAGAAGGCTGCGGCCAAGGCCAGGAAACTGACCGACACAACCAAGCGGGCCGGAGTCTACAGAGACAAGGTCATTCCGGCGATGCAGGCATTGCGCGCCACCGCCGATGAGCTGGAAACAATGGTCGATGCGGATTTGTGGCCCATTCCGACCTACGCTCAGATGCTGTTCATGAGGTAACAAACGGCTTGTTTTGCCCAAATCAGAGGCTCTTGAGTCTGATCGGTGGCTTCTTGACACAAGGCCTTCATCATGGAATGTAGAATCAAAATAATGCTTGAGTGGGCGGCGAGCCGGGGTATCACTGCAAAAAATGCGTTACAGGGACTCGTCTGAGTCGAGAGCATAGTATTACTAATAAGGATTATCGTATAAGGTAAGATTATAAAGCCTATTAGGGGAATCTGAGCCGCGGATCGCGATCAATAGCGTATAATAAACCCTAAACATGTGTTGGGAGTCATTTTGCTTGCGGAGCTTGAGAGCGAGTGTTCAAAGATCCCTAAGCGATGCTGAGACAAAGGATTATGGACAATCGAACTTTGAAAGAAGGCGCTTCGTACTATTCTTCTGGCCGCGGCAGCGTGACTGATCCGGTCAAGGCGTTGGAAATAGGTGTTCAATGGCAAGAAAGTTGAAAGATGTGGGATTGTATGAGGTTCGGCGTGAGCACGATGCCTGCGGCATCGGCGCGGTTGTGAACATCTCAGGCCGGCGGGATCATTCAATCCTCGAATACGCAAAGCAGATACTCCTGAATCTGCATCATCGAGGGGCAACAGGCGCCGATGAGACCACAGGTGATGGTGCGGGTATCCTTTTTCAAATCCCGCACGAGTTCTTCGTTGCCGACTGTCGACGGCTGGGCATTTCACTTCCCGAGCCTTCAAAATACGGTGTCGGCATGGTTTTTGGCTCGAAGGACAACAACGTCCGGGAACATTGCGATCGCGTGCTGGAATCCGCGATCAGCCGTTACGGCATGAAGGTCCTGGGTTGGCGTACGGTGCCTTCTTCCGCCGACTGCCTGGGCCAGATAGCCTTGGAAGCCGAGCCTTCCATCAAGCAGATTTTTGTTGACGGGGCCGGCTTTGAGGGCGAACAGCTTGAGCGGTGTTTGTATATGGCCCGTAAGAGGGCTCAAAGAAGGATCAGAGCCAAGCTGGGCAGCGACGATGAGGATTTCTACGTTACGTCGCTCTCGTGCAGGACAATTTGCTACAAGGGCATGTTCATGGCCTGGCAGTTGTTCGCATACTATCGCGACCTTGCCGACGAGCGCATCAAATCTGCCCTTGCGGTCGTTCACCAGCGTTACAGCACGAACACTTTCCCGAACTGGCGCCTTGCACAGCCATTCCATTGCATCGCCCACAATGGGGAGATAAACACTCTCAGCGGCAACCGCAGCAGCATGCGGTCGCGCGAAACGAAAATGGCCAGTGAGCTGTTCGGTGACGATATCAGCGATCTGCTGCCTATTCTGTCTCCTGAAGAGAGCGACTCGGCGTGCTTTGACAGCGCACTCGAACTCTTTGTTCGCGCCGGGCGCAGCATGCCGCATTCGATGATGTTGATGATCCACGAAGCTTTCGGGCCCAAGTATCATATCAGCACGGCAAAGCGCGCGTTTTACGAGTATCACGCCTCTATGATGGAGCCTTGGGACGGGCCCGCCGCGATGGTGTTTACCGACGGGCGCATCATCGGCGGGACCCTGGATCGCAACGGCTTGAGGCCATGCCGGTACCTCGTGACAACCGACGGGCTGGCGATCCTAGCCAGCGAGGCAGGCGTGGTGGAATTTCCACCTGAAAAGATACGCAAGAAAGGGCGCCTGCGCCCGGGACATATGTTCCTGGTCGATACCGTTGAGGGCAGAGAGATCTCCGACAATGAGATCAAGAGTAAGGTAGCCCGTCGAAAGCCCTACCGCAGATGGCTGGAGGAAAACAGAATCGAGCTTCGCGGTCTGTTTGATGCGCCCAAGCTTGTGCACAGCGACCCTGAGACCATCGCCCAAAGAATGCGGGCATTCGGCTACACGAGCGAAGAGCTTAGAATGGTTCTGACGCCGATGGCGGTTGACGGCCAGGAACCTGTAGGATCGATGGGCAATGACACCCCGCTGGCGGTCTTGTCAGACAGGCCCAAACTGTTATTCAATTACTTCAAGCAGCTTTTCGCGCAGGTGACAAACCCGCCGATTGACCCACTCCGCGAAGGACTGGTCATGAGCCTGATGATGTTCACCGGCAAAAGGCCCAACATTCTGCAGGAAACTGCTCAACATTGCAGGCAGCTCAAGCTGCCGCATCCAATTCTGACCAGCGAAGATATCGAAAGACTCCGGACGGTCAGCCGTGACGACTTTAGGGTTGCCACCGTCAGGGCCGTTTTCGAACCGGACGCTACTAATGCCGGTGAGAGCCTTCGCCGCGGGCTGGATTTGCTTGCCGACGCTGCGGAAAAAGCCGTCAAGGATGGGGCCTGCCTGATTGTTATCAGTGATCGTGACAGTTCCGAGACTAACGTACCGATCCCCTCGCTGCTGGCCACCGCCGCAGTCCATCGACGCCTGC
>JAUWTJ010000098.1 GCA_030614785.1 Alphaproteobacteria bacterium | reverse complement strand
GTTCGGCCGCCTCAAGGACTGGCGGCGCATATCAACCCGATACGACCGATGCTCTCACACCTTCTTCTCGGCAATCTGCATCGCCGCCATCGTCATATGGTGGATTTAATGAGTCCTGACCCTAGATTAAGGACCGATCAAACGATGCAGCAGTCCCGGGGACAGACCCTCGGGACTGTTGCCTGGTTTGGCAATGCAGCCTAACTCTCCCGCTTCACCATACTCTCATGCCAATTCCGCAAAAGCACATCCTCAAGTGCCGACAGCAGAAGGAAGACGGCTATCCCCAGCAGTGACAGGAGGAGGAGGGCGGCGAACATTTTCGAGATGTCGAGGCGGTTGCCCGCTTCAACGATGCGCCATGCGAGGCCTGTTGCCGTGCCGGACCCGGCGACGAACTCGGCGACGACGGCGAGGGGCAACAAGCGATCCCATTTTTGCATCGAGGACGACAGACCGGGCGTTGTTTTACGGGTGCGCGGCCCCGTCGGGAGCTAGCGGCAACTCGATCCAGAACGTGCTGCCAATACCCTCCTCACTCTCAAAACCGATATTTCCGGCCATACTCTCCACCAGGGCTTTTGTCGTGGCGAGACCGATGCCTGAACCTTCAATCCCGGTGCCTTCAACCCCTGGGCCATCGAATGTCCCAAGCCGACCAAACATCTGAAACAGCTTCGCATGGTCTTTCCTGGCAATACCAATACCGGTATCTGCAATTGATATCCGGAGAGAGTTATTCCGGGTCTTGTGGCCATCTATTGTCACCGTCCCTCCTTTCCTGTTGTACTTGATGGCGTTGGAGAGAAGATTGATCAGGATCTGTGTCAGGCGAAGCTGGTCAACATGAATGTTGGCCGATGGTTGTTTGTTGAAGTCGTCAAGGACCCTGATCCCCTGTGTTTCACCCAGGGGAAGAGCCAGGGCTACGCAATCCGCGACGGTTTTGTTGGCGTCCACGACCCCTATGGACAGGTCAGGATGACCGGCTTCGATCTTCGCCAGATCAAGAATTTCGTTGACCAGTTCGAGGAGATGATTGCCGCCATCAAGGATATGTTGAATGTTCTGGATCTGGCGGGCAGTGGGCGGGTTTCTGGAATCCGTTTGCAGGATCTGGGAAAATCCAAGGATGGCGTTTAGCGGCGTTCGCAGCTCGTGGCTCATACCCGCCAGAAATTCCGACTTGGCGCGGCTTGCTTCTCCAGCAGACCGGCTCGCCATGATCAAAGCCTCCCGGGAATGCCAGTCTCGGGTTATGTCCTGAATAGTTCCATCCATCCGAACTGCCTTGCCGTTCCCGTCGCGCAGCACATGTCCGATTTCCTGAGCTACCTTTTCTTCCCCGTCGGGACAAACAACTCTGTGAACGATGGCATAGGGTGCGTTCTTGTCTACGGCCTCACTAACGGCATCTGAAACTTTTTCACGATCTTCGGGGTGAATTGCATCCAGGAAGGCTTCATAGGTTGGATCAAACTCCTGTGGCAACCTGCCGAATATTCGGTAGATTTCATCTGACCAAACCAAATCACCGGTCTCGATATTCCACTCCCAATTCCCGAGATTGGTCATGGCCTGCGCGCGTTCCAGGCGTGCCTCGCTCTCCGCCAATTCCTTGTTTGTTCGCGTTAGTTCTCTTGTGCGCTCTTCCACGCGCTCTTCCAGTCTGGTTTGCAGGTTGGCGCGTTCAGTTATATCAATGCCAGTTGCGATGACGTAGTCAACCACTTGGTCATCATTCAGGGTCGCGGAGTTCGACCAGGAAATTGTTCTTTGGTCGCTGTTTTTGGTCAGCCAGACGTTTTCGTACGTACCGGGAAAGTCACCCGCTGAGAGTTTGAAAAAGACGCTTGTGACAGACTCGCAAATTTCACTCGGTAGCAGAAAATCCCATGGCGTTCGGCCTATCGCTTCGGCCTCGGAGAAACCGGAAACGTCCTGGCAGGTCTGATTGAAAAAAACAATCCTCCCCTTCTGGTCTAAAATGAGCACGGGCGACCCCACTGTTTCCAGTATGGTGCGTGTAATATCGCCATTTTCCAGCAAGTAACTTTTGTTGGACATGAATGGTGGCCCTTATGCATGCCGATTTAGACTTTGTTCAAAATACTTACGATACTTAATCTATAAAATGGTTAAGGCAAGCTTAAGGTTTGGCAGGAGAGCCCGTCCTGGTCGAGCGGGTCTCTGGCTTCTGCAATCTCGCCGGGAGCAGGGTCCGGCACAAGTGGAATCAGTCAGGTCAATGGCGCGCAAGGGTCGAGTAGACCAAAAGACTACGGGATCAGCCAAACATCAATTTGCGGTCATCCAATTGATAGAGAAATGGTGCGTTCCGAAGAAGGGCGTTTCCCGAATCGCTGCACTGGCTGGAACTGATCCACAGGTCTTTTGAAAGAAGCCTAACTCTCCCGCTTCACCATGCTCTCATGCCATTTCCTTAAGAGCGCCCATTCAAGTGCTGAAAGCAGTAGGAAGATGGTAATTCCGAGCAGCGACAGGAGCAGGAGGGCGGCGAACATTTTCGGGATGTCGAGGCGGTTGCCCGCTTCTACAATGCGCCATGCCAGCCCTGTTGCCGTGCCGGACCCGGCGACGAACTCGGCGACCACGGCGCCGATGAGGGCAAGGCCGCCGGAGGTTTTCATGCCCGTCAGGAGCAGCGGCAGGGTCGAGGGCAATTCGAGTTTGATCAGGGTCTGCCACCGGCTTGCGCCATAAAGCCGGAAGAGATCGCGCAATCCGTGATCGACGGATTTGAGGCCGAGGGTGGTTGCCGACAGGATCGGGAAGAAGGCCACGATCGTGGCAAGGATAAGGAGCGCAAGCTCGATCCGCTCATAGCCGACCCAGATGAGGATCAGCGGGGCAATCGCCACCACCGGTGTTACCTGCAGCGCTACCGCATAGGGGTAGACCATCAGTTCAACGAGGCGGCTGCGCGAGAACAGGATTGCCAGACCGACACCGGCAAAGAGCGCCACCAGAAACGCCGCCAGCGTGATGGTCAACGTCGCCCACGCCGAAGCCATCAGCGATGCGAAATTTGTCACCAGCGCCTCGAAGATGACCAGCGGCCCGGGCAGAACAAAGACCGGCACGTCGAGGGCGCGCACCATGACTTCCCAGAAAACCAGAAGGCCAATGCCGAGCATGATCGGGCTGAGGAGACGAAGCGCTGTTTTAGACATCCGCGCCTCCGACAACAGCCTGTACCGCCTCAGAAACCTTGCCGCACATCTCCGTATAGCCTGAGGTCAGACGCCAGTCCTGATCGCGGCCCGCTGGCGCCATGGGTTCAAAGTCTGCAACCGGTCTGCCAGGGCGCGGCGCCATGACAACGACCCGGTCGGCGAGATAAACCGATTCAAAGACACTGTGCGTGACAAAGATGATAGTCAGATTTTCTTCTGCCGCAATGCGAATGAGATCGTCATTGAGCCGGTTGCGGGTAATCTCGTCGAGTGCCGCGAAGGGCTCATCAAGAAGAAGAACCTCCGGCTTTGAGGCCAGCGCCCGGGCAAGCGACACCCGCATTTTCATGCCCCCCGACAGCGCGCGGGGATAAGCGCTCGCGAATTCCTCAAGCCCGACCAACTTCAGAGCCGTTGCCACGCGTATCCTCGTTTCAGCTTCATCGAGACCCATGAGATCAAGCGGCATGGCGACATTGCGCGCCACATCGGCCCATGGCATTAACGTCGCATCCTGAAACACATAGCCCATGTGGCCGCGCCCCGGAAAGCTCGAGGTAATGCTGCCCGCGCTCGGGCGGATCAGCCCGGCAATGAGCTTCAGGAGGGTGCTTGTGCCGCAGCCGGAGGGCCCGAGCAGCGCGGTGAAGCTGCCAGGTGCAATCGACAGCGTCACATCCCTGAGCGCTTCGGTGCCGCCTTCAAAGATCTTTGAGACGTTTTCAATCTGGACAACGGGATCAGCGCTCATCGGTCCGGCCTATAACCCCGACTTTATGTCAAGGCCATGACCTTTGTTGATGAACTGAAGCGTATAGGCCTTTTTGAAATCAAGCGCCGGGTCATAGACGCCGTTCTGCGCCATAACATCAAAGAACGTCTGCCAGCGTTCGTCGGTCATGGCGCCGATGCCAAGCGCGAGACTGTCGCCGGAGTCCGCAATGCCGTAGGAGCGCATCTTTTCTATCGCCTGAGCCAGAAGCGCGTCGGTGATCTCCGGATTATCCTGTTTGATCAGCTCATTGGCCGGCGCCGGATCGCCGTAGAGATAGGAATACCAGCCTTCGATGCTCGCCTCCACAAAGGCGCGGACTTCATCAGGTTTTTCGGAAATCCGGTCATCGCGCGCCAGAACAAAGGTCGCATAGCCGGGATATCCGTAGTCGGACAATAAAAAGACCTGCGGTTCAATATGGCCCTGGGTGGAAATCGACCAGGGTTCCGATGTCACATAACCTTGCTGGATCGCATCCTCATCGACGAGAAAGGGCGCAAGGTTGAAGGTGTATTTGCGGATCTGGGTGTCTTCGAACCCGAAGGTTGCGCGCAGCCAGACCCAGAAGGCACTGATCGTTGCATCAGACACCATGATCGGATGGCCCTTCATGTCGGCCAGGGTTTTAATGTCGTCACGCGGGTGGGTGATAAGAACTTGCGGGTCCTTCTGGAAGGAGGCCATGACGGCTTTTACCGGCGCGCCGGCCTCGACCATATTGAGCGGAATAAAGCTGTTGGACCCCATGCCATAGTCGATGGCACCTGCCGCCATCATTTGGGGAATATTAATCCCCGGGCCGCCCTGGCGAATGGTGACCTTGAGGCCGCGCTTCTCGTAGAGCCCGAGGGCAACCGCCTGATAAAACCCGCCATGTTCGGCCTGCGCCTTCCAGTCCGTCGCGAAAATCACTTGCGTCAAGGCGGCTGTACCCGCCGGGGGTTGCGGCTTGCGATTTGCATAGAGCATGCCGACAAGCGCCAGTGCCATGACAAAAATGGCAAGATAGATCAGGCTGCGATTGGACATTGGTGGTCCTCTTTGGCTGTGATGGCCCAGGTGGTGTGCGATTCACCTCCTATCATGCCCCGCAGAAACCGGGGCGTCAAAGGGCTGTGCGGGGGCAGTGAAGGGCTCAGCGCGGGTGTGAGGATAGACTATTGCTTCGGAGGTTGCGCCAAAATCCCCAAACCATTAGGAAAGGGTATGTTTTGGCTAATTTGCGGCAGAAGTGCCACGCCGCGAAGTCGTCATCGGCAAAAGGGTGACGACTTAATTCTGGACAGGTTTTGATGATGACAGGTTTCCGGGCAGTAAGGCGCTGTCGGCGTTTGATAGTGATGACTTTGGTGCTGGCTCTTGCCGGTTGCGGAACGCTGGATTTTTCCGGTCGGCCGTTCAGCGGCAGTCGCCAGGCAGTCTGGCTTGACAATGCCGCATCCGGGTCCCGGTTTGAAGAGTTCCTCGTCTGGTCGGATCGGCGCGAGATTGACAAATCAGCATGGGCCGCAGCGGGTTCGGACACGTCCCATGCGCAAGTCACCTGGTCAAACCCTGTGACAGGATCAAGCGGCTCGGTGCGGTCGGGTGTGGTTTATCTGGTCGGCTTCAATGCCGGTGTGGAAATGCAAGCGCCGGTTCGTCTTGACGTGAGTGTGCTTCTCGAGCCCACCGCCGGTGACTACATTACCAATGCCAATGCCAATGTTCGTCTCTCCCCCGAAGTGGGCGGTGAAAAGGTCACGCTGCTGCGCCGAGGCAACCGCGTCAAGGCCATCGCACACGAACCGGCCCAGGGCTGGTACCTCGTCTCATCGGGAGACCGGGTTATTGGCTACGTCTTCGCCGATCTTCTCGACAAGGCCGATGGCGGTGATTTGCTTCTTGTTGGCGGCGATATCCAGTATCCCAAACTGTGCCGCGAACTCACTTACAAGATGGCGTTCAGCTCTGGGAAATCAGATGAATGGCTCAACGGCGTCTGCCGCGACAAAAATCGGCGCTGGTCCGTCGTTGGCGGCCGGTCGCTCGAGGCAGCCGGGTAAGGCGTTTGCACCGGGAGCGCCGGGTCATTTGGGCTGCGCGGCATACTGGGTGCGGGTCAGTATTTTGTTTCTCAGCCTGGCTTCCATAAAAATACCCTGCTTCATGAAACTGTGGTCGCTTTCCGGGGCGATATACATCAAGTCGCCAAAGTTCTGCAGGTAGTCGTAAATGTACATCCCGTCCCTGCCGTAGTAGGGGCCGGCGAAGGCATTACCTGCATCATTCAGGTCGGCATCGCTGAGGCGACCGTTACAATACTGGAACAGGAAACCGGTTGCCGAAAGGGTCCCGTCAATAACGCCCTGAACTTCCGCAGGCCGTTGTTGAACATGGATAGGTCCAGCCCACTTCTTGGCGAAGCAATACCTCATGATCAAGGCGATGTGCGTCCCGCCGTAAAGCTGTGGCGAAGTGGCGGGAAAGTCGCCGTTGTAGTGGACTGCGGCATCATCATAAATCATCGGTCTATCCCGAGCCTTCACGCATGGCCTCAATTTCGAGCCACTCTTCTTCCGCATTGTGGAGCTCATCGCGGGCCGCATCAAGGTCCTTTGCCGTGCGGTTGAATTTTTCCGGGTCCCGAGCATAGAGTGTATCACTGGCGAGGGTCGCCTCCAACTCGGGAATTGTGTCCTCAAGAGTGGCAATGAGTTTTGTCAGTTGTTCCAGACGGCGCTCATGCTTGTAGCTCAGCTTTGCGGCTGATCCGGGCCCTGATCCGCGCTCCTGTTTGATCACTTGCGGTTTTTTCGGCGTGGCCCTGTTTGACGAGGAGGCGGTCCTTGTCTGCGGCCCGTTTGCTTTCTGCACCAGGTAATCGCTATAGCCGCCAGCATATTCGGTTGCTGTGCCGTCGCCTTCAAGGGCGATGGTCGAGGTCACGATCCGATCGAGGAAGTCGCGGTCATGGCTGACCAGGAGGACGGTGCCATCAAAGTTTGTCAGCAATTCCTGCAACAGATCGAGGGTTTCCATGTCAAGATCGTTGGTCGGTTCATCCAGGATCATGAAGTTCGACGGTTGCAGAAAGGCTTTGGCCAGCATAAGGCGATTGCGTTCGCCGCCTGACAGCGAACGCACCGGCTGGTGGATTTGCGTGTCGGTAAACAGAAAATCTTTCAGATAGGGGATGACGTGGCGCTCGCGCCCCTGCACCACGACGTGGCTGGTGCTGGTCAGCGTCTCGCGCAGATTGAGGCTGGAATCGAGACTTTCGCGCTTCTGATCGATGATCAGCGGCGTCAGGTTCGTGCCGTGGCGCACCGTGCCGCTATCCGGTTCGATATCCTTTGTCAGGAGTTTCAGGAGTGTCGTCTTGCCCGCGCCATTGGGACCAATCAGTCCAACCTTGTCGCCGCGCAGGATACGAACCGAAAAATCCTTGACGATCGGGCGGCCGAGCCCCGGGAAAGTCTTTGAAATATGCTTGGCAACAATCACCTGTTTGCCCGATATCTCGCCGCGCTCGGTCTCAAGCGCAGCATTGCCCATTTGCTTGACGAGGCTCGCGCGGTCGCCGCGCATGGCATGCAGGTTACGAAGCCGCCCCTGGTTGCGTGTTCGTCTCGCACTGATCCCCTTGTGAGACCATTCGGTTTCCTGGGCAATCACCTTGTCGAGTTTGGCAAGGGCCACCTCTTCCTGGCGCAAAATTTCGTCGGTCCATGAATTGAACCGCGAGAAGCGATCATCAAGACGGCGGATCTTGCCGCGGTCGAGCCACAGGCATGCGGTCGACAGGCGCTTCAAAAAAGTGCGGTCGTGTGAGATCAAAATGAACGCGCCGCGGAACTTTTCCAGAAAATCCTCAAGCCATTCGATAGTCGGCAAATCAAGGTGGTTGGTAGGCTCGTCAAGCAGAAGAATATCCGGTTCGCCTATAAGCGTGGCGCCAAGCGCCGCGCGCCGCGCCTCGCCGCCCGAAAGCGTCTGAGGATCCGTGCCACCATCCAGCGACATCGCGTCCAGCATTGCATCGACCCGCCAGGTCTCTTCTTGTTCAGTTTCTGGCAGGCCAGCCTGGATATACGTCCGCACATTGGGAACACCCGCAAAATCCGGTTCCTGGGGTAAGAGGCCGATCCGCTTGCCCTGCTGCACAGTGCGCTCGCCGCTATCGGGCTCCACCAGCCCCGCAATCACCTTGAAGAGAGTGGTTTTGCCGGTCCCGTTCCGCCCGATCAGGCACAGCCGGTCCTGCGGCTGCAGGACAAGCGTCACCTCCTTGAAGAGGATCTCCTTGCCAAGGCCAAGGGTCAGGTCATTGAGGGTCAAAAGTGGCGGCACGTTGGGGCTCCGGTTGATCAGGGAGCCGTCTATAGCATGGAACGGAAATGTCGTCAGACTTTTGGTGGAAATTGGAAGACGTCACCCAGAGGCACAGTGAAAACCGCTGCAATCTTGAAGGCTACCTCAAGGGAAGGGGAGTACTTACCCTGCTCAATGGCAATGATGGTCTGTCGGGTGACGCCAACACGTCTGGCAAGTTCAGCCTGGGTCATTTCTTCCGCATGGAAACGCAAGGAGCGGATGTCGTTTGTGATGAGTGTCTTTTTAGCCATGACTCAAACGCCCCGGCGATAGTCGATTAACATAAGAATCAATCTAGTGATATCTGTAAGCGCCAGTGTGCCGAGCAGCACGTGGGCAATGACAATACCCTGAAATTCAAACAGAACCAGTCCGAGCGTGATGATTACACCAGCGTAGAGAATGTGAATGGTTTTGGAACCGGTGCGGGTCCAGATCAGCCAATCGCGTTCGTCTGCCGGATCATCCCGGTTCACTTTGTTTCGAAAAGCGATGCTGAACAGAATTGGGACAATGACTATCAAGGCGACAAGCAAGGCAGCCATTTTGAGCATCAAGGGCCTGACACCGTCCATATCAAGAGGGCCAGCGACACTGAATTGGAAGATTTTCAGGAAATACCAGCCGTAGACAACAGCGCACATTGCCAGCGCAATCACCGCAATTCTCTGAAGATTTGACATGTCAAAAATATTCCTCTTAATGTAAAAAAAACATTACATTGTGTGATATAGGAAGTGTTGAGAGCCATGTCAATAATTTTTGACACTATTTCAGATCAGCTCGATCGCGAAGATTTCCGTGTCGTGGCTATGGCCCTTTAGAGCGACGGTGCCGAGGGGGTCGGCCCTGATGGTGTCGGGAAGCTGAAGTCGCTTGATCAGGGCGCCGGAGGCGAGACACGTGCGGCCCAGGTCCTTGGCGTGGTGCTCAAGCCGCGCAGCAGTGTTAGGCGTGTCACCGATATGGACAATCGAAAGTTTGCTATCGCCACACTCGCCAACCACCACCTCACCGACGTGAAAACCGGCCCAGAACTCTGGCATCACACCATAGGTCTCCCGGTAGTGATCAGCACGCGCTTCAAGGGCCGCGACAATGTCTCGATAGCAGGTGAGGCAGCGGCTGTCCTTGAGGCCGCGATCTTCCCGCCACGAGGCCACGAGTTCGTCGCCATTGTAGCTCAGAACCTCGCCGCGATATTCCGACACAAGACGATCGGCGAGAAAGAAGACATCACTAATGAGAGCGTGGGTTTTCTCATCCCCAAGGCGTTCGGCCAGCGCAGTGGAGTCCTTGATATCGAGAAACATATAGATTCGCCGCTCTGTGCGCGGCCGGTGATACCGACCGGTAATCATATTCCACATAACGCCTTCACCAACGAGGCGGCGAAGTTGCATGATAAAGGTAATCAGCAAGAAGGCGGCAACCGCCATGAACAGGTCGGCTGCGAGATCTGTTTTGAAATATTCAGTGACGGTGCTGAAACCCGGCCAGAGCAATGCTGAAATTGCGCGCTGCACAGATATACCGGAGATAATGACCCCGACCGAAATGAATTCGAGCACCAGCCACCCCTTGACGAACCCCATGCGGCGAAAGATTTCCCCCGGCGTATCATAAACAATGAAGGTCATGAACCAGCCAAGACAAAATCCGACAAACCCGGCCGTCCGAGCCGCATTTTCGATTTCAGGGAAATTGGCCGGCATGGTGCCCGCCAGCATGCGCAATCCGACATAGGATAGGGCGACACC
>JAUWTJ010000071.1 GCA_030614785.1 Alphaproteobacteria bacterium | reverse complement strand
GTCATCGATAAATCCGGCGCTCGAGCACTCATTGACGATGAGGGTTGAATGGGCGGGCGTTGCTCTGAGGGCATCCTGCCATTCGGGACCCTGAATGGCGATGTTGCCGCAATTGGTCACGAGACGGTTCTTGCCAATGCTGAGTTCGAACGACAGACAGCCGGCATGAGCCCGCGTCGAATGTGGTCCGGCGGGCGCGGCGCCGGCATCCATGATGATCAGGGTCTTTTTGGCCTGCAGACGATGAAAGCCGGTGTAGGGCAAATGGCTGAGCGGCGAGCTGATGACCTGATCGGAGGCCACAACGGTCTCAATGGCCGCCTTGTCGCCTTCGCCGGATCCGTTGAAGAAACTGAGGTGGCCATCGCCGTGCCGGAAGAACTCAATGGTCGGGGCCATGCGGTCGATGGTGTGTTGCAGCTTGTTCGGGACTTTCAGATTGCGGCCGCGAATGGCGTCGCGCAGCATCAGGAGGTCGCACAGGACCTGTAACTGAATTTGCGGTGAGCGGGAAACGTGGCCCCCGTCGGCCATGACCTGGTTTTGCAGTTCACGCTGCAGAAGCGCGACGCCTTTTTCCCAGGACTTCTTCTCGTTCGGCATGCACAGCCCGGCCATGGCCAGAGCCCATGCGGCGGTCAGTCTGGGCAGGCCTGCCGGGGCGGTGGCGGCCGAGCGGCGCAGGTGCCGGGCCTGGCGCGCCATGGACAGGAGCAGAGACGAGCGCCACACCATGTCGGCGGTGCCGACAATCAGCGACCAGTTGGCAAACCAGGCGACAAGACGGCGGCCGAGAACGTGGGATTCCCACGGCATGCCGTCGCATTTTTTGTAACGTTCCAGCCACGAGTTGACCAGCCAGCCGGCGTGTTTTGACGTGTCATGGCCAGCGCGGGCGTTGAAATGCCAGAGCCATTCAAAACTGTGCAGTTCCTCGGACCATTCCCGGTTTGGCGCTTCGGCATCCCACGGCGTGCCATCGTGCATCTGAACCTGGCCGCCGGGCAGGGCGTAACGTCCCATCAGGAAAGCGTCAGCCAGCGCGCTGTCCGGAGCGATGGCAAATTGCGGAATGTGCAGGATCCGGTCCGGCATCGGACCCTTCAGGGTCATGTTGTAGAGCCGCGAGGAGTAGGAAACGTTGAGCGCTGTGTTGACGGCGCCGGTCAGCGCAGACGTAAGTGTCGCGCCGGCGATGTCGCCAAGTCGTTCGTCTTTTCCGGGGTTGAGAACCATCTGGCCTCGTACTCCTCTTGCTTCACTTACATGCCGGCATTTCGGATGCGGGATATATTTTCTGCGTAGTGTGCCGGGCCGCCGGTGAATGTTGCGGTTCCGGCGACCAGAACATTGGCTCCTGCACCAATGACGCGCGCTGCATTGTCAAAATTGATCCCGCCATCAACCTCAAGATCGATATCAAGACCTTCCTTGTCGATGCGTTTTCTGATCGCCTCGATCTTGGGAAGCTGACTTTCGATGAAGGACTGGCCGCCAAAACCCGGATTGACGCTCATCACCAGCACCAGATCGACCATGTCATAAATGTAGTCGAGCATTTTGGCCGGGGTTCCCGGGTTAAGGGAAATGCCCGCCTTTGCGCCGCCGGCCCGAATGGCCTGCAAGGTCCGGTGCATATGTGGCCCGGCTTCGGCGTGGACCGTGACAATGTCTGCACCGGCCGCGATAAAACCGTCAATGAAGCTGTCGACCGGCGCGACCATCAGGTGAACATCAAAGATCTTGTCGGTGTGCGGGCGCAGCGCCTTGACGACGCCGGGGCCGATGGTGAGGTTGGGCACGAAATGCCCGTCCATGACATCAATATGCACATAGTCAGCGCCCGCCGCGCAGACATCGCGCACCTCGCGGCCAAGCTCGGCGAAGTCAGCGGACAGGATTGAGGGTGCAATTTTAATGGAGTTTGCCATGTGGCCTCATAACATCGGCCAGAGGGGCGTTCAAGCAAAGAGGGGTTAATGGTTTAAGACCTTGAAACACATGGCACTTTTTTATGAGTTGCAAGCGCATCGGGGATCTTATGGCAAATCACGCGCCGATGATTCGCAGGTATTGGCAACCCTGCTGTGTGCCTCGGCGCGCGGCGGTCTGTAAGCGGATCAAGTTCGCGCGCGCGCTGTCAGGCTTTCCGGAGCCGAACCGCATAGAAGCCGTCGATCCCGCCACGGGTGTCCCAGACGAACGGCAAGGTCCTGATTTCACCGCGTTTGGTGAGGAAGCCGTCCTCGCCGCCAAGCTCGCCCGAACCGATGGGATCGATGTGGAACTCCGGGCGGCGCTCAACGAATGCTGTGATCTGCTCCTCGCCTTCTTCGGGCTCGATCGAGCAGGTGCAATAAATGAGCGTGCCCCCCGGCGCTGTCATATCGGCGGCGGCGTCAAGCAGCTCTGCCTGAAGTTTTGCCAGCGAGACGATTTCATCGCGGGTCTTGAGGTGGACCACATCAGGATGGCGGCGCACGGTGCCGGTTGCCGAACACGGGGCATCCAGAAGCACATTGGGGAAAGGCGTCTCGGGTTTGAAGGCGCTGATATCTGCGGTAATGGTCTCGGCTTCAAGTCCAAGGCGGGTAAGGTTTTCACGCACGCGCTCGAGCCGCGATGCGGATTTGTCGACGGCAGTGACCCGGGCGCCGAGGGCAGCCAGCATGGCTGTCTTGCCGCCCGGAGCGGCGCACAGATCGAGCGCGCGTGTTCCCTTGATGTTGCCAAAGAGCGCTGCGGGCAAGGCCGCGGCGGCGTCCTGCACCCACCAGGCACCGTCTTCAAAGCCTGGCAGTTCGGGGACTGGCGCGGCATCGACAAGACGAATGGATCCGGTTGGCAGCAGTGTGCCGCCGAGGCGGCTTGCCCAGGCCTCAGCTTCGCTGCGGTCCTTCACAGTGATATCGAGCGGCGCTTCGGCAAGGTGGGCCGAGGCAATCTTGTCTGCGGCGCGCTTGCCCCAGGCGTTCTTCCACTGGCGGAAAAATGTCGGCGGCGTGTTGCCGCGCGCCATGGCGGTTTCTTTCAGGGCATCGCCCTCGCGAAGGATGCGGCGCAGGACGGCATTGATGAGACCCTTGAAGGGTTTCGAGGCCCGGTGGACCTCGGCAGAGCGCACCGCAATGTCGACGGCGGCGTGATCCGGCACCTTGAGGTAGAAAATTTGCGCTACGGCGAGGCGCAGGATATTGCGCGCGCGTATGGCTTTTTCGCGCAACGGGCGATCCATGGCCGCGTCGATGGCAAAGTCGATGCTGCCCAGATGGCGCAGGGTGGTTGCCACAAGCGCGTGAGCAAAGGCCCGATCCCGTTTTTCGAGATTGTCCAGAAACCCGCCCTCGTCATCATCCATGAGACGGTCGAGGGGTATTTTCTTGACGAGCACGCCGGTGAGCAGCGTCAGGGCGGCCTTGCGCGATTCAAATCCTTGCATCCGATATCCTGGTTATAGAGGAAGTTCTGATTTTTGAGGATGTAGCCGCCCTTGGCACCCGGGCGCAAGTCTCATGTTGCGGCATCATTGTGTGCTTAACCCCCCGTTACCCCCCCCCATTACCCCCAGGGGCCGGTCGCGGTGGTCTGGTGGCCGCTTTGATCTCCTGCCATTTCGCGCAATCGGGCGATGCGATTGGTCATATCCGGGTGGGTCGAGAAAAGCTTGTCGGCGCGTTCACCATGCAAGGGATTGGCGATGAAAAGATGAGCGGTTGCCGGATTGGCTTCTGCCTCGGGGTTGCGGGTCCTTGCGACCCCGAGGTCCAGTTTTTCCAACGCCGAGGCAAGCCACAGGGGCCGCCCGCATATTTCCGCGCCCATCCTGTCGGCTTCATATTCACGTGAGCGGGAGATTGCCATTTGGACCAGCCCTGCGGCCATCGGGGCGAGGATCATGATTGCGAGAGATCCGAGCAATCCGCCATTGCGTCCGCGCGAAAAGAAGAAGGCGAAATTGGCCAGCATGCCGATCGCGCCGGCAAAGGTCGCGGTAATCGTCATCGTGAGCGTGTCGCGGTTTTTCACATGCGCCAGCTCATGCGCCATGACGCCGGCCAGTTCTTCTGCGCTGAGCAGGTTAAGCAGGCCGGTGGTTGCTGCTACCCCTGCGTTGGCCGGATTGCGCCCTGTGGCAAAGGCGTTGGGCTGGGGGTTGTCGATAATAAACGTGCGCGGCATGGGCAGTCCTGCATTGGCCGAAAGACGCCGCACGATGCGGACATAATCCGGCGCCGTGCCAGCGTCCACTTCCCGGGCCTTGTGCATGCGCAGGACCATCTTGTCGGAATTCCAGAACGCGAAGGCATTCATGGCCAGGGCGACAATGAACGCCAGGATCATGCCGGCCTCGCCGCCGATGAGAAACCCGATGGCCAGAAAAAGACCGGTCATGGCGGCAAGAAGGACGGCGGTACGTGCAAAGCCCATAGTGGCTGTTTCTCTCAACTTTGTGATGCCAAATTTGCAGCCGTCGCCGATCTTTCACAGTATGCTTTGGCAGTGTATGCTTTGGCCAGGCTGCCCGGACAGATCCGGATCTGTTTCTATGTGGTGATTGAAGGAGAAGCGTCAATGGCAGAAGAAAACAATGACTTTGACGGGCCGGCAAAGAATGAAATCGCTGCAGGGGCGCCAGCGGTAAAAACCTTGCCGCCCGCGGCCCAAAGGGCGCTTGCAGAGGCCGAGGCTCGCCGCAAGAGTGCTGACGTTGGAGGGGTCGCGCTTGAAAAAGAACGGGGTGGGCGCAAGGAAGGCCCTGAGCCGACGCGCTATGGGGATTGGGAGAACAAAGGGATTTTGAGCGATTTCTGACAATGTTCAGATCGTTTGCAGGCACGGGAGCGCCGTCGGCGTGGAGATTTATGCAGCACTATGGTTGCCAAACCCTGTCGACAGACCGGGTATGAAGCGATATAGGGTCGCCGCTCTGGCGGCTCATCGAGGCTGGATCTGTTAAACCGGCGCTCGTAAAACCCGGTGCCTATTAAACAAGGGGAGAAATCTCACATGGCTTTTGAAACCATTTTGGTTGACCGCGAGGGCAGTGTTGGTGTGATCACCATCAATCGCCCCGACGCAATGAACGCCCTCAATGATCAGGTCATGGATGAACTGGCCAGTGCGCTGGACGAGTTTGAAGCGGATGACGGCATTGGCTGTCTGGTCATCACCGGCTCGTCCAAGGCTTTTGCGGCAGGCGCGGACATCAAGGAAATGCAGGGCAAGACCTACATGGAAGCGTTCAAGGGCGATTTCATTTCACGCAACTGGGAGCGGGTGGCGCAGTGCCGCAAGCCGGTTATCGCGGCGGTCGCGGGTTACGCCATGGGCGGCGGCGCGGAGCTGGCGATGATGTGCGACTTTATCCTTGCGGCCGATAACGCCAAATTTGGTCAACCGGAAATCAATCTTGGCATTATGCCAGGGGCTGGCGGGACCCAGCGTCTCACCCGGTTTGTTGGCAAGTCGAAGGCCATGGAAATGTGTCTGACCGGCCGGATGATGGACGCCGATGAGGCCGAGCGGTCCGGACTTGTGAGCCGCATTGTCCCGGTGGCGGAGCTGAGAGAAGAGGCGATCAAGGTCGCCGGCAAGATCTCCGGGTTTTCGCACCCCATCACCATGATGGCCAAGGAAGCAGTAAATCGGGCTTATGAGACAACTCTGGCCGAAGGGATTCGGTTCGAACGTCGGCTGTTCCATTCGATGTTTGCAACGGCAGACCAGACAGAGGGCATGGCGGCCTTTGTAGAGAAACGTAAGCCCCAATTTAAACACCGATAGGATCAAACCAGATAAGCCAGGATGATAGCTCTGAAACACTGGATGGAGCAGGCGGAAGCGGTCCGAAGCCCTGCGCGAATTTGGTTGAAATGCGGTGTTGACCGGGCTCCCGGAGGCCGTTATAACCGCGCATCCCGAAGTCGGGGCTGTTTGGCGCGATTAAAATCGGGCTTCACAGCTAAAAATTGATAATGAATACAAAACTCTAGACAAAACTCCAGATGGGGCTTCCAGCCAATGGCCAATACCTATTCCGCTAAGAAAATGGTTCGCAAGATCGACGCTCGGACCGAAATTAACAAATCCCGTCGCAGCCGCATGCGCACCTTCGTTCGCAAAGTCGAAGAAGCGATTGAATCAGGGGTTCATGATGATGCGGTTGTTGCCATGAAAGTTGCCGAGCCGGAAATTATGCGCTGCGTAACAGGCGGTATTTTGAAGAAGAATACAGCTGCACGCAAAGTGTCGCGTCTTGTGAAGCGCGTTAATGCTCTGAAGGCCGCTTGATTCAACTGAATGAACAGTCTTGGTTTTGTAAGTCCTGACAGGGACTTATGACAACGCCTCCTAAAAAACGGGACCTTCTTCAGGTCCCTTTTTCATGTCTGTTTCTATACGGACAAACTTGCTCGCACGACCGAAAAAACAGATGAAGTACAGTTGTCTTTACCCAAAATTTCAGGAGACTGCCTGTTCACTTCTTGTTTGTAGAGTCAATTGAAAAGAATCAAAATATTTTGCTCGTTCCGGCTTTGACCCACTTGCAGTTTCGTCAGCATTCGGTTTAATTTGTTTCATCCGCTGAACAGGGGTCGCAATCGATTGTAAATCGGTGCCGAGCAGTAGCCAAAGTTCATAAGAAACTACGCTGTATGTTTGGAGGGTTTGGCCAGCACAGTTGCTCCAGATCGGGGCAAGGTGATGACCGCCCAGGTTCGAGGCTTGTGTGCCGCACGAAAAAGCTGAGCACGAGTTCTTTGAGGCGAATGTATTGTTGTTTCTGCTTTTGTAACCTAGTCCAAAAAATTTGAAAATGAAAAAGGTTCCGTCGCCGGGCTGAAGGGCCCCGTTATTGTCCGCTGCAATCATTCTGGATGGCGGAAACGGGTGCGGCGCGGCAGGAACCCCTGAAAAGCGAAGTAATTGAAAAGCGAAGTAATTGAAAAGCGAAGTCGCCGGGCCGTCGGTGTCATTGGTTAGTGTCATTAGATTGGCGTCATTGGCAGATCTGGAATTTGTGGAGGAAATGTTGGTCACAGCCGTTAGTGGGCAGTACGCAGGAGATGTCTCGCCGGAAGAAGCCTTTGAGCTTCTTTGTGGCGATGCCAGCGCCGCGCTTGTTGATGTTCGAACACAGGCAGAGTGGAGTTTTGTCGGCGTGGCGGACCTGGCTGCCTGCAACAAGGCGCCTTTGCTATTCGAATGGCAACGCTATCCGACAATGGCAGTGAATGAGACCTTTCAGGCTGATGTTGCGAGGGCGTTGGATGGGCTGGATGAAGCGGCTGTCAACAAGGAGCGCGCACTGCTGTTCCTGTGCAGAAGTGGTGTGCGCAGTATTGCCGCCGCCGAGGCCATGACCGCCGCGGGCTACACGAAGAGTTTCAACGTAACAGAAGGATTTGAGGGGTCTCTTGATGTTGAGGGACATCGAGGGGTTGGCGGCTGGAAAGCGCGCGGGCTTCCATGGATGCAAAAGTAAGACTGGCCTGGACGCAAAAGTAAGGCTGCGACAAAGTAAAGCAAGTAGGAAGGCTGGCCGGACAAAAGGGTTTGGCGCTATTAGTAATTTCGGGCGTTTTATGATCCAGGGCAAGGGTGTTCCAGGATAGTGTCAACAGAAAATTTTGAGCGTGGGTTATACCCGCCTGGTGAAGTGAGCAGACTGTTTGAATAGAGCAGACTGTGTGAATAGAGCAGACTGTGTGAATAAAGCAGACTGTGTGAATAGAGCAGACTGGGCGACGAGATCGCAAATTTGGGGCAACGAATGACTGAACAAGTGACATCAGGGCAAATGACAAATCGGCAGATAGCAACCAGAGAAACGACAGCCAGAGAAAATGCGGCCAATGACAGTGTGGGCACGGCCCAGAAGGTGACGGCACGCAGTGGCTCCCTGGAGGACCAGTGGGACAGTGTGCGCGTCAGGTTGAAGAATGAACTGGGTCTGACGACCTTCAATTCCTGGATTGGACATTTGTCGATGGTCTCGATGGAAGAGTCTCGTGTGACGCTGTGTGTGCCCACCAGGTTTTTGCGTGACTGGATCAAAACCCATTATCTTTCGCATATCGAGCGGGCCTGGATTGAATGCCAGCCGACGATCTCGCGGATAGACATTCTGATATCCGAAGCTAAAGATACTGCGGAGAAATTGGACGGGGCAACTGACTCGGGTGCCTCGGACGCTTCAGGTGCCTCGAATGTCTCCGGGGGGCGGCGACCTGTGGCCAGCGCCAGCCCCATCCTCAATCCAGCGCGAGACGGGCAGGCAAATGCGGCGGTCAGCTACGGTGCCGGCGATCCGGAGAACTCCTTCGGGGCGCCGCTTGATGCGCGCTATACCTTTGACAATTTCGTTGTTGGCAAATCCAATGAGTTGGCTCACGCGGCCTCTCGCCGGGTGGCAGAAGCGGACAATGTTCCGTTTAATCCACTGTTTCTTTATGGCGCTGTTGGTCTGGGCAAGACCCATCTGATGCATGCCATCGCCAACGAGATCCGGCGCCGCGATCCGATGCGCAAAGTGCTCTATCTGTCGGCTGAAAAGTTCATGTATCAGTTCATTCGCGCAGTGCGCTACAAGGACACGATGGCGTTCAAGGACAAGTTCCGCAGCGTCGATGTCCTGATGGTCGATGATGTGCAGTTTATCTCCGGCAAGGAGAGCACGCAGGAAGAATTTTTTCATACGTTCAATGCGCTGATCGATCACAACAGACAAGTGATCCTGACCGCCGACCGCCCGCCGGGGGACCTTGAGGGGATTGAGGAGCGGATCCGCTCGCGTCTTGGCTGGGGCCTGTCGGCGGATATCCATGCAACAGACTATGAGCTGCGCCTCGGCATTCTTCACACCAAGCTGGATGCTCTGCACACTCGGGGTGGGAGCGTTGTCGTGCCCGAGCGGGTGCTTGAATTCCTTGCCCACAAGATTGTCTCCAATGTGCGCGAGCTTGAAGGGGCGCTGAACCGGGTTGTCGCCTATGCGGACCTTGTCGGGCGGCCAGTGGGTCTGGAAATGGCCGAAGATGTGCTGTCGGATCTGCTGCGCGCCAATGAACGGCGGGTCACGATCGATGATATCCAGCGCCGGGTCGCCGAATATTACAATTTGCGGATGGCAGACCTTCTGTCCGCCCGCCGCGCCCGGGTGGTGGCTCGCCCGCGGCAGGTGGCGATGTACCTGTCCAAGCAGCTCACCACGCGCTCATTGCCGGAAATTGGCCGTAAATTCGGTGGCCGCGATCACACGACGGTGATGCACGCGGTCAAGAAGATCGAGGAACTGAAGGCCTGCGATATGGCAATTCGCGAGGATGTCGACATGCTGGAGCGCATGCTGCGCCACTAGTGGACCTTGCCGAGACCGGGGGGCGGCCCGGATCGGTAGCGGTGGCTGCGTGTCAGCCTCTTGTTGGCTCAGGGGGCTTGTGAGAATGGTGTACAGGCATGAAACATTTGCTATAGTAACCGTCCGGTTAACGCCGGACGTGGAGGCCTGAGGCGCACATTCTCCGAATGGGCGCTTTTCGTCTCTTGCCACCTCCTCCTTCTGTGACACAGGCTGCTATACCCTGGCTGCCGGTGCTCCCCGGATTTGATAGACCTATGAAGATAACCATTGAACGTGCCGCCCTCCTCAAGGCCCTCAATCATGTGCAAAGTGTCGTTGAGCGGCGCAACACGATCCCCATCCTGTCCAATGTGCTGTTACAGGCCGAGGGCGGCAAGCTGAGCCTTTCGGCGACAGACCTTGATATCGAGATCGTCGAGGAACTGGCGGCTGATGTCATCGAGGAAGGCGGGACGACGGCGCCGGCCCATACGCTCTATGACATTGTCCGCAAATTGCCCGAAGGCTCGCAGGTCCAGATTGCCTTTGGCGGCGATGACCCCAGGCTATCGCTCAGGGCGGGGCGCTCGGAGTTTGCTCTGTCGTGTCTGCCGCGCGAAGATTTTCCACTGCTCGCTGCGGGGGACTTGCCACATCAGTTCTCGATTGCCGCCTCGGCGCTCAACCGTCTCATTGACAAGGCCAAGTTTGCTATTTCGACGGAAGAAACGCGCTATTATCTCAATGGTATCTATCTGCATGTCACCGATGGCTCGAATGGCGGCCGGATGTTGCGCTCTGTTGCGACTGACGGCCACCGGCTTGCACGGGTGGAATTTCCCGCCCCTGCCGGGTCGGAAGGGATGCCGGGCGTTATTGTGCCGCGCAAAACCGTGCTTGAGATCTCGCGTTTGCTTGAAAGTGTCGAGGGCGAGGTGGAGGTTGCGGTCTCGGATGCCAAGATTCGCTTTGCCGTCAATGGCGCGGTGCTGACGTCGAAGCTGATCGACGGCACGTTCCCGGAATATTCGCGCGTGATCCCCGAAGGCAATGACAAGGTTCTGAGTGTCAACGCCAAGGAATTTGCCCAGGCGGTTGACCGGGTCTCGACGATTTCGACAGAAAAATCCCGCGCTGTGAAGCTCAACCTGGGGCAGGATCGTCTCAATCTTACAGTAACCAATCCGGAAAGTGGCAATGCAACGGAAGAGTTGCTGGTCGATTATTCAGCGGAGCCGATCGAAATCGGGTTCAACGCACGCTATCTGCTCGACATCACCAGTCAGCTCGACAGTGAAGTCGCGCGGTTTCTGCTGGCTGATTCAGGGGCGCCGACCATTGTGTCAGATGCCTCGGACGAGAACGCGCTTTACGTTTTGATGCCGATGCGCGTTTGAGGCCCTTGCAGGCCGGTCTGGAGCCAGGATCTGTGAGCCCCACCACAATCACTATGGCCTTGCAGGGAGCTCAATGTCCCGCTTGATGTTTACGAAGCTGACGCTGACTGATTTTCGCAATTATGACTTTGCGGAGCTTGTCCTCGACGGGCGCTCTGTCGTGCTGACCGGTCCTAACGGTGCGGGCAAGACCAATGTGCTGGAAGCGATCTCCATGTTATCGCCGGGACGCGGTCTTCGCGGGGCCCGGCTTGACGAGCTGACGCGGCGCCCTGATGTCGGGGGTGGAGCCGGTGATGATGTCGCGCAGACGCCGCCCTCGGCAAAGAGAACCCCGATCAGGCGACATTGGGCGGTGTCGAGTGTTTTGGCTCGAGGCGACGATGAAGTGCGGATCGGCACCGGGCTTGATCCTGATCACGCGGGTACAAAACGGATTGTCCGCATTGACGGGTTTGCGGCGCCCGGCCCCGGCGCGCTTGCCGAGTATTTTTCTGTCGTGTGGCTGACCCCGGCTCTGGATCGGTTGTTTGCCGAAGGCGCTTCCCAGCGGCGCCGGTTTCTTGATCGGCTGGTGCTGGGCACTCATCCGGGGCATTCGGCCGTTGCTGCGTCTTTTGAAAAGGCGATGCGCGAGCGCCAACGTTTGCTTGAGGAGGCGGCGCACGGGACGCGCGCTGATGAGGCATGGCTTGCGGCGCTTGAGGCACAGATGGCCGAGGCCGGTGTTGCCCTTGCGGCGGCGCGGTTGCAATTTGTCCAGCGCCTGGAGACAGAGATTGCCCGCGGCGCAGGGTCGGCATTTCCGCAAGCCGGGCTGTTACTGACGGGGCCGCTTGAAGAGCTTTTGCGTTCGGGCAAGTCGGCGCTTGATGCCGAGGACTGGTACCATACGGAACTCATGCGGCGGCGCGGCGCGGACGGGGCGGCAGGGCGCGCGCTGGTCGGGCCCAATCGATCAGATCTTGAAGTGTTTTTTGGTCCCAGCGGCCGACCGGCCAAAGACTGTTCAACCGGCGAGCAAAAAGCGCTTCTGATCGGGATCGTGCTCGCCAACGCACGGTTGAAACGCTCTCTGGCTGGCGGTGCGCCGCCGGTTCTCCTGCTCGACGAGATTGCGGCTCACCTTGATGAGGGGCGCCGGGAGGCGCTGTTTGACGAGCTTTACAGTCTTGGCGCTCAGGCCTTTATGACCGGCACCGACAGGCATCTCTTCAAGGCCTTCGGGGAGCGCGCTCAATATGTCGAAATCGCCAATGGGCGCGTGACTTCCGGGGCCTCAGACTGATAGAATAGCAGCAGGAATCGCAAGGGTTTACGCCCGCTTTGGCAAGCCCTCAGGAGTATTAAATGAGCGACAGAAATACGGAAGAATACGGTGCGGACTCGATCAAGGTCCTGAGAGGTCTTGATGCGGTCAGGAAGCGCCCTGGCATGTATATCGGCGATACGGATGACGGGTCGGGCCTGCATCATATGGTCTATGAAGTGGTCGACAATGCCATTGATGAGGCGCTGGCCGGACATTGCGATCAGGTGACGGTGACGCTCAATGCCGAGGGTTCGGTAACGGTGCACGACAACGGCCGCGGCATCCCGACAGATATCCACACCGAAGAAGGGGTCTCGGCGGCCGAGGTCATCATGACCCAGCTGCATGCGGGCGGCAAGTTCGACCAGAATTCCTATAAGGTGTCCGGCGGGCTGCACGGCGTCGGCGTGTCGGTTGTGAACGCCTTGTCGGAAGTTCTGACCCTGCGCATCTGGCGCGGCGGCAAGGAACATATGATGACGTTCGGACACGGCGACGTGACCCAGTCTCTGGCCGTCGTGGGCGAGGCAGATGGCGCGACAGGAACCGAGGTAACGTTCCTGCCGTCGACCGAAACCTTCACCATGACCGAATTTTCATATGACACTCTGGAGCACCGCCTGCGCGAGCTGGCGTTTCTCAATTCCGGCGTGAAGATCGTGCTCAGGGACCTGCGGCATGTTGAGCCGAAGGAAATCGAACTGGTCTATGACGGCGGCCTTGAAGCCTTTGTGCGTTATCTTGATCGTTCAAAGAGCCCGTTGATCTCGGATCCGATTACGCTGGTCGAAGAGCGTGACGGGATTACGGTTGAGGTCGCGGCGTGGTGGAACGATGGCTATCACGAAAATGTTTTGTGCTTCACCAACAACATTCCGCAGCGCGATGGCGGAACACATCTCGCGGGGCTGCGCGGGGCGCTGACGCGTGTGGTCAATGGTTATGCCAATGATTCCGGGTTGGCGAAAAAGGAAAAGGTATCGCTGACCGGCGACGATTGCCGTGAAGGACTGACCTGTGTCCTGTCGGTGAAAGTTCCGGATCCGAAGTTCAGCTCACAGACGAAAGATAAACTGGTTTCCTCTGAAGTCCGGCCGGTGGTCGAAAGTGTCGTCAATCAGGCGCTTGCAGCGTGGTTTGAAGAGCATCCTGGCGAAGCGCGCTCCGTGGTCGGCAAGGTGGTTGAGGCGGCAACCGCGCGCGAAGCGGCGCGTAAGGCGCGCGAGCTGACGCGGCGCAAGGGAGCGCTTGATGGCCTGAGCCTGCCAGGCAAGCTGGCCGACTGTCAGGAACGCGATCCGGCGAAATCCGAACTTTTCATTGTCGAAGGGGACTCAGCCGGCGGGTCTGCCAAACAGGGCCGCAACCGCAAAAATCAGGCGATTTTGCCGCTGCGGGGCAAGATCCTCAATGTCGAGCGGGCGCGCTTTGACAAGATGCTCGGCTCGAATGAAATTCGCTCGCTGATCACAGCGCTGGGCGCCGGGATCGGGCGCGAGGATTTCGATATTGACAAGCTGCGCTACCACAAGATCATCATCATGACGGATGCTGATGTGGACGGCGCGCATATTCGCACTCTTTTGTTGACCTTTTTCTACCGGCAAATGCCGGAGATCATCGAGCGCGGCCATCTCTATATTGCCCAGCCGCCGCTTTACAAGAACAAGCGCGGGTCGTCGGAGCTTTACCTCAAGGACGAGCGGGATTTTGAAGACTATCTTATTGAGATGGGTGCGGACGAAGCTGTTCTGACGCTGCATGATGGCTCGCAGCGGGCGGGCGGGGATCTTCGCGCGCTTGTCGAGGAAGCGCGTAGCATTGATCGGGTGCTCGAAGGCGTGGCTCATAAATACTCCCGGATTGTTGTCGAACAGGCGGCCATTGCCGGGGCGCTCAGTCCGGATATTATGGCTGACGAAACACGCGCACGCGATGCCGCGGAATATATTGCCCGGCGTCTTGATATGCTGGCCAATGAATATGAGCAAGGCTGGTCAGGCGAGGCCACCGATGAAGGGGGTCTTCGGTTTGAAAGAGAACTGCGCGGCGTCAAAGAGGTTTGTGTTATTGACGGGCCGCTCATCGCATCCGGCGATGCGCGCAAGCTCAATTCAAAGCTGGATATCCTGCAAGAGACCTATAAAAAGGTTGCGGAATGGCGCAAGGGCGATCTGGTGGCCCAGGTGCGTTCGCCGAGCCAGTTGCTGGCGCAGGTTTTTGCTTCGGGTCGCAAGGGCATCAGTTCCATGCAGCGCTATAAAGGCCTGGGCGAAATGAACCCCGACCAATTGCACGAGACGACGCTTGATGAAAACCAGCGAACCCTCCTGCAGGTGCGGGTCGATCATGTCGATACAGCAGATGAGATGTTCTCCAAGCTGATGGGCGATATCGTCGAGCCCCGGCGCGAGTTCATCCAGACCAACGCGTTGTCGGTGGCCAATCTCGACGTCTAGGTCTGTCTGGCAAACACCTCTGGATGATTATTCTTTCAGTTCCGGTTTATCTCATGTGTGGGGGTGAGCGGGGCGTGCGATTTTCTATAATCCAGGTTCATCACTTGTTAACCCTGACTTAACTCCGGGTGGTTTATGGATGGCTCTCGGGCCTGAAGTGCACAGTGGGATCAGGGATTAATGGCGAAAACGCCGAAAAAGCCAGCATCTGGAAAACGGGCCGGGGCGGTCCGCCGGAAAACGGCGGCCAAAAGAGCCGCGGAGACAAAGGCTGCAGCCCGGAAGGGCGCCGGTAAGAAGGGCGCAGGCTCAAAGCTGCCGACCAATACGGTGACCCGCAAGCCGAATACGGATGCACCGCAAACAATTGTGCCGGAACCGGCCGCGCGCAAGACAGGGTCCAAAAAATCCTCCGCTTCCACAGCGAGCTCTAACCGAACGCGCCCCTCTGCTGCAAGAGGGCGTGCGCGGGTGGCGGCAAAGCGAAAAGTTGCCGGCAAGACGCCGAATAAGACGGGGAGCAAGGCGGCCAAAAGAACAGCCAGGAAAAGTGCGACGAGGGCGTCAACTGCGCGCGGCGTAGCCAGACTTCTGAGGCCGCGTCTGACGCCTCTGGGGGCCTTTGATATCTTTGCGCGGCGTGTTGCCATTTTCGGGGTTGTCGCGACGGTCTTCATGATCGGATCTTTTGTTTTCAAACTGCCTTCGATGGACAATCTTGATGCGCTGGCATCAAGCCCTTCCATGACGCTTGTTGATATCCGTGGTCAGACGATCACAACGCGAGGACTTTCGCGCGGTAACAACGTTGCTGTTGGTGATCTGCCGCCTTATGTGAGCGGCGCAGTTATTGCCATTGAGGACCACCGGTTCTATTATCACTTTGGGGTCGACCCGATCGGCCTTGCCCGGGCCATGGCGGTTAATCTGAAAGCGGGCCGCGTGGTCCAGGGTGGCTCGACCATTACGCAGCAACTGGCCAAAAATCTCTTTCTGACACCGGAGCGGACGTTGCGACGTAAATGTCAGGAAATGGCACTGGCGTTTTGGCTTGAGGCCAAATTGACCAAGGATGAAATTCTGACGCTGTATCTCAATCGGGTCTATATGGGCGCCGGGACCTATGGCATCGAGGCGGCTTCGCAGCGCTATTTCGCCAAGCGGGCTGAAGATTTGACCTTGCCGGAGGCGGCGCTGCTGGCCGGGCTCCTGAAGGCTCCGTCGCGCTATGCGCCGACCAATAATATGGAGCGGGCAAAGGCACGCTCCGAAGTGGTGCTGCGCGCTATGGTGGACGCGAATCTGCTTACCGAGGATGAGCTGTTTTCGGCCAACCGACACGTGACGCGTCTGGCTGCACCGGCCGCAACGCCGGGTGCTCACTATTTTGCTGACTATGTTGTCGAACAGGTGCCCGGGTTTGTTGGGGCGGTGTCTGAAGATCTCATTGTCGAGACGACCCTTGATCTGACGTTCCAGCGGGCCGGCGATATTGCGCTGACCTTTGCCCTCGAACAGGACGGCGAGGCTTCGGGGGTTTCTGAAGGCGCGTTGGTGGCGCTTGATCTGGATGGCGGCATTCGCGTGCTTGTCGGCGGGCGGTCCTATCAGCGCTCGCAGTTTAACCGGGTGACCCAGGCGCGGCGCCAGCCCGGCTCGGCGTTCAAGCCGTTCGTCTATCTCACCGCACTGGAAAACGGCTGGAAGCCATCCGACCTGGTTGTTGATGAGCCGGTGCAGGTCGGCGACTGGCACCCGACGAACTACAAGGATGATTATCAGGGCGAGATGACTTTGACGACGGCAATGGCCAAGTCGATCAACACCGTTGCGGTGCGTCTGGGGTCCTCTGTTGGCACGCAGAATATTATTGAGACCGCCGAGCGCATGGGCCTCACTGCGGACCTTCAGCCGGTGGCCTCCTTGCCGCTGGGAACGGGAGAAGTGTCTCCGCTTGATTTGACGCGCGCCTATGTGCCGTTTGCCAATGGCGGTCGCGGCATCTTTACCCATGTGATAAAGCGTATACGGACGAAGAGCGGTGAGGTTCTTTATGAGCGCTCGGGCTCGGGTCCGGGCCAGGTCGCCGATCCGGTCGATATTGGCCTGATGAATGGAATGCTTGCCGAGGTTGTGACCTCGGGCACAGGGCGCCGGGCGAGGCTGGCCAATGGGCGCCCGATGGCGGGGAAAACCGGCACCAGCCAGGATTTTCGCGATGCGTGGTTTGTTGGCTATACGGCCAATGTTGTGGCCGGTGTCTGGGTTGGCAACGACAACGGCGCGCCGATGACCCGCGTCACCGGCGGGACGATCCCGGCAGCGATCTGGAAGGACTTCATGACCCGCGCCGGAGACAATGGTCCGAAGTGGGACCTGCCGAGGGTCCCCGGGCGCTTTGAGCCGCTGGATCTCGTTGCGGCGAGCCTGGAAGAGCCGGTGCGCCGGAGCGAGAAAGAAGAAGGCGGCGGGTTCTTCAGCCGGCTCGGGAAGTTCCTCGGCGGCGATTGAAGGTCAGGCGTTGCGCAATGTCGGACGTATCCGGTCGACGGTTGCCTGCCGCAGATTGACTTTGGTCCCGGCAAAAGAAGGGCCGTCGAGCGTGGCGTAATGAGCGGCTGTCCTGCGGACCTCTTTTGCCAAATCAACTGCCGACGCAACCTGGTCGAGATACCCGATGGCGGCGGCAGCATCCGGATCATACAGCGTTGCCCCCAGCACGGCGGCGGAAAGCGCTTCTGGTGTCAGACGGTCGCGGGCCAGCTCGACACCAAACGGCGGCAGGGTCATGCCGATCGAGGTTTCATTAAGTCCGATGGAAAAGGCGCCGGAGGTGCCGAGGCGCACATCTGATGCCAGCAGCAGGATCGCACCTGCTGCGATCGCGTGGCCGGTGCAGGCTGTGATGACCGGCAGCGGGTGCAGATAGATCTTGAGGAGGAGCTGCGCCCCGGCTTCGACCATGGCGGCTGCCGCCTCCGGCCCTTCGCGCATGACCTTGAGATCAAACCCGGCAGATAGAACGCCGCTGCGCCCGGTCAGGATGATGGCACTCGCTTCGCTCTCGGCGCGGTCGAAGGCCTGCGACAAGGCCTCGATCATGGTGGGGCCAAAGGCATTGGCCTTGCCATCATCCATGGTCAGGACGGCGATTTTGTCTTCGAGCTCATAGGTGACGGGATCGGTCATGGCGGGTTTCCTCTTTTTGTTTTTGTGACGGCACTCTACCCGTAGCGAAACAGGTCAACAGCATTTTTCTTCATCCAGGTCTCGGCGGTTTTGTAGTCGGGATCAAGCGTTTCGACCAGTTTCCAGAAGGCTTTGGAGTGATTGAGATGTTGGAGGTGTGCCGTTTCATGGGCCGCGACATAGGCAAGGACCGGCGGCGGCGACAGGATCAGACGCCAGGAAAACGACAGCGCGCCACTGGACGAGCATGAGCCCCAACGGCTTGAGGTGTCGCGGATCGAAACCTTTGGCAGCGCCAGATCGAGACGGCTGGTCCACAGCGATACCGCATCGATGAGCGCGTGGCGTGCCTCGCGCCTGAGCCAGTCATTGACGCGCCGGGGAATAAATTCCGCATCGCCGCTGACACCGATGGTGCCCTCCCCGGCATTATGCCAGACGCCCCGGCGACGTTCCGGGTCATGATAGATGGTTGTCGGAACGCCGCGCAGAGGGATGACGGCGCCATCATGAAAGCCCTGCCGCTGCGGCAGTTGGTCAAGCTTTGCACGGATCCAGGTTTCTTCCTGCGCGGCAAAGCTCAAAGCTTCTTTC
>JAUWTJ010000082.1 GCA_030614785.1 Alphaproteobacteria bacterium | reverse complement strand
GGCCATTTTTGTCAAAACCATAGAACAGTATCTGGAGTTCTTCTTTGATGAATGCGGCGGCCAGGCGTCAACCCCGGACGAGCTGCGGGAGCAGGCTTTGCGCCATAGAAATGAACCTGCATCGCATTGAGCCGAACTGCGAGCACACTGGTTGTCAGGTCGGGAACTTGCGCATTAGTCTGTTTATCTCGATCCTGATACACAATGCGAGGTATCTGGATGAGAGATGCCGGTTCTTTCTCTCTAACTGTTCGGCATAAAGAATAACAAGTTTCTGTAGCCGCAGCCAGTTGAGCGGCAGCTGCGAGACGGGCTCAGCCGTATGCTCGTAAGCTTGCAAAAAGACCCTCTCCAGGGAGTTGAGGTGCGTACGCAATCTCATTCCGCGAGGGTGATAAAGATCAAGGGTAAACTGATTTAGAAAATGAGCACAATCATGCACTGCAGCGCCCTCCCACTTCAAAGCCGCATCAATGGTCCAGGTTATCGGACCGTCAAGAAGCAGGTTTGCGGACTTGAAATCGCCGTGCAAAACGGTGACAGGAAGACCGAGTTCATGAACGCCAGCCGCAGTTTTTATTAGAAGATCGAGTGCAGGCTTGACGGCCTTCGGCGCGCTTTTCCCGCCAAATGCCAAATCAATGTCATGCAGAAAATCAGCGGTATCAAGGACCTTTTCCATGATGCGAGTGTCGCGGTGCAGATGGGCGAGCATTTCACCACATGCGCCCAGTCCCTCTCGAATCGCGGTGACAGATATTTGGCGATTCAGACACATGTGTTGCAGGGAGGGCGCTTCAATCCAGCTCATCACAATAATCCCCTCATCTTCGATCAAGGCAAGAGGTTCGGGTGACCTGAAGTCCTGGCTGTTGGCAAGGAGTTCGGCAGCCTTTTTGAGGGCGGCATATTGCTCTGAGGCGTCGTGCGGAGACGTGCATTTGACGGCGACGGGGGCACTGCTATCGTCGATGAAAGCCTGGTAAATTTGCGATGTCGTTGTTGTGAACGCTGGACCCGTGACCTTGCAGGTGCGCCAAATCCTTTCAGGCTGTATTTCCCGCCGCAGGATCTGTTCTATGGCCTGTCGGGAAGCTGGAAGACCAATCGGATCTTCGGGCATTGGATTACCTTTCTTTGGTAGCTGCCACTTGTTTCGCATTGTCATGCCAGGTCCGGATAAGCTCGACGGGCCTGACAGAGTAATTACGATCGATGGCTTGGCAGATCGTTTTTCTCAGCGCGTCATTTGTATGCCCTGGTTGTTCACCAAACAGCACCCCGTTCACGCCATCCTCGATCACCTCCCGGATATTCTCCTCGTCGGGCGCCAGGACCATTTTTCCCATCGCGAGAGACTCAAACAGCTTCAGCGGCGAGGCGTAGGGGGTTACGGCTGGTTGCAACGCGATGTCGAAGGCGGCGATGTAGCCGGGGATGTCCTGGCGGGAGATGATGCCGGTGAAATGGACGCGCCCGGCGACGCCGCGCTCGGCCGCCTGGGCCTCGAGGGCCGCTCTGGCCGGGCCGTCGCCGACGACGAGGAAGTGGACGTTCTTTTCCTTTGCCAGATCCGGCAGGGCGTCAATGACCTGGTCGAGGCCGTGCCAGTCGCGGATGAACCCCGTAAAGCCCAACACAACTGCATCTTCAAGACCGTATTGCTTACGGACCGGGCCGCCGTCGATTTCGGCATGAAAGACTTCAGGATCGACGGCATTGGGAATGACCTCGATGCGGCTTTCCTCCACGCCTTTGGCGGTGAGGTAGCGGGCCAGCACGCGGGTTACCGGAAAAATCCGGTCAGCGGCGCGCCAGACGGCGCCTTCCTGGTTATGGGCAAAGCGTTTCAGGCTGAGGCCACCGGATTTCTCGCGCTCTTCGGCCAAGGGTGCGTTGACTTCGAGGTAAAACGGGACACCGCAGGTTTCCTTGAGGCGCTTGCCGGCGGACAGAAAAAGATTGTGACGCTCATAAAGGATGTCCGGCTTTTCGCGCAAGTAAGCCGCCTTGAGGCGGCGGTAAGCATGGTGATCATAGAGAATTTCGAGGAGCTCGGAGGCAAAGCCGGGCAGGAGCCGGCGCACCAGATCTACCAATCCGCCGTTATCGCCGAATTTTGCCTTCTGCTGGGCGGACGGCCCGACTTCGACAACCTCGTGACCAAGCGCGCGAAACGCCTTGATCAGCTCACTCTTGTGCACATCCATGCCGTCACGGGCTGCAATTCTGTGGTGATAGAGGATTTTCATAAATTGTGATGTGCCTTAACTGTGACGGGCCCTAACTGTGGCGTGCCTTGGGGGTGGTGAGGCGGGCTTTTGCGGATTTGAGGAACGTCTCGAGCTTGAGGCGGGGTCCGGGTTTTTGCAATCGGGTCCAGATCATCTGCTGTGTGTCGGTGGACAGGCTCTTCTTATATTGCTGGTCGCCGCCCAGGAAATGGTAAATTTCGGCACTTTCATTGGCGTAGTGCTCAATGGCCAGGGCGTGGGAGACCAGCCCGGGCTTGAGCTGATTGTCGCCGGGAAAGGCCGCAAAGGCACACTGGTAATTTGAAATGGCGCCCCGGTGGCGGAAATTCACCAGAAGCCCAAGGAGGGTGCCGCCCGCCTCGATGCGCAGGAGATCCGCCCGTGTCTCCTGGGTTGGCTCTGACAGAAGCAGGGCTTCGACGAAGCGGGTGAAGAACGGCGCGCCAAAAGACGACGGGGCCGCAGTGCCCTGAAATCTGGCGGTCTGCAGGTCCGCCAGCACCGCGATATCCGCCCGAATTTCCGGCTCGGCGGTCACCGTTCGCAGTGTGATGGGTCCGAAGGCCTCTTCAAAGAGGCGCCTGGAGCGGGTGATCTGGCGGCGGGTGTTGCCGCTGAGAAGCGGAAGATATCCTTGTAGCCGCACTTTCTCGAGATCCACGTAAGGGGCGGCGCTGGTCTTGCGACCGGTCTCGTTGAGACCAAAGGCGGCGGCAATGGCGCCGTGCCGGTCCGGGGTGACCCCCGCAAGGTGGAGCTCTGTCCATCGGACGTCAGCGCTTTTAAGCTCCGTGACGAGAGCCGCCAGAATACGGGGCCGCAGGGCCTCGCGGCAGAGCACATCGTTGAATTCAATATAGACAATGTCTTCTGCCGCCACGCCGGTCTGATTGAGGGTCAGTCCGTCGATTTGGCCAAAAATTGAAGGGCGAGATTTGCGGGCAATGAGCGCAAGGCCGATGATGCCTCCTGCCTGACGCGCGACAAAGAGATCTGGCGGGGTTTTTGTAAGCTTGAGGAGCGGGCCGATGAACCCCCAGGAGGTGAAGAAGCTGCCCGCACATTCGGTCTCAAGGGTGCGCCACAGACCCTCCAGCTCCCCGAGCCCGGGCAGCGGGGCAATCTGCGCGCTGATTTTCGTTTCGCTCATGAAAGCGCCCTCCTGGACGACCTGCGCCACCTGCGCCTGCCTGGCGGTTTTATCTCACCTTGCATGACGCTCTATACCACACGCTGCATCACTGGCTGCGAATCGGTGATCGTCGCTCCACATTGGCCTGTTTTCTCCGCTGGTTCAAATTTGCGAAGCTGCAGAGGCGCTTGCGGTCTTGACGTGGAAGGCTCTATCGCTTCGTATGGTGCCTTCGTGCAAATCTTGTTAAATCAGGGCAAATCAGAAAGGCCGGGGCTTTCATGTCTTATCAGCTGACAATTAACGGCACCTCTCACGAGCTTGATGTGGAAGGGGATATGCCTCTTTTATGGGCGCTCCGCGATGAGCTTCATTTGACGGGGACCAAGTTTGGCTGCGGTGTTGCAGCGTGCGGCGCCTGCACCGTGCAGGTCGACGGGGTGGCGGTGCGCAGCTGCTCCTGCCCGGTAGAGGCGGCGGACGGGGCGATCATTACCACGATCGAGGGGCTGGGCGGCCCGGGCGGGGCGATGACGACGTTGCAGGAAGCGTGGACCGCGCATCAGGTGCCGCAGTGTGGCTATTGCCAGTCCGGCATGCTGATGGCGGTGACAGCTCTGCTGGCGGAAAATCCTGATCCCAGCGACGAGGACATCGACAAGGGTGTGAGCAACGTGTGCCGCTGCGGCTCCTATCCGCGTGTCCGGGCGGCGATCAGATCTGTGGCGCAGGCGATAGCGACACAGGACGCGACACAGGACCCGACACAAGCCGGGGCCACAGAGGTCGGTGAAGCAACGTCAGCGGAGGAGATGTAAAATGGGTGTTCTGAGCAGAAGAAATGTCCTGGTCGGCACGGCGCTTGTCGGCGGCGGCCTCATGGTCGGGGTGAAATTCTCGCCGGATAAACGCCTGGCTCGGGCCCGGGAAATGCTTGAAAATCCGGGAGAAAACCTTATAACAACCTGGGTTAAAATCTCTCAGGATAACATTATTACCGTGATCGTTCCCCATGCGGAAATGGGTCAGGGGGTTCACACCTCGTTGCCGATGATGCTCGCCGAAGAGCTTGAGGCAGACTGGGATTTAGTAACCATGGTTCAGGCTCCGGCCGAGACGATCTACGCCAATAACGCTCTTGTTAAGGGTTACCTTCTCGATGGCAAGGAGATACCGGCCTTTCTGAATCAGCCAGCCAACTGGTCGACGTACCAGCTTGGCAAATATATGGACATGCAGGTAACAGGTGGCAGCACCTCCGTTCGGACGACAGGACAGTACGCGATGCGCGTTGCGGGTGCGGCGGTGAAGGATCTGTTGATCCAGGCTGCGGCGCAGAAATGGGATGTCCCCGCGCGCGAATGTTCCGCCCGCCTGTCGCAGGTTTTCCATAATAAATCAAAGCGTTCGGCCTCTTATGGCGATCTGGCCCCCGGCGCTGCCGGGATGACCGCAAGCGCCTCTCCGAAGCTCAAGGCCCGGGACGATTTTACGATTATCGGAACCTCGAAACCACGGTTTGACATTCCCGGTAAGGTTAACGGATCAGCTACCTACGGTATAGATATCCACATGCCAGGGCTGAAAATTGCTGCGATACAGGCGAGTCCGGTCTTCGGGGGTAAGGTCGCCAGGGTTAACAGCGGACCTGTGACCGGTCTTCGGGGTATTGAAACTGTGGTTAATATTGGCGACGCGGTTGCTGTCGTGGGTGATAATTTCTGGCGGGTCCAATCTGCTCTGATTAACCTTGATGTGCAATTTGACGGTGGTGGTAATGAAAGTGTTTCCTCCGATACGATCTATGCCACTCAGGTAAGAGCGATCGAGGCGGGCAAGCGGAAATCGAATGTTTCATCGGGAAATCTCGACGAGGCGCGAGTGGCCGCGGTGACAACCGTCGATGCTGAATACCGCGCGCCCTATCTGGCCCACGCCCAGATGGAGCCGCTCAATTGCACGGCGCTGGTCGAGGATGGAAAGTGCGAGATCTGGGTTGGTGTTCAGGATGGCCTGGCGACCAGGGCCGCCGCAGCGAACGCACTGGGCATTGCAAAAGAGGACGTCACCGTTCACCTGCTGCCGCTGGGTGGCGGCTTTGGGCGGCGCGGCGGCGGGGTCATGGACTTCATTGACCGGTCAGTGCGGGTTGCGGCTCAGCTTGACGGCCCGGTCAAAGTGATCTGGTCGCGCGAGGAGGATATGCGTCAGGGCGCCTACCGTCCGGCCTGCGTGAGCCGGTTTGAAGCCGGGCTTGATGGTTCCGGCAAACCGGTCTTCTGGAGCAATGTCCATATTATGGACGAGGAAGCCGAGGCGGTTCACATTCCCGACAGCGTGGCGGCGCAGATTATCGAGAGCGTTGAAGCTCCGACCCATGTGCCCTACGGGCCGTGGCGCAGCGTTGCCTCGTCGCAGCATGGCTTCTTTATCGAGAGTTTTATCGACGAGTTGGCCCATATGGCGGGCGTGGATCCTTACGACTATCGCCGCGATCTTTTAGGCGACGACCCGCGAATGGCACATGTGCTTGAAACGGCGGCCCGCATGTCGGGCTGGGGCGGCGCCTTGCCGGAAGGCCGGGCGCGCGGGATCGCCGTCAAAAAGAGCTTTGCGACCATTGTGGCTCAGGTTGCCGAGGTTTCCATCACCCAGGGCGCGGTGCGGGTGCACAAGGTCTGGTGCGCTGCCGATCCCGGTGATGTGGTGAACCCCGATACGTTCAGGGCGCAGATGGAGGGCGGTATCATCTTTGGTCTTACAGCGGCGCTTTACGGCGAGATCACAATCGAGCAGGGCAGGGCTGTGCAAGGCAATTTCCCCGACTACAAGATGATCACCATGGCCGATACGCCTGAAATCGAGGTTGAAATCATCCGCTCCGGCGCGCCGTGGGGCGGCGCCGGCGAACCGGGCACCCCGCCGATCGCACCGGCGGTCACCAACGCAGTCTTTGCTCTCACCGGCACGCGGGTGAGGCAACTGCCGTTGAAGAACCATGAGTTTGGCTGAGAACCATGCTTAGGGGTCAGACACTATTCTTGCAAGAACAGAGTGTTCTTGCAAGAATAGTGTCTGACCCCTCCGGGGGGTAATTGTGGCTCGGGCAAAGGAAAGGGACTTACTAAAAATATCGCGCCAGTCTGATTTGCAGGAAGTCGTCGTCCTCGAAGCTGGCCAGCGGGGAGGTGTCGGGGACGTCTGTCAGGATTTGCAGCTCGGCGGTGACGAAGAAGTCTGCGCCGAGGCGCCGTTCGGCCTCGATGCGGAATGACAGGGCTTCGGTTTCGAGATCACGGCCAAAACCGGCCAGTACGGCGGTCGATTGTTCATTATTGAGGGCGAGCCGAAGACCGGCAAAGAGGTCATTGTTGAAAGGCTGAGGTGAGGCCGCGCCGCGATTGTCATAAAGATATTCGGCGACGATGCCCAGATCAGCGCCGCCGCCGCGAAGACCATAGAACGAATATTCAAAGCCGCCGGCCGCCAGACTATAGTCGTCGCCGGCTTCCTCGCGCACCAGGCCCTCGAATTTGAGCAGCCAGGCGCCTAGGGTCGCCTGCACATCGATTGAGGATTGCTCGATCTGCACGTAAGTTGGCACCAGAACCGGGCCGCCAGGGGCAAAAGGGTCCAGTGTAAACAGCGGGTCGCGACCGGTGCCTTCAAAATACGCCAGCCCGATATCAATATCGCCAAAATAATGGCTCCAGCGCACGGCATAGTCGGTGTGCTCGTCGCCGTCACCGTGTTCATAAAAGGCGCGGGAGGTGTCGACCGGCAGATCAATGCGCGGCCGGCCGGCCGCAGACGGGAAGGTTCGCTCGCGGAAATATGGCAGGACGAAGAAATCAAGCGTGCCAAGGCGCGTCGGGACCGTCACGTTGACCATGGGCTGGCCAAGTTTTTCCTCGCCATCAATACTTTCAACCAGGTCGGTTTGATTGATAACATCGACAAAGTGGGCAAATTCGGTGACGCCCCAGTAGACCTTGTCGAGGCCGATGCGCAGCTCAAAGCGATTGAAAACGCCCTCATAGCGCAGTTTGCGAATATCCCAATGCTGGCGCTCGTCGTCCTGTGCGTCGATGCGGCCAAAGGGCGTGAAAACAATATTGTGGTCGCGGCCAGCCCATTCGAGCTCGAAGGTCCTCTGGCCAGCGAGGGAAAAGCCGCCGTCTGACTGCTGCGGATCGCTCGGGGTCTCGTTGAACCAGCGATATTCCGCCTCGATAGAGCCTTTGGACTCAAACGCCTCAGCGCTTGCCGTCCCGGCCCAAAGGGTGCTGGCGGCAAGGCTGCTACAGGCGAGCAGAGCGGCTTTTTTGGGCAGGGGTCCGCTCATGTCAGCGGGCACGTTTCAGGGAGTTGGTGTCGAAGTCGGCGTCGCTTGATCCGTTGCCGAATTTGAAGTCGCTCCAGGTCAGCCGGGTCGTCTTGTTATTGTTTTGATTGACCATATAAAGATCGTGAGCGCGCCAGTGCTTTGCCCCGTAAAGCCGGTAGTCGCTCAGGATGAGGGTTTTCAGAAGGGCGTTCTTGCGGTCGTAGTAGTCGACTTTGCGAACCTGCAGGTCATCAACATCGACCCAGGTGATCTGCCGCGTGTAGCCCGACTTTTCGTAGAGCGGGCGGCGCTCGGTTACGTGGCAAGTGAGATCAGCAACAGGGTCGGTGACCGGTTTTGGGCAAGGCTCTGTTCGGAGCCAGGTGTATTCAAACTTGGCCGGCTCCTGTGAGGAAAAGTCTTCATAGGCAAATTCGGAGCCCATGAAAGGGCCTGATTTATTGGCCGAGGAAATCCGTTTGACGCGCCCGAGGCTGGGCAGAAAGAGCCATTGATCATCCGGGTTGAGGATATGGGCGTGGGTGAGAAGCGCAGTGCCTTCGACGTCACGCGGGCGATCAAAGATGATCATCGACTTGTCGCCATCATCGGGAGCCGGGTTTTCCAGAGTGCGCATTCTGAGCTCGCGGGTTGAGGTGTCGCCGTGGGAATTGGTCAGGACCATCTGCATGACGGCCTCGCTGTCCGCAAAGCCCAGATCGCGCCGCTTGGCCTCTTGGGCGATCTGCAGGCCTTTGACGGCAGGATCATCGGCAAGCTCCAGCGCAAGGAGCGGCGCAGGCAAGAACGTGGCCGCGCAAACCAGCGCGAGGAGTGTCGGATGTGATTTCATCGAAAATAGTCCTTTTGGGTCAGTCAGTTAGCCGGTTTAGTCAGACCGTTAGTTGGTCCCGGTTGGTCTGGCGCGTCTTTTGTCGAGTGTCACAAGAAGACCAGGTAGAAGGAGAAAATCAACAATAAGGGCAATGGCAATTGTCAAAGCGACCATTATGCCAAGGTAGGAATTCATTTTGAAAGTCGACAGCGCCAGTATTGCAAATCCGGTGATCAGCACAAGGGTTGAAACAAGCAGAGCCGTGCCAACGGTACGAAAGGCATAGCGCACGGCGCCGCGCGCATCGGAGCCCTGTTCGCGGCGCGCGCGCTGGTATTTGGACAAAAAGTGCACGGTGGCATCGACGATCAGGCCTAATGCTGCGGCAAAGACCGGCACAGACCATATGCCCAGCGAACCGCCAGTCATTGCGTAGAGACCGAAAGCAAAAATCGGCGGCGAGATGTTGGGGATGAGGCTGAGCACGCCAAGGCGGATATCGCGCAGGGCAATCATCAGACAAAGGGAAATGAGGACGAGCGCGACGGCAGATCCGGTCTTCATGGCGTCCATATTGGATTTGCCAATATAGGCAAACATGACGACCTGGCCGGCAGCCGGAGCATGCATATAGGCCGGGGCATGTGTGTCCTGCCAAGCCTCGGCGCGGGCCATCACATCGCCGAGGACTTCGGTGGAGACGGTTTGGAGGGTGACGACGAGCCGGGTTGCCGATTTGTCGACATTGATCTGATCGTTGAGGTCAAGTCCGTAAGGCAGTGACATCTCATAGAGCAGGAGAAATTCAGCCGCCATGCGCCGTTCGTCGGGGACCCGGTCCCAGGCCGGGTCATCGCCGTGCATGGATTTATTGACCTTCTTGATGATATCCGTGTAGCTCGAAACGCTCATCACTTCGGGCTGCGCACGGAAGAACTCGGCCCAGGCGTCAAGAACTCGAAGGTATTCCGGATCGGAAATAGCGCCGCTGCCTTTGGCGTTAACCGAGTAATGAAGCTGGTAGATGCCAGTGAGGTTTTCTGCAGCAAAGTCCGTATCCTGACGGAATTCGATGGATTGGTCGAAATAGTCGACGAAGCGATCGTCGAATTTCAGACCGGGTAAAACAGACCCTACCGCGACGAGCGCGACCACGAAAATTGCGATGATCGGCAGGCGCAGGGCGATCACGGGCCTTGCCAGGCCTTCGAGGAGGTTGCTTTGCGCCTCGATGGTTTTTGCGCCCTTGAGCGGTAGGATCGCAAGCAATACCGGGAATAAGGTCATGGAAAAAATCCACGCGTAGCCGGCACCAATAGCAGAGATTGTCCCCATATCGCGGATCGGCGGGGCGTCGGAAAAGCGCAAGGAGAGGAAACCGATAGCCGTGGTCAGGCTGGTCAGGAACACTGGCCCGGCGTTAATGCGCAGGCTCTCCCTGATCGCGGCGTGCTTGTCCCTGCCGTGGTGCATCTCCACGAGTGTGGAAATCAGGATGTGGATGGCATCGGCTACCGCGACAGTGAGAATGATAATCGGTGCCATGGCTGATGGAGGCGAAATCGGGATGCCGAGCCTGGCTGCCGTGCCAATAGCCGCCGCGGCTGACAGCAGAACAACAAGGAGAGCCGCAAGGGTCCCTGATACCGAGCGCGTCAGGGCGAAAACCGCCAGCCCCAACATCAAAAACATCAGGGGGACGAGGGTTGAGATATCCTTTTGTGAGGCCTCGTTGAACGCATTTGACAGGGCCACCGAGCCGGTGAGCGCTACGTCCACATCAGGGTGGGCGGCGAGCACTGACGACTTGATGTCGCGGGCATGAGACATGATGGACTTGAGAGCCTGGATGTCATCACCGGGTAGTCGGATCGTCGCCATAATCCCGGTGGTGCGCGCATCGCTTGAGATCAGGCGTTTTGCTATGACCGGGTCATTGAGGGCAATATCGCGAATGCGGTCAGCCTCGGCGCGTGTGACACTGTCCGGATCGGGCACCAGATCTCCGACCAGCAGGTCGTCTTCCTCAGCCCTGGTGTGCTGGTAATTGGTTATGGAATCGACACGCACCGAGTGAGGGGTCTGCCAGGCGCGGGTGGTGATTTCCCCGACGATCTTCAAGAGTGCCGGATCGGTTGCCTCGCCGGTCTTTGGCTTGATAACCCAAAGCAGTTGATCGGTCTGGGTGTAGGTGCGCTGGACTTTTTCCCATTGCGCGAGGTTGGGGTTTCCCTCGCCAAAAAAGTAGCGGTAGTCGTTGGTAAAGGTCAGATCCCGCGCGCCGCTGATCGCGGTAAAAGCAAGCCAAAGGGCGCCGAGGAGGGCAAACCAGCGCAGGCGCAACAACCATCGCGCATAGACCATCGAACCGTCGCTCATGTTCTGAAATCCCCCGTTTGATCACTCGAGAATGGATTATTGCGGCGGTGTGTCAAAGGAAGAATGCCGGTTCACGCCGGCAAAATTGAGGGTCTTGTGATAAATGTGGTACATTGGTTGCAATTCGACCTGGTCCAGGGTGCTCAGAATGCACAAGTGGTGAGCATATGGATTAGTGTGCCTCGTCGGCTGACCCGGGATTCTGGAGAAAATTGTTTGAGATTTGATTGATCCAATCCAGTGAAAATTAACCTGTCGCCGGTATAGTTAAGGAACGAATTAACCAGAACAAATGTGGGTGTTGCATGAGAGTTCTTTTGAGGACGTGTTTGGTCGGGTTTTCGCTGTTTCTGGTTGCGTGTGGCGGCGGCGGTGCGGGGACCCCGACGCCCACACCGACACCCGCTCCAACACCGACCCCGACGCCCACTCCGACCCCGGCGAGCCCGTTTTACACGACCGAGTTTCAGGCCAATTGGGGACTGGAAGAGGTTGGAGCCCTGAGTGCCTATGACGACGGCCTGAGCGGAGCCGGAATTGTTATCGGAACCATCGATACGGGCATCGATCTTGATCAGACCGAGCTGGATGGCAACATCCATCCTGCCAGCAAGGACATTTTTGATGGTTCGGTCAACACGCTGACAGCTCTGTCCGGCGCGACCAGCGTATTTTCAATGACACGGACCGGCGGGGCCAGTCTGGATGACACCGATGGTCATGGCACGTTTGTCGCTGGCTTGATTGCTGCGGAGAAAAATGACATCCGGATGCACGGTCTGGCTTTTAATGCCCAGGTTTTGTCGATCCGCGCTGACGACAGCGACACATGTCCGGATTGCGCTTTTGATGACAATGCCATTGCGGCCTCCCTGAACTATGCGGTGGCCAATGGCGCCAATGTTGTCAATATCTCGCTCGGCGGGACGCCGGCCAACCTCTATCTGGAAGGGGCGATCCGCGATGCGACGCTGGCCGGTGTGATTATTGTAATTTCGGCAGGCAACGCGGCCGAAGATGCTGCCCCCTTTACACCCTCCGCAGAACCGGATCCACTCGCCATGGCTGCGCTTGAGACATGGGCGAACGGACAGGTCATCATTGCGGGAGCGTCGAATTTTCTCGGGGCGATATCGGAATTCAGTAACAGGGCGGGAACCGGTCAGGCGTTTTACGTTTTGGCCCCCGGCGAAAATGTTTATTCGACGGCGGTTGTTTCAGGGACGGGCGAGTCGACCTTTGGAACCGGTAGCGGCACGTCTTTTGCCGCACCCGCAGTGGCAGCGGCTGCAGGGCTGTTGCTGGAAAAATTTCCCGCTTTGACGGCCAGCGAGGTGGTGGATATTCTGCTGACCAGTGCCACGGATATCGGCGCCGTTGGCGTCGATGCGATTAATGGCCACGGAATTCTCAATCTTACGGCCGCGATTGCTCCGATCGGCACGACATCGCTTACCATCACAACATCCGGGGGGATAATCACGGCGGATCCGGCTGACGGCGGTCTTGTGGCTGGCGGGATCTTTGGTGACGGTTTCACCCATGGTTTCCAGGGCGGTGCAATTTTTACCGATGTTTATGACCGCGCCTATGCGACGGGTTTTGAAAACCAAATTCGCCTTGTCAGTCCTTTTACAGATTTCCTGGCACGCTTTGAATCAACTGAAAGTTTCGAGACTGCCGGGCTTGCCTTCGGCCCGAACTCCACACTCACGTTGAGCGCAAATTATGACAAGCCGGTGACGGCGTATGAGGCGTATGGTCTTGGGCTGTCGAGCCTGCAGGGCGGCGAGCTTGATCAAACCCGACTCCGGGTTGAGACAAAACTCGACGCGCGGACGTCGATGTCATTCGGATTTGGCGGCGCTCTGGAAGATGAGCTTGACCAAACCGGCGGACGTGCCCTGTCCGGCTCCATGCTGGCTCAAGGCGGGCAATTGCCATGGGTGTCTGACTCTGGGCTTGCGGCTACAGGCAAAAGTGCCCTGTCAGGCGGGCGGCGCGTCGGTGCCAGTCACAGGCTGGGAAATGGCTTCATCCTTTCGGTTGCCGCCAGTGAAGATGATATTACAGCCCCGGCGTCTGATGCTTTTTCCGGCGCGCCCTTCCGGGCGGCCACGCGTTTCGGCACTGCGGCTCGCCTTGCCAGGTCATCTGCAGCGGGTGAATGGGCAATAACCCTGGGGCGCGTTGAAGAGGTCGGCGTTGTGCTTGGCAGCTCCTCAACCGGCGTGCTGAGTTTGGGCAAGGGCGCCGAAACCGATTTTGTTACGCTCGGCGGCGAAGCCGGGATTGGCCGCTTTGGCCTGAGATCGCTGTCATTGTTTGGTCACGTTGCAGGGGCTTCGATTGTGGTTGACGAGGATGCCGGATCGGCGTTTTCAGGTTATCAGGGGCTGATGGCAAGCCAGTATGCCTTTGGTCTTGCTCTTGATGGCGCGGCGTTTGGTGGTAACAGGATCAGCCTCACCCTGTCACAGCCCTTGCGCCTTGAAGCCGGCCGCGTGGCTTATGGGTTTGCCTCCGGCTATGACTATGAGAGTGATACGCCGCTGTACGATGATCGCCAACGTGGCCTTACACCTTCCGGCCGGGAGCTTGATCTGGAACTTGCGTGGCACTTTGGCCTTAAGGACGCAGCGCGCGTTTCTGCCAACCTGCTTTATCAGCGTGAACCAGGACATGTTGCGGGCCGGGATGATGCCATCAGCGTCATGTTGACGTCCCGAAGCTCCTTCTAGGCTATATTCACAACTTCAGGCACAACTCCCCGGGCTGTCTGTCCTGTCGCGCTCTCGCCTGTCGTCGGCCTCTCTCAATAGAGGTTGAAAATTATTTGTTTCCATGAGACCAAGCAGACTAACAAGAGAATCAGGATTGGTCTGTTCACAAGAGTCATCAGATCCGGAAACAGGGATGCGGCGTATCATGGCGTTGAAAGAAAAACACTTCGAACAAATACATAAGAAATTTGGCTCGTCGATATCGGAAAAATACGATTGCGGCCGCATTTGTGCCCCGCTCAATGGCGGTGAACCGGTATGCTGCAGTACGGATAATGCCGTTCCTGTGGTGGAAAAATCAGAGTGGCGACTGCTCCGCAAGAAGACGGATCTGTGGCATCGGTTCAAGCCCTTCGATGCCGACAGCCGGAAAATTGTTGAGGAACTGGCCAGTTCGTCCTGCGCTATTGAATGCAAGGGCGCGGCGCAATGCGAGCGACAGCATCGCACGGTGGCCTGTCGCTCTTTCCCGTTCTTTCCCTATTTCAACAAGGACCGGGAAATTGTCGGCGTCTCCTACTACTGGATTTTTGAGGACCGGTGCTGGGTCATTTCCAATCTCAAGATTGTTGAGCAGAAGTTCGTAGACGAACTGATCGAAGCCTATTCGCTTACTTTCAAACACGATGAAGACGAGCGCGACGCTTTTATCGACCAGTCGGTATCCATGCGCCGGGTTTTCTCCCGCTGGAAGCGTCCGATTCCGATTATTGGTCTGGATGGTCGGTGAAAGAGTGGTGGAACCTCTAGCCGCGCATCACGTTAACCATCGCAAATATTGCCTGTATCGTTAGTGCCCCGGTTTCGCTATGGTTCGCTGTTTCTTGCGTTTGAGTTGGGGAAAATT
>JAUWTJ010000087.1 GCA_030614785.1 Alphaproteobacteria bacterium | reverse complement strand
CTCATTGAATTTATTGGGGGTTTTACGGCCGCGGGGATCCTCCCGCCGGCATCGATGCCGGCATCGATGCCGGCGGGAGGATCCCCGCGGCCGTAAAACCCCCAATAAATTCAATGAGTTGCGAGAGGCCATAATAACAAAACTCAAAAGGTCATATTTTGGAGCCGAATTTATAGCCGAATTTATAGCCGGAATGCGAAAGGCCCTGTACGTCAAATTAATGACATACAGGGCCTTTTGTTTGGCATCCGATAATCAGGATCGGTTAGCGGCGCTTTTTCGCCTTCACGACCTTGCCGCCCTTGCGGAATTTGTAGCCCTTCTTCAGTTTGCCATTGGATTTCAACCCGGCAGATTTTCTAGTGCTTCGTTTTTTTGGCATGTGCCTTGAGATCCTTTTCCTGATCGTCGGCAACGTCAGCCAGAAGCATCAAGGCTTCCTGCACGCGACCGGCTCGCGCGGCATCCCGTGCCGCATCGGTTTTCTTACTCATCGGGCTTTCCCTTTCATCTTGTCAAAAGAGCGAATGCCGCTCATGCCAATCGCCAGCGCGACCAGCTCCAAAAGACCATCCGGAGAAACCGGATAGGCCACCAAATCACCCGCCATCAAACACTGGCGAGCCCACAAAAAAGACGCGATCACGTATTGCGGCACGTAGAAGAAAAACAGGCCCGTTGCAGCGACCCAGACAAGCGCAGGACGGCCACCTGACACGAACCAGTTGGGATTGGCCGCATTGGCTTGACCAATGGCAATTTGAGCCAGTTGAGGCCTCTGGCGCACCGCTTCCATGACTGTTGCCGCCGCCGTGCGTTCCTCATCCGAGGTCACAAGCTCATCGAGCGCGCCGCCCAGGGCGGTGACCGCATCAGCCGCACCGGCGCCGAGCAACTTAGTCAGGAACGCCATTGGGAAAGACCTTTCGTTCGAGGCGGAATATCCGGCGATCTATGCGCCAGAAAGCCAGCAAAAAAAGCCACACGCCGACATCGCCGGTTGCTCCCAAAAATTGAAGAAATTCACTCATCACCACGCCTTCAAAACCTTTCCGCCCAGATAGACGACACCGCCGACCGCAAGCCATTTGGCGGTCTGGTTCAATTCGTCCAGGGCTTTCCAGCTTAGAGCCAGAGCGACAATCCCGCCGCCGATGTAAACCAGTGGCATGATCAGCCTCCCGTCAGCGCGCGTGAGAGCGCGAAATATTGTTGTTGACCATCGACCTTGAATGCCGACCATGAGGCCTTTGAGCCGTCGCGCACATCCAGATGAAGGCCGGGCCGGGGTTTCCAGTCCGGATAAATACCTATCCCGGTAAAGCCGACCAGTTCTGCCAGATCAGCCGCGCGGCGACGATCCGCAACCGTAATCATGCCTTGCGGCATTACATCGATTGCGCGCACCTCGCCCCAATTCAAAATATTATGCTGCGACAGAAAACCCGTTCCGCCCTCTTCGACGCGCCGCCCGATTGCGCCCGCCGCTGGAGAGACTTGCACCGGAGCACCCCAACCCTCGCGAAAATCATCGAGCTTGACCAGAAGCCGGTTTGAAATCAGCGGCCAGAAAAGACCAAACTCCGAGGCGCTAAAATGCTTCAGGTTCAAATCCTTTTTTCCGGCAACCGTCTGCACAAGTTGTTTTCCCTGTCTTGTTATCAATGCCGCGCCGATCATTGCCAGCGCCAGAAGCATCCAGCCGTTTTTCATCACGCTACCCGGATCATTTCATTGTTCCCGACGCTTGAAGGTTAGCAATGATCGCGTCAATCGCCGTCCGGGCCTCGGCATCAATGGTTGCGCCGCCAGCCGGACCTGCAACAGCAGCAGCAGCAACAGAGCCCAATTCGTACCATTTGCCAGAAAACAAATAGAACTGGTAAACGGTATTTTGAACCAATGCTTTTGCCGCTCCGGTCAAGGTTGCGATAGTCGAGTTGTTGGCGACAGTGACATCGTTATTCGACACATTTATGACATTGATGATTTGGCCCGGAACCCCGTCATCAAAATTCGTCACCGTAAAGGCTGATGGGCTGTACCATCTAAACGACGCGTAATTGTCCACGCTCGGCGTTGCATCCAGATCGGCAAATGACTTGTTTGGCCCCTGCGAAACGGTGATCGCGCCGCCTTTGGTTCCATTCACGTCGTACGTCCCGGCGCGCTGATCAAACCCGCGATTGCCGGTATAATAGTTCTTGTTGCCGTCCGTTGCGATTATATCAGCAAAGGCATAGTTCGTTCGATTAGCGTCACCGACCGAGGCCACTGCCAGATTTCCGGTTAAGATATTGCTGGAGGAGCCAGCAATAACATCAAAATCATTATAGGTCGCATCGGCTGACCGACCGTTCCTGTACGCATGATTTCCCGTGAACAGTGACGTATCTGATGCAATCTGATACCCGTGAGCATAATTCAGATCACAGCGCACGCCGCTAATCTTGTGATGAGCCCCCTCAACATATAGTCCGATGTCCGAGATTTCGCCAACGCAGTCCTGTACCCAGTTGTTGCCGCCTATCCCGATCAGGGCGATTGCACAAACATAAAGATTGGCGCTCGAAATATCGCCTTCCAGACTTGAAGACGCCGTGTATTCGCCGCGCAAAATCCAGTTGTCTGAGCCCGAAAGTTGAATAACACCGCTCTTGCCTGCGCGGACACGATCCAGCAAACAGTTTTGCGCCTTGATGTCCATAAACATCGAAGTACCGCCACTATCGACAAGAATTGCCTGCTCATCCATTTGGTCAAACGAGCAGCTTTGGATGCCGCAGGACCGCGCAGACTGGAACCGCACCCCACCATGCCCGGCAGCAGCGCCGCCGCCGACAAATGAAAGGCCGATCAGAGCGGCTGAACTAACATCAGTTAACGGAGTGTCAATCGCCCATGATGCGCCCGCACCAACATCAATTCTCGTCATGGGACCGAGGCTCGATTGCGGGTACACCGGCAGGATATCGCCAACCAGACGAACCTGATCTTTTAATATTACATCGCCAAATTCATAGGTTCGATTGGCGAGCTTTATTGTGGCACCGTGCGCCTGAGCGGTTCCCCAATCAATCGCCGCCTGAGCTTTTGTGCTATCGTCACCATCCCAATCGTCAATATAAGGAGCATCAGCCAGAACAGACGCCAATGACCGGCGCACGGCACCTGCATCGTCTCGCGCATGAGAGACAGACCGGGCATCCAATGCCGAACCAGTAAAATTCGAAGCCATCAGAGCTTGTCCATTTCCAAAATTTCCAGCGTTACGGCTGTTGTTGCGTGCGGATTGTAGGCATACCAGGCCATTGAGCCGGACAGGATCGCGGTTTCGCCGGGGCCGAGGTTGCGCCCCTTGGTATCATCAACGCCAACCGGCCCGAGACGAACCCGCGAAGCCGACGCGATGGGATTTGTTATAACGGTTTCCTTTTTTGTTGACCGTGCCGCAGAGACCACTACCGCCACGGCAAGTGCCACAATGGCAATGTCGCCGGGCGCGGCAGCAGAATTGGCAACATCGACTTGAGCCGTTACCGAGCTTGCGGAAATAAAGCGGTTATCCTGAAACGTCCCGTGACCGAGTGCCAGAGTGATAGACTGATTGAGGGCGGAAGTAATCCGCACATTTTCATAAGCGCCAACGTCTTCGCCCTGCCCCTTCTTCAGTGTGACCGAGCGGCCTGACGGGTAGATTGTGATGATAACATCACTGGTTGCCTCTTTGAGATACAGCGTCGATCCGCTGACTGACATCGGAACGACAATGTTCGCGACCAGCGGAAAATTGTAATCGCGCGAAATCTTCGAAGCGACAGACCCGCCGCCGAGATATTCTGCTTCACTCGAATATGGCATGGATTACCCTTTAAAAATCAGAACGGCCCCAACCACGACAACCGCGACCATGCCAAGATTGAATAATTGACCGATACCCTCAGCCGCCTCGGATTGTGATCGGTTTTCAACGAGATTGAGAGCCGAAGCTACCGACCTTTCCGCCGCCTCTTGTGATGAACGAGCGATATTTGTGACCGATTGATTTGCAGATGTAGCGAGGCCGATTGCGTCCCTTGATGTTTGACGCCCTGCCTCGATTGCTCCGAAGTCGGATGTAGTAACAGCAAAACTGGCCCTCCTTCCGATCTTGATACCTGACAAGTTCAAGGTTTCACGGGAGCCGGTATCGCCATCGCCCTCAATGACATTTGCAGCCGAGGAAAGCGTTTCCGAGCGACTTTCTGACTGGAATAGAGAGCCAAATCCCACGGGTTTACCTTTTCAAAAAGATGATCACGAGCGCCGCGCCAATGATCAGAGCTGGAATTGTAAAATCAGACCCGCGATTGACTGTTGTCACCGCGCCGGACGCCGTGGCACCGGATGAGGTTTGCAGGTTCAAGTTTAGAGGCGGTAACGGCGTGCCGGATGGAGGAGCGAATGTCACAAGCTCACCTCCTGACCAGCAAGATCAATCCCACAACAACAGCGCCGCCAATCAGGAGCCACTTGGCATCGACCCCGGCAACAGTTTCAATCTGTCCTGGCACCGGTGTCTGATCGCCCTGATCGGTGAAGCCAATCGGACGATTTGAAAGCAGGGTTTCGAACGCCTGAAAGTCGACCAGATTGGAGCCCACAGAAAAAACGCTCTCAGCAGCATCACCGGCAAAGTCAGAAAATGCTCCGGAGATCCTGCCCCATAGCGAGGGCTGGACAGAGCCCGGCGACGGTTGTGTCGCCGGGTTCTGATTGGCCAGAGCGGTAGATTGCTCGATTACAGTTGCATAATCGTCATCAAAAAGAGCCATTCAAAAAGCCCCTCCTAGAGACCGCCCAAGTATTCCACGAGAATGTTGGTGCCGACCTGCGCCGACGCGAATTGAGTGATGAGGCGAAGATCCGAAATACCCTCAATGTCGAGAAGATTGCCGCCAAAGCCATCCTCGGTCGTATCGAAGATGAAGTAGCCAGCCATCGCCGCGCGATTGAATTTGCCATTTGCAAGAACGGCATTATTCAGAGCCGCTGTGCGATCCCATGCTTTGAAGTTGTCACGTTCAATGCGCATCTCTGTCAACATAGCCGCCGCCTCATCGATCATGATGCGATTGACCGCCTTGTACTGCTCGCCGCCAGTCGTGAGCCGGTCAATCTGATTTTCCCCGGATGAGAAATCCTGAGTGAATTTCGACAGGCGTTTGATCCACAGCGGCCTACCTGCCTGAACAGGATCACGCTTGGCATAGGCCGTCAGGGACGGTGCAACTGTTGCATCAAGATCAATTTCAATGATGAGGCTTGTAATCCGGGTTTGGCGAGCATCGCCGTACGGATGAGCTGTAAGCAGCGATGTCATTTCCGCAAGGGTACGATTTTGGAGCCCAAGCCGCTCGAACGGAATATACAGCACGCTCGCAGCCGAGACCGCCGCCAGTCCAAGTTGCTGATTGAGCGTATCAAACTCGACACCGGAGCCGCGCATGATGGTTTGACCATTTGCGATCACTCGAAGCTCGTTAATCGACGCCGCCGTGATATTGGTGAGGTTCAAGAATACACCGTGATAGATCCAGCCAATTGGCAATCGGATAGTGCCGGTACTGGACGCCGCGACGTTCTGGACCTCGGTAAGTTTTTCCCACTGGATAGTCATTGAATTTGATCCTTATAAGGGCGATTGCGACATCAGGTCGCGAACAAAAATCGAAGGTTCAAATGCTCCCTACAGGACGCCTTGAAAACCGTCCTGGGCTTGCTTGACGCCCGGAATTTGCTTGGCATATTTCATGACCAGACCGGCGACCAAAACACCGGCAATGACGGCGACGAAAGTGTTAACTGGGAATTTCATTTGTAGCCCTCCTAGAGCCGTGGTTTGACCATCTTTTCCCATACGATCAGGGAGACGATGGTCACTGCGATTGTGATCAGGTGCTTTTGCATATCGCAGTCAGGAGGGCGCCCATACGGCGGAAATTCAATCAAAATCGACCGCATACGGGAAATTCCCGTACGGGAATTACGAAATCTTACCTGTTTTGGAAATCTTGTGCTGACTGATTTTGCCATTTTCGAGCCGTACGAAGCGAAAATTCTCAAGTGATTTGAAAGCATCCGTATCAATGCCGGGTGCCATCCGGAGAAATGCCTTTTGATCCTCCGGCCATGCCAGCGCAAAGCAGAAAGTTCGGGCCGCATTGCCGCGAAAAGCCATGTTCAATTGAGCCGGTCTTTGCGTGACCGCGATAGCCTCGATACCGGCATGACGGCCCTGATTGCAAACCCGGATCATCCACGATTGATCACGCGGCATCGGGCGTGATGGAAACGACAAATCCGCCTCTTCGACAACCAGTGTCAGCTTGCGGGTATCCTCGCCAGTTTCATAGACAGATTGCGCCGCCCACAATAGCTCACACAGGCGACTGAGACAGGCCATTTCGTCGCCAGCATCCGGGACATAGGAAATCTTGAAGCCCTTCCACCATCGCTCACCCATGGCCTTCTTGACGGCCTTTACTGTGCGACACCGGACCCAGCCCTTGCCACCATATTCGGCGCGAGGATCGAAGGCAACGAGCTTCGGCTTACCCTTGATCATGCCCTTTGTGAGTGTCGATTTGCCGGAGCCGCGACGGCCATAGACCGTCTCAATCTCAGCATCTTTACTCATCGCCATCTGGTTCAGGCTCCGGTTTCGCGTCAACTGTCATCGCCTCGCGGTTTTGATATTCAGTCCAACGCGGCGCAGCTATGACAGCGGTTGTTACCCCGAGCCCGATCCATGCGGCCTGTTTTTCGGTTAGAGCCGGTGCATAGAGAGCCGACAGGGTGCCAACCGAAGCGGCAAGCGCCTGGACTTCCTCCGGCTCCAATTCCTCAACCTGATACCGCGCGCAGATCGCACCACCAATACCGCCAACCGCGACGATGAAGAGCGCCGTCAATGCAGCCTCCGCCTCCGGATGATCGACCCGAGGCCCGGCACCTGCATCGCCCTGGGCTTCACCCTGAAAACCATCACCGGTGTCATGATCGGCAAAGTGATCCGACGCCATCGCATCATTCGAGGGAGAAGAACCCTCCTCGCTGTTTAGTGACTGGCTCGCCGTCTCCGGTGCTTGCAGGTTCTCCTTGGGCAACAGTCGGTTGCCCTCCTTCCTCATGTTGAACATCGTCCTTTTCCTTTTCTTGCATGACCAGTTGTCTGATAAGTTTTTCCGCCCTTGGACCGTGTTGTTGAATGCGCGACCCGCAAGCCTTGGAGTTGAGATCAAAGCCGCCCGTGCAGTTGTGATATGGCCGACCGCCCTTATTGACTTTGTAGAGAACCCGCGCCATGCAAATCTCGGTCTCACTTACCGCCTGAATGCACGGACCAAATCCGATTGTTTCCAGTTCTGCCATTGTCCTACCTCGCCTCATCTACGTGTTCATATCGGAATTGTGCCGCCTGAGTTTTCTTTTCGTGTTCCGGATCGGCTTCGATTTCATCCGTCGCATTCAGCAAAACATCCTGCAAAAACCGCGCATCATATTTGCCGGTATGTAGAACTGACATCGCGCGCATGGTTCCCCTGATTTGCTTCATCGACGCATCAACCAGAGCATCGCGCCGCCCTGTCACGCGCCGCCCGAGCGGCACCATTGCGCCCTGGCCTATGGCCTCAACAGCCAGCGACCAGATCGGATGCAGCGGCCAGCGCTTGCGGTCCTTGTCTGTCCGGCTTGGTCTCGTCAATCGGCGGGTGTAAAGCGCCTCAATCAATAGCTCGTCCCGATGTTTCAGGACTTGGCCACAATCCCGGATGTTGCGATTTTTCAGGAACTCTTTTCCGAGACGAATTTCCAGCCGCCAAACATTGTCCGGCTTTTCATCCCATATCCATTCGCCATCCGTTCCGGCAAGCCAGAGATCGATCATCCACTCTTTGCCGGACGCCTCGCGAATTTCCTTCGTCTTGTCATAGATGGCGACTTGCAAATTGTTGATCTTGCCGATGTTGAGCGTTTCGCCGCGCCCGCCATTTTCCCAAAGGTCGCAATGGGCATGTGACTTGACCGACGAATGAGCAACGATGTTCTCTTGAAGCCGTGGCCGAAACTCGCGCTTGAAGTCCGGACTATGGAAGTCGAAGCAGTAATCCGCCCGGCTCACACGGACGCCAGAGGTGGAACCAATGGCATAGTCCGGCTCGTCGGTCTTATTGCCCTCGAATTCATCACCGGCCCACAGCAGCGCTCTAACGCGATCCTGCAAGGCAGACAGGCCATGCTCCCAAAGTCCCGCAGACAGATAGCGCACCTGGACAGACCAGCCTTTCATTGGCGATCCGATCATCAGCAGGAAGTCATCGCATGAGAGACGCCAGCTTGAGCCCTTGCTTGCATAGGCATGGGCCATCATAGGGAAGCCTCCAAGATCGAATGGCACGACTGACTGACTTTGATCGGAGATTTCGAGCGCCTTTTCCTTTGCAGTAACGAGGCGCGCGACCAGCTTTCCGGACGGGACCAGCTCGAAACTTTCCTGCCAGCTATCCCAACCTTGCGAAATCTGTCTGGCATAACCGCTCTTTGCCTTTGTGAGCTTGACGTTTGGGAGTGTTCTCATGGTACTGGCTGCCTCTCCAACCCCCCCTGTTAGAGGGTGGGGGGATTGGAGATCGTCGCGTAAAAATCGGATTGAGACAGACGAAATTCAGGCGAAAGCGTTCCATCTCTGCAATCTAAACGGGAAAACATCTTTCCGCTAATGTCATCATTGAAAGTGACAACAAGCCGATGCCACCTGGTCCCTTTGATTGCGAAGTCCTGCCCCGGATACAGCCGCGAATAAAATAGATCCGCGGGAGGCTTCGCAATGGCCGCCGCCTCGCGCCGATCCCTCTCCTTCACCGACAGGGCGAAATCGTCAATTTCTCGTTTCGCCGTGTTCATTGGACAAATTTCCCGTCGCGCATGACAAGGCCGCGATACTGGCTGGTCATATCGATATAGAGCGGCGTGTCCTTGCCCTCGGTTGGCTTGACGCGCATCTTCGAGAAGTCCTGACTGTTGAACCCGAGAAATTTACCGCGCCGTGTGAAGCGGCCCCGATGACGCCATTCGATAACGTCGCCTTTGCGCAATTGAGCTGCTGGAATGAATTTCATTCGACCACTCCGAGCCAATTGCATATCGCAATGCCGATGTATGCGAACAGGGCCATCATGTTTCCGACCCCTCACCTGTCACCAGCCATGCCAGCGACACATCGAGCGCGGCTGCAAGTGACCTCGTTTTGTCGAGAGTTGGCGACCTCTTGCCCGTCTCATAGCGTTCAATGGACATATAAGAAAACCCGACCATTTCGGCAGGTTCCGGGCGCGCAAGCCCGGCCCTCGCTCGCGCGGATCGCAGCCGCCAGCCGAAAGAACCAACATTGATTGGTGGATTGTAAATCTGTGCCATGCCAGCTCCCTAAAATGGAATTTCATCGTCGGAATATGCCGGAGGCTCAGGTGGACGCCCTTCGCCCTTCTTGCCATCGAGCATCAGCAACCCGCCGTCGAAACTCGTCAACACAACTTCCGTCGTGTATCGCTCCACGCCAGATTGATCCGTCCACTTCCTAGTTTGCAGCGAGCCCTCGATTTGAACTTTGGAGCCTTTTTTCAGAAAGTCTCCGGCGATCTTGGCCAGATGTTTGTTGAAAATCACAACCCGGTGCCATTCGGTCCGTTCTTTTTTTTCGCCGGTGGTTTTGTCCTTCCAGCTTTCAGACGTAGCAATTGACAGGTTGGCAATTGGATCACCCGCCTTGGTGTTTCGCATATCCGGGTCCGCGCCCAGATTGCCGGTCAACATGACTTTGTTCTTGATGCTCATTGGATCATCCCCATCCGTTATGTGGTCATTCGTCGCTCGCGCGCCGGGACAAAGGTTTTCAGAGCGGGCGCGAAATCTGTCCTTCCAAGGGATAGTGAAACCCCAAAACCGACCTCGCGCCCTGCAACGTTCCGAGGCACTTAGGGCACCTCTTTCCGCTCCGAAAAACCCCGTTGCTGTCCAGGCGCGGGGGCAAAACTGCTATCCATTCGGGCGAGGTTTAGATGGCTCTAACTGCCTCGCCCAGGAGGATGATCCTTGTCAGCGCGAAGCATTTGCGGTGCGGTTGCGCTGTCCCGTTCAATTGAACAGAACACGAGGCAATCTTGATTTGGTAACTATGGTCAACGGAAAATTTGCTTCGGAGCGCCGAATTTCCTAGAGTGAGTCTGTCCTCAACATGCGGTGCGGGATCACAATGGAACTTAAATCTATACTTGAAGATGCAAAAACCGGAGCGGGTGTGCCGAGCCTCAGACAGCTTGCTGACTTTGTGGGTGCATCCGTTACGGCGCTCTCCCGCCAGAACGCCGGTCATGGATATCCGAGGCAGGAAACCATGGTTAATTTGTGCAAACTGGGCGGCCACGATCAGAAGCTTGGCCTGCTCTACCTTGGTTACTGGACCAGCAAGGGCGAGGCGAAAGTGATCTACAAGTCTTTGGTTGCAGAGCGTGAGGCTACACTTAATGCGCGAGAATTAAGTAAGACATAAGTAGAACAACTTCAAGTCAAGTCTATCTAGACTATATATTGTGCGCCTTTTGTTGACGCCAAACACACTGCGCGCCAATCAGGCTGCCCTGCTACGCATTGCAAATCCGAGCCCCGCGAGGCCCAGAAAAATGATGCCAATGGTGCCAGGTTCGAGCAAGTGAGGCACGTTGTAACCGGCCGCGCGCAGAATTTCCGCGTCAGACTCTTTCAGGCCCTTGCGCTCTCCCAGGCTGATATAGGGATACATGACCTCATCGCTATGGATGGCATGGGCGTCCGACGCCAGCATATGAATTGCTTCGTGAAGCATCACTGTCCAGAAATCGTATCCACTGCTGTCGACCGAAAAAATGTCGAAGCTCCATGGCTGGGTTGAATTGAAATATATTTCATTATTTGGATAATCTGCATGATCCCAGGGGCCATTGTTGTGCTTGTAGGCAACTGCCAGTGCTCCTGTGAGATCCCATCCCTCGGCTGAGTAATCTCCGCCGTCTCTCCAGTTCTTGAAGAAATCAGGTCCAGCCCAGCGAAGCGTAAAGTCTTCGGATTCGGCAAATGTCTGGTCGGGCAAAATGCCATCTATTTTGCCAATCGCATTGTAAACCACAGCCTTCTGTTCATCAGTCCAGGAGATGCCGTCCCAGGACGTTTTGAATGTATAGGTGATAGTTGGCTGGTCGGCCAGGCTTACCCATGGCGAAGGCGGATCGTCGAACGGCGGTGGCGTCGGGTCGATCAGAATAGCACCCGCTTGCGCTGAAGCTGTCCATACAAGTGTTGTCATCATTACAACCAGTCCGTTGACCAGTATCTTTGGAAGCCATGTCATAAGAGCACTCCTTTTTAAATAGGACGCACATGCAACTGCGACCGCCAGTAACAGTTGGAGTGGATATCGCCGCTGTGGCGTCTTGAGGATTTCAAAGCATTCTTCATTACGTCCTCCACCCAAATCATTTGGAGAGGCCTCTGCCCCGTTACATGGGGCGTCGAGAATCACTGATCTCCCCGGCAAGCAAGCATCGTGCCTTTTTTGGGCTGTATTTAGTTCCAATGGGTTACGGATGCATTCATTCCGCGCATCGTCAAGGCCGTAAAGAATCCCGACACTTTTCGTGCGAATTCAAGGGCGGATAAAATCCGTAACGCGATTGAGCGTATACCAACGCTGAATCACTCCCCTACCAGGATCGCAGCTGGCAACCCACCACGCATGTCGCACAAACACCCCGTCCGCCCCGAGTCAAATCAGCTGCTTGTCCGATGTCAGAATGTGATTGGTGATCCAGCTTTCAAGACGAGTTTCAAGGGCTTCCTGGTAGGAACTTTCAAGGCCCCTATTGAACATTTCGACCGCGTCATAGATTTCGTCAAGGAACTGATCGTGTTGCCTTTTGTGCTGTTCGTAGTTCGCGAAGCGGGTGTTTTGCATGTATCGTTCTTCAAGAGCAAAGTGGGCCGCCACTCTTGTGCAGACTTCTCCGAGACATGCCTCGATCACAGCTGGCTCATCGCCGCGAAGAATGTCCAGATGCAATTCATTCAGACGGTCGAGAAGATCCTTGTGCTCGAAGTCGAGCTCCTCAACCCCGATAAGGTAGGTGTCACTCCACGCAAACAGTTTCTCGCCCATGAGGATCGCTCCCTGGTCCGCTGCCCGGCAGCTCGCCTGCCCGCGTCGGCATCATATCATGGATTTTGGCCAATCCAGGTAAAAAAAACGCATGACTCTCAGGGCAGAAAAACGGCGTCCGGAAGGTCTTGCACGACATCCGATTTATCCAGCACCGTTATACCGGTGGCCTGCCCCCGCACGAAATGGTTCTCCTGAGCGGCGAAAACCGTTCCGTTCCTTTGCACGTGACCGGAATAAACGGTGGAGAACTCCATTTCGTGGCCCGGGGCAACCGAGATCAGACCGTGTGACCTGACAATGTAGCCGGTTTGGGTATCGATGATGGCGATCAGGCGGAGCTTGTCGATCATTGGAATTTCCAGGCCCTTGAGATTGCGGGCGTCCTCGCCTTCTATCGGCCCTAACATTTTGATGTTTTGGCCAGCCGTCACGATCAGGTAAGGCAGATCAAGACGGGCTGCCTGCAGGTACATGGCCTTCGCCATCATCGGCTGGTCTTCCTTGCCGTTGCGCCAGCCTCGCGCGCCATTAAGAACACGCGTTTCATGGGGTGCACCGGGGATCTGGATATCAATGCGCAGTTTGTCCGGACGACTGAACGTGCGCTCAACCGTGCCGGTTTGGCCGTAGCGGTTTGACGTCAACGCGCCCGACTGTTTGAAGGATTTAATGCGTTCGATGGCTTCGGGACCGCCATAGGCCGCAATCGTCAACGCGGCCAGGTCCGTGGCCTCGGATGCCAATGCGGGCGTCGAGGCCAGAAATAATACCAGGAAAAGTGCGCGCTTCATTGTCTGTTCTTTCTTATGAT
>JAUWTJ010000011.1 GCA_030614785.1 Alphaproteobacteria bacterium | reverse complement strand
TACTGTCGATCTGGAAGCCCATATCATGTTGTTCGGTGGAGTATTTTACATCGTCGAACATGAAAAATTCAGGTTCCGGACCGAAGTTTGCTGTATCGCCAATCCCGGTTTGTTGCAGGTAGGCTTCAGCCGCCTTGGCTGTCGAGCGTGGGTCGCGGTTATAGCGCTCGGCCGAGTGGGGCTCGAGAATATCGCATACGATACCCATGGTAGACTGGGCAAAGAACGGATCGATGAATGCGGTATCGACATCAGGCATCAAGGTCATGTCGGATTCGTTGATGGCTTTCCAGCCATCGATTGAGGAGCCGTCAAACATGGCACCCTCTTCAAAGAAATCGTCGTTGACGAAGTCGACGTCGAACGTCACGTGCTGCCATTTTCCCCGAGTGTCGGTGAAGCGCAGATCGACGTATTTGATATCGTCGTCCTTGATTTGTTTCATAATTGAGTTGGCATCAGCCATGGCAATGTTTCCTGTCTTATTGATTTTGAATTTATTGGGAGGTTGGGGCCGGTGAGGTCAGATCGCTTCCCGGCCGGTTTCCCCGGTCCGAATGCGTATGGCCTCATCAATCGTTGAAACGAATATCTTACCATCGCCGATGCGCCCGGTTCGGGCTGCGGTCTGGATGGCTTCTATCGCCTTTTCGGCAAGCTCGTCCGGGATGACCACCTCAACTTTCACTTTGGGCAGAAAGTCGACGATGTATTCGGCGCCGCGGTAGAGTTCGGTATGGCCTTTTTGCCGGCCAAAGCCCTTGGCTTCGGTGACGGTGATACCCTGGATCCCGGCTTCCTGAAGGGCTTCTTTTACTTCATCGAGCTTGAACGGTTTGATGATGGCTTCAATTTTTTTCATCTGAATGGTCTTTGCAAATGAACCCCGAGAAGGGTGTTGCTTAAAAAACAGGCGAAATCGGACGAAAAAGGGCCCGCCCGCCCATGTGAAGTTAACATAGCATTACCTGTGCCAATCGTCCGGAAAACTCAAGGTGTTTGATTTCCCTGCCCTCGGTCTTTCAGCCTGCGAATCGACAGCTTCGTGGTGCACAAAAAGTTTGCATTACTGCTCATTTATTGTGCAGATGCGTCAGGGCTGTCAAAGTCATATTTGGTATCAAAACCGGCGCGGTCCGACTTGTTTCCGGCAACCGAACCCCCCTAAAGTGATACTCATAAAACAACAAGAACGCCCCAAAAAAATATAGGGGTTTGAGGGAATTCCAACAATGTCACAGAGCGGTCAAATTGACGCGCACACACCGGTACTGGTGGGGGTCGCGCAATACGTCCAGAAATGCGCACCGGAAGACGCCAAAGGGCCAATCGAGTTGTTCAGCGATGTCGGGCGCAGGGCCGTTGCCGACGCAGGCGCGGCGGAGGATCTTCTGAGTTCCATCGACACCCTGGTTGTGGTCAATTCGACAACCAGCGAAAAGGCGTTTGATGAAATCCCGGTGGGCCGCTTGAACAATCCTCCGAAGGCGATTTCCGGAGCCCTCGGAATCAAACCCGGGCGCAGCTTTTCAACCTGGACCGGGGGCAACACGCCTCAGATGCTGGTCAACCACTTTGCCGAGGAAATTGCCGAAGGTCGCTCCGATGTAGTGCTCACCATCGGCGGTGAGGTTCTGGCCTCTCAGCTGAAACAGGCCCTGAACGGCTTGGATATGAGCCACTGGGGCGACAATGACGAACCGACCCCGGCGGAGTTTACCCTTGGTAGCAATTTCGAAGGGGTGAGCGAAACCGAACGGGCTCATGGTCTGAGCTATCCGCCCAACACCTACCCGATTTTTGAAAGCGCCATGCGCAAGCAGGCGGGAAGGAGCCTCGAAGAGCATTCAAAATGGCTCGGAGAATTCATGCACCCGTTCACCGCCATGGCCGCGCAAAACCCTTATGCGTGGTTTGCCACCGAGCGCTCGCCGGACGAAATATCAACTGAGACGCCATCAAACCGGATGGTTGGTTTTCCCTACACAAAATATTTGAACTCCGTTATCCGCGTCGATCAGGGCGGGGCCTGGCTGATGATGAGTGCCGGGAAGGCGCAGGAACTTGGCGTTCCGGAAGACCGCTGGGTTTTCCTGCACGGCTGCGCCGACACCCATGACATCTGGAATGTTACAGAGCGGGTCGATCTGCATTCCTGCCCGGCCATCCGCGTGATGGGCGAGGCAGCCTTTGAGATGGCGGGGTGGTCGGTTGATGATATCGACTGCATCGACCTCTACTCGTGCTTTCCGAGCGCCGTGGAAGCCGGTTGCGCGGAGCTGGGCATCGCAACCGACGACCCGCGCGGCCTGACGATAACTGGCGGGCTGCCCTATTTTGGCGGCGCCGGAAATGCCTATGTGATGTGCTCCATCGCCCAGATGGTGGAAAAGCTGCGCGCGGAACCCGGCAAGAAGGGGCTTGTGACCGGCAATGGCTGGTACCTGACAAAACACTCGATGGGGCTTTATTCGACTGAGCCCGTGACAGGCAAATGGTCACGCAAGGATCCTTCGGTTTATCAAACCACGATTGACGCAATGGATCACCCGGTCCTTGATGAACACCCCGAGGGAGAGGGTGTTGTAGAGGGCTATACGGTAGTTCACGCCCGCGACAAGGTCCGCATGGGCATCGTCATCGGCAAGCTGGGCAGCGGAAAACGCTTTATCGCGCACGTGCCTTACGACCTTGAACTTCTGCAGCGGATGAAGCAGGAAGATCTGATCGGCGTGGCGGGCCGGGTAACCCCGGGCGACAAAACCAACACATTTGTACCGAACTGGTAAGGACATAAAATGGCTAGACTATACTTCATTCGGCACGGCGAGGCCGCGGCAGGCTTTGGCGAAGATCATGACCCGGGTCTCAGCGCTCTTGGTCTCGAGCAGGCCCACAAGGCCGCAGAGGCCATGATGCAGACGTTGGCGAAGACAGGCCCGGTCCCGATTATCTCCAGCCCGCTCAAGCGCTGTCAGGAAACATCAACACCGCTATGCCGGGCCTGGGAGCGCGCGCCGACCATCGAGCGCGGCGTTTCTGAAATCCCGTCGCCAATGGAAGACCTGTCGAAACGCAGCGAGTGGCTGCGCGGCGTCATGAGCGGCGCATGGGCCGAAGCCGATGCGGCTTCTCAAGGCTGGCGCGACTACGTCGTCGAAACCGCAAAAGGTATCAACCAGGACACGGTGGTGTTTTCCCACTACGTCGCCATCAACGTCATCGCTGGCCATGCGCTCGGCGATGACCGCGTCGTCTGCTTCCGCCCGGACAATTGCTCGATCCCGGTTGTGGATGTGGTGGACGGTGAGATAAAAATGGTATCGCTTGGCGGCGAAGCGGTTACTCATGTCGGTTAGAGATATTAGCCAGACAAATTGAAGAAAAAAGGAGTGAAAATCATGCGAATAAAGCTGATTGCCCTGGCTGCAATCGTGTTGCTTCTGCCCGGCTGTGACTTCGTGAAGTCGACGGATGTGGCCGTGCGATATGTAGCAAAAATGACCTGTTCCTGCATCTATGTGGTCGAACGCGACGCGCAGTCTTGCGCCGCTGACCTGCCTGAAGTGGCCAGTCAGATTTCGCTGAAGAATGATGCTGACAAGAAGCAGGTAAACGCGTCTGTGCTGTTTTTCATCAAGGCGAAAGCCCAATACACGGAGGGCGAGGGATGCAAACTCGTTGGATAACACTTCTCATCGCCTTCGGGCTCATCGCCAGCCCCGCACTGTCAGCGGATCTGGTTTCGCTGCCGCCGCAACCAGGTGATCGCGCCTGGCCGACTGAAGTCTGGCCGCAGGATGTTCCCGGCGGCGACTATTCGAAGGTCGAACTGGATGCCCTCGTTGCGCGCGCGTTCGAGGCGGATGCGCCGAAGGCCCTGCAGGGGATCCGTGCGGTTCTGGTGGTGCATCGCGGCGGGGTTGCCGCCGAGCAGTACGACACAGGCTTTGGGGCGGACAGCAAACTGGTCTCATGGTCCATGGGCAAGAGCTTCACTCACGCTCTGGCCGGCATCATGATCCGCGATGGCAAGATCGCGCTCGATACGCCCCTGCCAGTCCCGGAATGGCAGGAGCGCACCGACGATCCGCGCCAGGCCATCACCCTGGATGATGCGCTCCATATGTCCTCAGGCCTTGAGTTCTCCGAAGACTATGAGGATATGCTGACCTCCGATGTGATCACCATGCTTTTTGGCGAGGGCAATGGTGACATGGGGCATTATGCAGCCGACAAGCCCCTGATCCATGAGCCAGGCGAGCACTGGTCCTATTCATCCGGCACCACCAATATGATCAGCCGTGTGTTGCGCGATTTGTCAGGCGGAACCGAGGAAAGCTATCGCAGCTTTATGAGCCAGGAGCTTTTCAAACCGCTCGGCATTCGCAACTACGAGGCCGAGTTTGACGGCAGTGGAACCCTCATCGGTTCGTCGCTCATCTTCATGACCGCCCGCGACTACGCCCGCTTTGGCCTGCTCTACATGCGAGACGGTGTTTGGGACGGCAAGCGTCTTATCCCGGAAGGCTGGGTTGATCATGCGCGGATCGAGACCCCGGCATCCAATGGCCGTTACGGCGCCCACTGGTGGCTCGATGGCTACGTTGACCCACCCCAGGTCGCCAATGCCACGGCGGCTTTCCCGCCGGACACCTTTATGGCGCGCGGCCACGAGGAACAGTCGATCATCGTGATCCCGTCAAAGGATGTGATCATCGTCTGCCTCAGCCTCGTCACCGAGCCGGACCTGTCAGATATGCGTGACTACCTCGCCGGGATCGCGGCGGTGTTTCCGGACGTCCCGAAATAACATGTTACATGTTATGGGGTCAGACACCATGTGGCTTAGTCATGGTACCATGTTTCAAGAGATGGTGTCTGACCCCATATCATGGTATCAGAGGTCAAACTCGGAAACGATCTTTGTGACACTTGGCGGGTCGTAGGAGGTCATGGCATCGAGCACCTCATCGTCTGTCTCATGCACAATGAGCATGTCCCGGTGTGCTGGCTTGATAAAACCTTCCTCGACCACATGATCCAGATACGCCAGCAACGGATCAAAGAAACCGTTCACGTTCAGGATGGCCACCGGCTTTTGGTGTTCGCCAAGCTGGGCCCAGGTCCAGATTTCAAACAGCTCATCAAGCGTGCCAAGGCCGCCGGGCAGGGCCAGAAAGCCGTCCGACATGTCTGCCATCAGGGCCTTGCGTTCATGCATGGTCGCGACGATGTGCTGTTCGGTCAGGCCATTGTGGGCGATCTCCAGATCAGCCAGGGCTTTCGGCATGACCCCGATGACAGAACCGCCAGCATCAAGACAGGCATCGGCTACCGCACCCATTAGCCCGATTGATGCACCGCCATAGACAATACCCATGCCGCGCGCCGCGATCGTGCCGCCAAGGGAGCGGGCCGCCGCCTCGTGTTGCGGGTTATGACCCGGGCTCGAACCGGTAAAGATACAAATGGTCTTCATAGAGTTTCCCCAACGAAAGAGGGGCGCTCCCGTATCAGAAGCGCCCCTTGAACCTTCAAACGGTTTCGCAGGCTTACGAGCAGCCCGAGGTTCCGCCGCAGGTGTCGCACTTCATGCAGGTGCCGTTGCGCACCAGGGTGAAGTTGCCGCACGAGCCGCAGCTGTCGCCCTCATAGCCCCTCATTCGCGCCTGTAGAGCGAGGTCAGGCTTGGGAGCGACTTTGGCTTCCATGACCTGAATTTCTTCTTCTGCCAGAAGCGTTACCGTATCGATCTCACGGATGTGCTGGACTTCAACCGCAACATTTGCCGCCGCGTGCTGCGCCCTTGCTGCGCCGCCCGGCTGGGACGCCGCCATCGCCGGCTGAAGCGCCACGATGTTGTTGGCCTCATGCCCGCGGCGATAGCCTTTTGAGACAAATCGGTCAACCAGCTCCTGAACCGGGTTATCAAGTATTGCGGCTACCTCGTGATGGCCATTGACTTTTTCGTCTTCCTGCCCAAGCGCTTCGAAAGGATTCTCCGTCGTGTCCACATGGGCAAGATCGGTGCGATCAAGGTAGGAGATCGCCAGCTCGCGGAACACATAGTCGAGGATCGAGGTGGCATTCTTGATCGCGTCATTGCCCTGAACAAGACCGGCTGGCTCAAACCGGGTGAAGGTGAAGGCATCGACATATTCGTCCAGCGGCACGCCGTACTGCAGCCCGATGGAAACGCCGATGGCGAAGTTGTTCATGAGAGAGCGGAATGCTGCGCCTTCCTTGTGCATGTCGATGAAGATCTCGGCCAGTTCGCCGTCCTGATACTCACCGGTGTGGAGATAGACCTTGTGGCCGCCAACCGTGGCCTTTTGGATATAGCCCTTGCGGCGATCCGGCGGACGCTGACGAGAGGCGGCGCGTTCGATGATCTTCTCAATTACCCGCTCTGTGACGATCTGAGTCTGTTCAACCCGGTTCTTTTCCTGGAACTCTTCAGCAAAATCGTCGTCTTCATCCTCAAGCAGCTGGGAATTCAACGGCTGGCTGAGTTTGGAGCCGTCGCGGTAAAGCGCGTTGGCCTTGATGCCAAGACGCCAGGACAGCATATAGGCGTCCTTGCACTCTTCAACGGTCGCATCGTTTGGCATATTGATGGTTTTGGAAATCGCGCCGGAGATAAACGGCTGGGCAGCTGCCATGATGCGGATGTGGCTTTCCCAGGACAGATAGCGTTTGCCGATCCGACCGCAGGGGTTGGCGCAATCAAACACTGGCAGGTGCTCGTCTTTCAGGTAGGGGGCGCCTTCGAGGGTCATCGCGCCGCAGACGTGAATGTTGGCGGCATCAATTTCGTCTTTCGAATAGCCGATACTGGAAAGCAGATCAAAGTCAATATCATCAAGGGCTTCGGCTGAGATCTTCAAGATGTTTCTGCAGAATGCCTCACCGAGGGTCCATTTATTGAACACAAAGCGGATGTCAAAAGCCTCGCCCAACGCGGCATCCACCGCAGCAAGTTCCGTATCCGTGAAACCTTTCGCCCGCAGGCTTTCGGTGCTCAGGGCATTGGAGCCCTCAAGCGTGCCGTGGCCGACTGCATATTGGATGATCTCCTCAATCTGTGCCTGGTCATAGCCCAGGGTCTTGAGCGCCGTCGGCACCGTGCGATTGATAATCTTGAAGTAACCGCCACCGGCCAGCTTCTTGAACTTCACCAGCGCGAAGTCCGGCTCAATGCCTGTGGTGTCACAATCCATCACCAGACCGATGGTGCCTGTTGGCGCAATAACAGAGGTCTGCGCATTGCGGAAACCATTGTCCATGCCAACTTCAAGGGCGCGGTCCCATGCCAGCTGAGCGGCCAGAACTACGTCATCCAGCGGACAATTTGCGATGTCGAGTGCGACCGGAGCAACGTGCAGTCCTTCATAGGAGCCAAATTCCCGGTCGAGTGCGCTGGCGCCGCCATCACTGACGCCATAAGCCGCCCGGCGGTGGTTTCGGATTACCTTGTGCATGGCGTCGCGGTTGTCACGGAACCCGGGGAAGGGACCAAGCTCCTTGGCCATTTCGGCGGATGTTGCATAGGAGGCCCCGGTCATAAGGGCAGCAAAGGCCCCGGCGATCGAGCGGCCCTCGGCACTGTCATAGGGAATGCCCGATGCCATCAGGAAGCCACCGATATTGGCGTAGCCAAGCCCCAGGGTGCGGAAATTATAGGACAGCTGTGCGATTTCCTGTGACGGAAATTGTGCCATCATCACCGAGATTTCCAGTACCATGGTCCACAGACGCACGGCGTGTTCAAACCCCTCCACATCCACGGAGCCGTCTTCATTGCGGAAGGCCAGCAGGTTGAGAGAGGCAAGGTTACAGGCCGTGTCATCAAGGAACATGTATTCCGAGCACGGGTTCGATGCGCGGATCGGGCCGCTTTCGGGACAGGTGTGCCAGTCGTTGATCGTCGTGTGGAACTGAATACCCGGATCTGCGCTCTGCCATGCGGCCTGCCCGATTTGATCCCACAGCTCGGCCGCATTGACAGTCTTTGCAACAGACTTGTCCTTGCGCCGGATCAGGTTCCAGTCATCACCACGTTCAACCAAATTCAGAAATTCATCTGTTACCCGTATGGAATTATTGGAGTTTTGACCGGAGACAGTGCGATAGGCTTCGCTGTCCCAATCGGTATCATAGGCCTCAAATTCGATTTCCTTGTAGCCTTGTTTGGCGAACTGGACGACGCGGTAGATGTAGTTCTCCGGCACCAGGCTCTTCTTTGCCGCACGGATTTCGCGTTTGAGAGCTGGGTTCTTTTTCGGGTCAAAGCAATCGTCGCCGTCTGCTTCGCAATTGACGCAAGCCTTCATGATGGAAACGAGATGCTGGCGCACGATCTTCGAGCCAGTAACAAGCGCGGCGACCTTGCGCTCTTCCTTGACTTTCCAGTCGATGAACGCCTCAACATCGGGATGGTCAACATCGACCACCACCATTTTGGCGGCGCGGCGCGTCGTCCCGCCGGATTTGATAGCGCCTGCAGCGCGGTCACCAATTTTCAGGAAGCTCATGAGGCCGGAGGATTTCCCGCCACCTGAAAGAAGTTCGTCCTCGCCGCGAATATCAGAGAAATTCGAGCCTGTTCCGGATCCATATTTGAACAGCCGGGCCTCGCGGGTCCAAAGGTCCATGATGCCGCCATCGCCGACAAGGTCGTCCTTGACCCCCTGAATGAAGCAGGCATGAGGTTGCGGATGTTTGTAGGCGCTCTTTGAGGGGGTTAATTTCCCGGTGCGGTAATCGACATAGTAATGTCCCTGCGCCGGACCATCGATTCCATAGGCCCAGTGAATACCGGTGTTGAACCATTGCGGACTGTTGGGAGCGGCCTTTTGCGTGGCGAGCATGAAACACATCTCGTCGTGAAAGGCCAGGGCATCATCTTCTGAGTCGAAATATCCGCCCTTCCAGCCCCAATAGGTCCAGGTGCCGGCCAAACGATCAAAGACCTGCTTCGAGCTGATCTCGGAGGTAAAGCGTTCGTCCTCAGGCAGCGTGGCCAGAGCGTCCTCGTCCGGTACGTGGCGTGACAACCAGTCAGGCACGCGGTCTTCAGAAACAGGTTTGGTCGCCGCCGGGACGCCGGCCTTGCGGAAATACTTTTGTGCAATGACGTCGCCCGCAACCTGGCTCCAGCTTGCCGGGACTTCAATGTTATCAAGCTCAAAAACAATCGAGCCATCGGGGTTTTTAATCTCACTTCGCGTTCGGCGGAATTCGATATTTGCATAGGGGGATGTGTCTGCTTCTGTGAACCGTCGTGAGATACGCATCGATTGCCTCTTCTATTCGCGTTGTCATGTTCAAAAGGCCCAAATGGGGGAAAGAGCCTTCTTGGCGAAACGCCCCCGATTGGTTCGTGCCGCCTAAATTACTGATTCAATTGTAGAAAAAGGGTGCGACTCCGATGATGGGGAGAAAACACATCATCTTGTGCCGCGCCTCTGAGCTGACACAAACTGTAGAAAAGTATGACCGATCTGGCAATAGATTTTGTGTTAAATCGCAGTCAAAATACAACATATTGCGCTTGACAGGATTCGTCGATTTTCAGGAAATTGAGAAAGTCCAGACGTCACTTGAACTTCGGTGAAGACCTTCCAGCGGAGTGAAATTAACCTTTAGGATCGGACTTTGAACATTATGGATCATCGCATGGAAAAATTCAGTTTCAGTCAAATCCAACGGACTGAGTTAACCCTCTGTTGAAGGAGCCTGCAGCATAATCAGGACGAACGGAAAGCCCGTTTTGCGGGAGAACTGTAGTCGCCAGATCAGGCGAATCGATAAGAATCAGTGATGCGGACGGGATGATTTTTCGATCATGATCATAAGTGAAAAGCAGGCCAGATTGCTCCGTGAGCTTGATATCGTTTTTGTGGACGATAATCGTGCTGTCGTAGAAATCATCAGTAAAATATTGAAATCCTTTTGTGTTTCGTCCCTGCGTACAGCGTCGGATGGTGCCGAAGCGCTGGCACTGCTGAGTGAATCACATGCAAATCTTGTCATTACCGACTTGAATATGAAGCCGATGAACGGCCTTGCCCTCACACAGAAAATCCGGTCGGGTAATGGGGGTATCGATCCGCGGACCCCGGTGATCGCCCTGACCGGTAATTCTGCGCAGGAAACCATCAAGGCTGCGCTGCTCGCCGGCATTAACGGTATCATGGTGAAACCGGTTGAACCTCAGGCCATGGTCAACCGAATCGACAAGGTAATCTCCTCGCGTGTGATTTATCAGCTGCGCGGATCGCAATATGTTGCAAAATCCAAAGCAACCGATGCATCTTCCAGTGATCTGGTCTATGACGGGCTATTACCTCGTGCGAAGCTGACGGAAACGAAAACAGTTGAAAATACGCCGGATACAAGCCAGGAAGGCGATGCCTGGGTGCTTGATTGACACGCTGCGTCAATAAATCGCCTTGAAAATCCGGTTTAATGTCCGCTGATGTGGACGGTGGAATGAGCCGGTGGCATATTCGAAAACGATGATGGTTAACAGGTTCTGCCATCAAGTCCAAAGGACGGCAGGCCAGGAAGCGAAAGAACATGATTAAATTGCTGAAGACGCTGTTCACCTGGTGGAATGGAACCACTGTTGGAACCTGGTGGTTCACTCGCAAGCGCGGCATCCTGGTGGGACGCGATGAGCAGGGCAACAGATACTATGAGGAAAGCAAGGCCAGCAAGGCCGCCGGTCTCAAGCGTCGCTGGGTAATTTATAACGGCTATGCCGAAGCCAGTCGGATTTCGGCCGATTGGCACGGGTGGTTACACTACACGTTTGACAAAACACCGATTCAGGAACCCTTTGTCGTCAAGGCGTGGGAAAAACCCGGCGTTCCAAATATGACCGGGACCAGCGAAGCTTATCACCCTGGGGGTAGCCTGTGGGAAGGCGGCCAGCGCGTGCAGGGTACGGGAGATTATCAAGCTTGGGTCCCCGAGTAGCGGGCCGGAGCTTCAAGTGCGTAGCGTAATCAGGTGCTGAAGAATCAACAGGCATCTCTTGTAGCGGGGATATAATGGGCAACAAGATTATTGAGACACTGGTCGGAACCGCGGTGCTTGCCGTCGCCGGTTTCTTTCTTGTTTACGCCTATAATGCGGCGGATATGTCTGGTTCCAGCGACAGTTATACGTTGTTGGCATCGTTTGACCGGGTCGATGGCCTCGCCGTTGGCAGTGACGTGCGTATGTCCGGCATCAAGATTGGTACGGTCACAAATCAGACACTAAATTCAGATAGCTTTCTGGCGCAGATCGAAATTTCCATCGACAAGGGGATAGATTTGCCGACGGACTCATCTGCCAAGGTCGCCTCTGATGGTCTGCTCGGCGGAGCCTATGTTGCGCTTGATGCAGGTGGGTCAATGGATATTCTGGAAGCGGGCGACGAGATCGAATTTACACAGGGTTCGGTCGATATCATGTCTCTGATCGGTCAGGCCATTTTCAGCTTCACCGGCGGTAATGACGAAGCAAAGGACCAGGCCCCGTAGGCGGGCTTCGTGAAGGAGCAAGGACCCATCCACATTACCTTTAAATCGCTAGTGACCGCCGCCCTGTTGGCAGGCTGCATCAGCGTGTCATTGCCCCTTTGGGCGCAGGATGAGGCCTCTGACCCTGTCGCCATGCCCTATCAAGGCGAAGCAAATGACGGTACCACGAAAGGCGCAAACGAAAGCGACGAGGTAGATTTCTTTGACACGCTGGATTTTCTGGAGGAGGGACGCCAGAAAACCGTCTCAGAGGGCCCGGATGGCAACCTGAATATTGATGGTCTGTCCGATGTGCCAGCGTCGGGAGGTCTGCGTGATGAGACGCCGGGCTGGGATATTGCCGTCATGCGCGGGTTGGACAAGGTCACGGCACGCGTATGGCTGTTTGAGGCACCAGTCAATCAGCCGGTCATGTTTGGACGCCTTGAGGTCAATGTCAGACGGTGCGATAAACAGCCTCCCGAGGACGCACCCAATACGACAGCTTTTGTGCAGGTTGATGAGAAAAAATTAAGCGAAGACAAGCAGCGCGTCTTCAGCGGCTGGATGTTTGCTTCGAGCCCGGGCTTGAATGCCGTTGAGCATCCCGTCTATGATGTCTGGCTAATTGACTGCAAAATGGCTGATCCGTCTGCCGAATCTGGCATTGAGGAAAATGTCGAGACATCCGCTGAAAGTGACATCGTACCCGCAGATACGTCGGTAACGACGGCAGACTGAACAGCGGTCGCAAGCCTGTCTTTGTACTCTGCCCGTGTAATTTCTGCAGCGCCAAATTGTTGCAGGTGGTCGGTAATGAACTGGGTGTCGAGCAGCTCATAACCACCGTATTTTAGCCGCGCTACCAGATAAACGAGGGCAACCTTGCTGGCGTCACGTTGCCGCGAGAACATGCTTTCACCAAAGAACGCGCGGCCGAGCGCCACGCCGTAGAGCCCGCCGACAAGCTCATTGTCCTTCCAGCACTCAATACTGTGAGCAAAACCTCGTTCAAAGAGGGACGTGTAAAGCTCGACAATCCTGTCATTGATCCATGTTGTACGCCGTCCTCTGGCAGGTTTGGCGCAGGATCTGATGACCTGGCCGAAGTCATGGTCAAAGGTGACATGATAGAGCTCGGACCGAACGGTCTTTTTCAGTCGGCGGGGACAGTGAAAGGTATCAAGCGGCAATATCCCTCTGAATTCGGGGTCATACCAGTACAGCGTCGGATCGAAACGGTCCTCCGCCATCGGGAAAACCCCTTCAGCATAGGCGCCCAGCAGAAGCTCCGGGGTCACATCCGTCACTTTTTCAAGTCATCCTCGCCTGGTTGTTCACGGCTCAGGTATTTTTCCAGCCAGTTGATATCGTAGTTGCCGCTGAGAAAGTCCTCGTTCGCAATCAGATCCTCAAACAGGGGAATGGTCGTCTTGACCCCTGAAATAACCAGTTCGTGCAGCGACCTTTGAAGACGCATGATGCATTCTTCACGGTTCATGCCGTGAACAATCAGCTTGCCGATCAGGCTGTCGTAGTAGGGCGGGATTGAATAACCGGTATAAACCCCGGAATCAAACCGCACGCCAAGACCGCCGGCCTGATGGAAATCCTTTATCTTGCCGGGTGACGGCGTGAAGGTCACCGGGTCTTCGGCATTAATTCGGCATTCGATAGAGTGTCCGATAAACCGGATATCATCCTGGCTGTAGCCAAGCTCTTCACCATTGGCAATGCGGATCTGCTCGCGCACCAGATCAAGTCGCGTGATCATCTCTGTCACAGGATGTTCAACCTGCAGCCGTGTATTCATCTCGATGAAGTAAAACTCACCATTCTCGTAGAGAAATTCCACCGTTCCCACGCCGAGGTATCCCAGAGACTTGACAGCGTCGACGACGGTCTTGCCGATCGCTTCGCGTTCAATAGCTGTCAGGACAGGACTTGGCGCTTCTTCAAGAACTTTCTGATGCCGTCTTTGTAAGGAGCAATCCCGTTCGCCGAGATGAACGACGTTGCCGTGTGCATCGGCAATGACCTGCACTTCGATGTGGCGCGGATTCTCGAGGAACTTTTCAATGTAAACCGTATCGTCGCCAAAATTGACCTTGGCCTCGCGGCGCGTATTGGCCAGCGCCTCGGTGATCTCGGCTTCAGATCTGACAACGCGCATGCCCTTGCCGCCACCGCCCGAGGCCGCCTTGATAATCACCGGATACCCCATGTCGGCACACAGCCGCGCTGCGTCCTCGGCCGTTGCCACATCGCCAGCCGAGCCGGGAACTACTGGAATTCCGGCTTTTCTGACCGCATCCTTGGCGGAAATCTTGTCGCCCATCAAACGGATATGCTCCGCTTTTGGGCCGATAAAGGTGAGACTGTGTTCTTCCAGGATCTCTGCGAACCGGGCGTTTTCGGACAGGAACCCGTAACCAGGGTGCACGGCGTCCGCGCCGGTGATCTGGCATGCGGTCAATATCGCCGGAATATTGAGATAGGATTTGGCCGACGGCGGCGGACCAATACACACGCTCATGTCTGCCAGACGCACATGCATGGCATCGGCATCCGCCGTGGAATGGATGGCCACGGTCTTGATGCCCATTTCCTGCGCCGCACGGTGGATACGCAGGGCAATTTCACCGCGATTGGCAATTAGTATTTTTTCAATCATCTGACGCGTTTGTCCCGCTACTCGATGATCACAAGAACTTCACCAAACTCAATCGGCTGTTCGTTGGATACGAGGATTTTTGCTACACGGCCCGCCTTGGGTGCGGGGATATTGTTCATGGTCTTCATCGCCTCGACGATCAGCAGCGTCTGGCCTTCGGTGACCTGGTCGCCTTCCCGAATAAACGCCGGAGCATCCGGTTCTGACGATGTGTAGATCGTGCCGACCATCGGCGAAATCACAGCGCCGGGATGATTGGCATAATCGCCTTCAGCGGGAGCCGCCGGAGCCAGGGCTGCAGTGGAAGCCGCGACCGGGGCAGGGGCTGCAGCTGCGACGAATGCGCCGCCTGCCTGCCGCGCGACCCGGAGGCGCAAGCCATTTTGCTCAACCTCAATCTCGCTAAGATTGGTTTCAGACAGCAGATTGGCAAGATCCCGGATGAGATCCTGATCCACCTTGCCCGCGCCGTTTTTCTTGTTTGAATCGCTCACGTTTACTCCAAATTCCTGGTTTGACACTCGACCATAAGATCGAGAGGTATTTGATCAGATGCCGCTGTCGGCGCTTGCCGTCAGCCCAAATTCTTCAATTTGTCGGCCACAGCCGTGAGGGCCAGCACATACCCTTGCGCCCCGAGCCCGCATATGACGCCGTCGGCGACCCCGGAGATATGAGAATGATGCCGAAAACTCTCACGTTTGAAGATGTTAGACAAGTGAACCTCGACAATCGGCCCCTCAAACGTCTGCAGGGCGTCAAGGATTGCGATGGACGTATGCGAGTAGGCTGCGGCATTGATAATGATCGCATCAGCCTTGCCGCGCGCCTCCTGGATCCAGTCGACAAGCTCGCCCTCGTGATTGGACTGCCTGAAATCCACAGCCAGACCAAGCGCTTCAGCAGAAGCCTTCGCCATAACGCCAATGTCTGCCAGCGAGGTGCTACCGTAGATCTCGACTTCCCGGGTTCCCAGAAGATTGAGATTGGGTCCATTCAAAATGAAAACTGTTGACGTCATAGTCCAAACACGCTGTCTGTTTTGTAGGAAAGCCTATCCGACCTTGTATAATTTAGCCTGAAAGGCACCGGCAGAATCGACATTCGAGCGGGATTTCTTATACAAGGGCCAAACCCAAACACCAAGGATTCGTCTCGAAGTGCAGCAAAGTGGCTGCGGATGTTGAGGGTAAAAGACTGAAAATGGCGGTAAACGGCGGAATTATGCCAGAAAACGTAACCATAAGTGTAACCATAAACGGCGAGGAACAGGCACTCGAGGCTGCAGTTTGCCTTGAGGATTTGCTTGTCATTCTGGGGCTGACCAAAGGCAAGGTTGCGATTGAGCGTAATCTGGAAATCGTACCGCGATCCCTCTATGGTGAAACCATGGTCGAGGACGGTGACCGCCTCGAAATTGTTCATTTCATTGGCGGCGGTTGATCGCCTGTGACCCGGGAAACAAGAAAAAATATAATATTGGGTGGTAATATGGCTATCGCAGGATTTGACGACAAACCGCTGGTGATCGCCGGCAAGACCTATGGCTCGCGCCTGATCATCGGCACCGGCAAATATAAGGACTATGCGGAAAACGCGGCGGCCCTTGAAGCCTCCGGCGCAGAGATCGTCACCGTCGCCATTCGCCGGGTCAATCTGTCAGACCCGGCCCAGCCCATGCTGGTGGATTATATCGACCCCAAGAAAGTTACCTTCCTGCCCAACACCGCCGGATGTTTCACTGGCGAGGACGCGGTGCGTACGCTGCGTCTCGCGCGCGAGGCGGGTGACTGGAACCTCGTCAAGCTCGAGGTGCTTGGCGACAAGAAGACGCTCTATCCCAACATGATCGAGACACTGCGCTCGGCCGAGCTTCTGATCAAGGACGGCTTTGAGGTGATGGTCTATTGTTCCGATGACCCCATAATGGCCAGGGAACTGGAAGATATGGGCTGCGTCGCCATCATGCCGCTCGCCGCGCCGATCGGCTCGGGCCTCGGCATTCAAAACCCCATCGGCATACGCCTGATCATAGAACAATCCAAAGTCCCGGTTCTCGTTGACGCCGGCGTCGGCACCGCCTCGGACGCCGCCATCGCCATGGAGCTGGGCTGTGATGGCATCATCTCCAACACCGCCATCGCCGAAGCCAAAGACCCGATCCGCATGGCCGCCGCCATGAAACACGCCGTCGAGGCCGGCAGGCTGGCCTATCTGGCAGGCCGCATGCCAAAGAAGATGTACGCCGATCCGAGTAGCCCGCTGGCGGGATTGATATAGGCGTCTGGTACAGGGCAGACTACGAGGCTGGACCATGACAGGCAAAATCGAACTAAAAGTCTCCGATGATGACGCTGATGTCGCCTATGTCAGCTTGCCGGATCATCCGGGCATCGGAACAGATGGTTGCGTGAAGAAGACGCTCAGGCTTTTGGACCACATCCCGGACTACGAAGGCGCGGACATCATGCTCGATTTCGATGCGGACAACAGGCTGATCGGTATAGAGATCCTGGCCCAGGGCGACGTCTCGGCAAGCACCTTTTCGATCAGAACTTCCGTTCGTCGGTCTGTCCGCGGTCGATTTGCGCCGGTTTGCTATGGATTGTTGTGAATGTTATATTGAGGGTCTCTGAGTAGGGGGCAACAGGGCTCACACTGCAAATTGCGTTCTGTGTACCCTCATTTCAATTTTGAATCATTTGAACAGTTCAAAAGAGAGGGGACCAGACCATGAAGAAGACAACGATTGTTTTGACCACATCGGTTGCCATGGGGACGACGCTTGTTACAGCGGCCTTTGCAACCAGTTCTACCGGCGCTCGTGACACAATCGCGATGCAGCAGGCCGTCGCGCAAAGCACCGGCGGGCCAATACAGATGGATGTGCACCGTCAGATACAAAAGGGCGAATGCGCCGAAGGCTACAGTGCGTCTACCTCTGTCGTAGAAGGTAAGTATGTCGTCTATGAGTGCACAAAGTCATTGCGCTGTGAAGGCGATTTTAAGACGAAAACCTATGAGGAGCTCGATGCTGGCGGCCACATCATCCAGCACTACCGATGCACCATGCTTGACAAGGCACAACAACTATATGTTCCGGCCGAAGATTAAGATTGCACTTTCAGCTGGACTGGGTGCGGCGGGGCAGTGGGGGTGCGGAGGCAGGTGCACTTTGTACGCCTGTTCGCTCGAACCCCATCGTTCAAGCCTCCGCCCAATTCGGCGGCTTTCTGCCTGCCCACGGGCTTGCCTCTTCAAGCTGCGCCGCAACGCGCAGCACTGCTGCGTCATCGCCAAACCGTGCCGTCAGCATCACCCCGACCGGGAGCCCGTCCTCTGTCCAATACATCGGGATTGAGGCGCTTGGCTGGCCGGTGATATTGTACATCGCCGTGAAGGGAGAGAATTCACCGATGAGACGGGCATAGGGTTTGGTGTCGTGGTTTTGGGTGTCGAGTTCGCCGAGCTTGCGCGGCGGGGTGCCGAGCGTCGGGGCGAGGTGGAGGTCGTAGTCCTCGAAGAAATAACCGACCTTGCGGGTGATCTGGTGGATCAGAGCGATGGAGCGGGCGTAGTCGGCGGCGAGCACCTTTTTGCCGCGCTGGTAGGTCCGCCAGGTGACCCACTCGACATCATCTTCCGTAATCGGACGACCAAGTCGTTCGGCGTGGGCATCAAGCATGGCCGCAGTGCCGACCGACGAGGCAAAGCGCAGTGCATCGCCAATGACACCGGGCGCGAGGTCGGGCTCGGCTTCCTCGACGATATGGCCCATGTCTTCCAGCAGCTTTGCGGTTTTTGCAATGGCTTCAAGGCAATCCGGGTGAACGCGGGTGTCTGCATTGGATCTGGTCTGGACCGCGATGCGCAGCTGTCCCGGCGCTTTTTGCATCTCTTCAAGGAACGAGCCGCCAAAGTGCGGTGCGGCGTAGGGATCGCCGACGGCTGGCCCATGCGTTGCGTCGAGCAGGGCGGCGCTGTCTCTGACAGTGCGCGAGACACAGTGGGCAATCGACAGGCCTGCCCAGCCTTCGCCGACATCGGGGCCAGAGGGCGTGCGCGCCCGGGTCGGCTTGAGGCCAAAGACGCCGCAGCATGAAGCGGGGATGCGGATCGAACCGCCGCCGTCCGAGGCATGGGCGACGGGGATGTAGCCAGCCGCCACAGCTGCCGCCGCACCACCAGATGAGCCGCCGGTTGAATAGTCGGTGTTGTGAGGATTTCGCGCCGGGCCGTGCAGGGCGGGCTCTGTTGTGGCAGTAATGCCAAACTCCGGCGTGTTAGTCTTGCCGAAGATGACCAGCCCCGCTGCCTTGTAGCGCTCGACCAGCGTGGTGTCGTGGTCCGCCACCGCGTCTTTGTAGAGTTTGGAGGAGCTCGACGTGATCGTGCCTTTGAGGCCAACGCCGAGATCCTTCAGGAGAAAGGGGACACCGCTGAACGGCCCGTCCGGCAGCCCCTGATCGATGGCCTCCTTTGCCAGGTCAAAGTGTTGCTGGGTCACAGCATTAATCGTGGGGTCAAGACGCGTCGTTCGCTCCACAGCCTCTTCGAGAAGCTCATGCGGCGAGACGTCGCCCTGGCGCACAAGATCTGCAAGGCCGAGGCCGTCGAAATCATCATAGTCTGAAAAGCCGCTCATAAGGTTCTCCCTTTGTGTAGGGAAACCTTAAAGCCGTTTTGTCTCAGGTCAATTCGCTTCTGCTTGCCGCCCGTCTCAGCTGGAGCGCGCTTCGGCTACAAGAGTGCGTAGTTCGTCGCCGGACCGCATGCCGTGATGGATCCCGTCACCCAGAACGAACGACGGCGTGCCGTTGATATTGAGCCCGCGCGCAAGGTCCATATTGGCAGCAAGGACCTTCTCGTACTCCGGATTTGAAACCGCTTTGTTGAACACAATCAGGTCCATTCCAACGGAAACCACCATATTTTCAATGCGGGATCGGGTCAGCTTGCCTTTGGCTTCCATCATTTCAAGGTGAAGCTCCATATATTTGCCTTGCTCAATGGCGGCCATGGCGGCCTTGGCGGCAAATTTCGACTCTGGCCCGAGAACCGGGAACTCCCGCAGCACAAGCTTGATATTCTTGTCTTTCTCGACGGTTTTCATAAGGCCGACCAGCGACTTCTTGCAGTAACCGCAATGGTAGTCGAAGAACTCGACTATGGTCACATCGCCCTCCGGGTTACCGGCAATGAAGGCTCCCGCGCTGGCGCTTTCGACGGCGCCGCGATTTTTCTGAAGAAATGTCTGAGCGGCTTGCTCGGCCTTGTTCTGCTCACGCTGTTGCAGTTTGTTGACCGCATCGAGAATGACTTCGGGGTTGTCCATCAGATAGTCGTGGATAACGGATTCGATCTCCGATTTGTCCCAACTCTTGTCACCCCCAATGTTATTGGCCGCAACAGCTTCATTGCCGGACCACTGCCCCGAAAAGACCAGCGCGCCAAGACCGATCAACACGGTCCCGGCCGCGGCAATTATAAATTTCCGATTCATCCCCTGTTTCCCTTTTTAACTTCGTCGGTCCTGCCGCATGTTGCGCGAGACGTTGATGATATCAGACGCTCTGTGCCACGCCGGTGATCCCTTTTCAAGATAATGGTCGGCGCGAACCGCGAAAGTCTCTGCCCCACCCATATTCCCGGAATGATAGTGCTGCTCAGCCGTGTAAAGCGCGGCCAACCCGTCGTTGCCCTCGCGTGCATAGGTAATCGCCAGCTGGTTATAGGCAAAGGGGTTTGTGTCATCCGCCTCAAGGGCAACAAGCAAATGCTCCCGGGCGTCGGGCCCCGCCTTTGGATCTTTCTCCGAGCCGGGTGCTGCAAGTATGGCCTGAGCCAGGTTAATCTGCAAAAGAGGCTCGTCCGGCGCAAGCTCGACGGCCCGTGCATGCAGCGGGATCGCGTCGGCGACCCGGCCTGTCTCAAACAGAATTTGGCCCTTCAGTTCATAAAAATATGGATTTGTCTCATCCGCCGCGATGAGGGCACCGATTTCTGCCATCGCTTCGTCGACCTCGACCAGGCGGTAAAAAGCAATGGCGCGGGCGTAGCGCGCTTCGTCCGAGGTGTCCTCGGGTGGATAGCGCCGCATGGTGGCTGTGGGATGATCAATAAAGCCGCGCAACTTGCCTTGCATCATGGCGAAGCGATGCAGGCTTTCGTCGCTGTCTTTCTTGCCCTTATAGGGTGAGGTTTCGACGCGCTGGGCCAGAGCCGCAATCCGGTCCGAAGACATCGGGTGGGTGCGCCAGTAGGGCGGGATATGCTGACTGTGCGTGGCAAAGACTTCGGTGTAACGAAACTTTTCAAAAAAGGTGAGAATGCCGTCTGATGATATGCCCGCCTTGTCAAGGTAGGTAACGGCGGCCTGGTCCGAAGACGATTCCTGAACCCTCGTGTAACCGAGCATCTCCATCATGGCGACATGTTGTCCGCCGGCAATTGCCGCCATGGCCACATCCGGTGAGCCGGCGACGGCGGCAATGATCCCGACGCCAAGACCGATGAGCATGGGAAATTTGGCAGCCTTCATGCCATCGGAGCGTCGCGCAAGGTGACCGCCGGCAATATGGCCGGTTTCGTGGGCGATGACGCCAATGAGCTCGACCGGCCTGTCAGCCTCGACAATCAGGCCAGTGTGAATAAAGATGTTTTTGCCGCCTGCGACAAAGGCATTCAGCGAAGTGTCGTTGACAATGTAAAGGCTGACCGCGTCAGGCTGCAATCCCGCTGCAACGAGGACCGGGTCCGTATATTCGCGCAGCAACGCCTCGATCTCGGCATCGCGGATGAGACCACCTGCTGCGGCAGGCCCGGCGCTCACAAGCATTGTGGTAACCGCAAGGCTCAGACAGAGCGCCATAACCTTGAGGCCCCTGGAGCCCGAGAAGCCCTTGAGCCATCTGGTTCCGATCATCTGTCTGATACGGAGCGCGTTGGTTTTCTGTAATGTCATACTCAATCCATACCTCAAAACGCCTTACCAAATTATCATCATGCCCGCCGATCAACCGCTCCGGGCATCCAGGGTTTCCGAAGACGGCCAGGATCTGCTACCCATCGCTTCGGTGCATCATTCCGAAACCTGTGCCGCCGAGACTGGCATAGCGCCCGATACCGTTGCAAATAAACTTGCCGTTAGAATTGGGCCGAGCCCCGGCAAAGCTGGATTAACAAGGTGGAACAATGCTCATTTTACGCAGCATGACAGGAAAATCCGGCGGTTCTGTGACCAGATTTGCGAGGAAATCTGCAACTTTTGTGGCCCTGGCCGCATTTTTGGCTGTTTCGGGGTGTGCCGGGAAAGACTGGCCAGGATTCACCATGCGCCTCGAAAATGCCGCTGGATCCGCCGCAAAGGTCATCGACGGGCATGTCTGGCAGGTCCGTGATGCCAGACGTTTTACCGGATTCGTGATTGCCGATGAGCCGCAGGCCGCAGAAGTGGGCCGCGATATTCTGGCAAGCGGCGGAAATGCTGCCGATGCCGCCACAGGCGTCTATTTTGCCCTCGCGGTGACCTATCCCGGCGCGGCTGGTCTGGGCGGCGGCGGATCCTGCCTTTATGCCGGATCAGAAGACGCGAGCGCCCTGCAAATCGACTTCCCGGCCTTGAAGGCCAAAGCGGGCGGCACGGTTGCCGTCCCCGGAAATACCAAGGGCTTTGCATGGCTGAACGCTCACTATGGTCGCACCGCATGGGCCCAGCTCCTTGCACCGTCTGTCCGTCTGGCCGAATCCGGCGCTGTGATGTCGAAAGCGACTACTGCACAAGTGGCCGCCAACAGGAGCCTGCGCTGGCCGCCCGAGGGCATGACCTCGAACGGCGACATCATCGCCCTGGGCCGCACGTATCGCCAACCTGGCATGGCGGCCACGCTCGCGCGGCTCCAGGGCAGCGGCGCGAACGGATTTTACGACGGTGAGCTTGGCCGTATTTTTGTCGAGGACGCCAGGCGATCCGACGGTACAATCACGCTGGACGATTTGCGCAATTACGAAGTCACGGCAGGCACGGCAATACAGGTCGAAGCGGACGGAGTAAATGTCTTTACACGGAACGGATCAGAGGCCGAAAACTCCGTCTGGAAAAGTTCTGTAGACGGCAGCAAGCCGCTCGACGCGGATATGAATTCCCTCAGGAGCGGCGACGCCGGTTCAACCAGCTTTGTTGTCGCCGACGCCGAAGGGCGCGCGGTTACTTGTGTGGTCTCGATGAACGGCGCCTTCGGCTTTGGCGATGTGTCGCGCACCACCGGGATTTATTTTTCGTCAACACAGGACGCAACGTCGCTGTCCAACATGGTCATGGTTACAACCCCCGGGCGCGGCCTGATATACGCCAGCGCCAGCGGCGGCGGTGCCTCCGGCCTGCAAAAATCCGCAGCAACTCTGAGCGAAGTGGTCTTGATGAAGGTCGCGACACTGGAAGCCGCCCTGGGCCACAATCAAAACTCCGGCTTCGACCCGGTCAACGCCTTCTCATGCCCCGGCGGCCTGACAAAAAACGCCAAAACCTGCCGCTTCGGCACAGAGCCGGGCAGCAACGGGCATGCCTTGCTAGCGGAGTAGGGTGGCCACACACTCAATGTCACCCCGGATGCAATGCGGTGCGAAATACCGCTTTGCTGGGCTCTACGCGACAGGACGTGCCCTGCACGTCCGAGAGCTGGGGGCCCAAGTCTGACATCTGGGTACCGGACCAGCGGAGCAGCATTGCATGCCGCACCGCATCCGGCATGACAATTGGTTATATGAATGAAAGTCCCTCGCCCTCCGGGAGAGGGAGGGACCCGCGTGCAGAGCACGTGGGAGGGTGAGGGACCGAACCTTCACCGCATTCAGCCCACCGAAATATCGCCCCTCATCCGTCGCTGCGCGACACCTTCTCCCGAAGGAGAAGGACTAAGGTTGTGCCAAATATCAGATTTGCAACGGCGACCGGCCCGATCCTAACTCATCACCCGCACAAACGACCCCGGCGCGTCTTCCAGGATGTCCAGTTGACCTTCGCCGGGCACCCGCGCCGGAACCTTGTCGCCTGATTTGGCGCGCAGCCAGAGCTCCCATTCGTCCCACCAGGAGCCGGGGTGCTCGGTTGCGCCCTCCCACCATTCCTCAACGGTGCCCGGCAGGTCCGGGTTGGTCCAGTACTGGTATTTGCCCGCCGCAGGATGATTGATCACGCCGGCGATATGGCCAGAGCCTGCAACCATGAAATTGATCTCGCCGCCGAACAGATGGGTCGATTTGTAGACCGAGCGATAGGGCGCGATGTGGTCGTCCTTTGAGGACTGCAGATAGATCGGCGTCTTGACTTTGGAGAGGTCGAGGGTGACGCCGCCCAGTTCCATCTTGCCCTCGGCAAGGGCGTTTTCCAGATAGCATTTGCGCAGATAGAACATGTGAACGTTCTTGGGCATGCGTGTCGCATCGGCGTTCCAGAACAAGAGGTCAAACCGCGTCGGGTCCTTGCCCATGAGGTAATTGTTCACCACATAGGACCAGATCAGGTCATTGGAGCGCAGCATGTTGAACGTATTGGCCATGGTCGTGCCCTCAAGATAGCCGCCCGAGGCGTCAATCTCGCGTTCAAGGGATTGCAACTGCTCCTCGTCAATGAAGACCTTGAGCTCGCCGGCCTCGGTGAAGTCTGTCTGGGCGGCAAAAAATGTCGCCGACTTGACCTTGTTGATCTTCTTCTTTGCCATATAGGCCAGCGAGGCGGAAAGCATGGTGCCGCCGATGCAATAGCCGATGGTATTGACTTCTTGCTCGCCGGTCGCGGCCTTGACCGCGTCAAGTGCAGCAAAGACGCCTTCGAACATATAGTCCTCAAAGGTTTTCTCGGCGAGTTTTTTGTCCGGATTGACCCAGGAGACAACAAAAATCGAGTAGCCTTTGTCGAGGAAATATTTGATGAACGAGTTTTCAGGGCGCAGATCAAGAATGTAAAACTTGTTGATCCACGGCGGGAAAATCAGCAGCGGCGTCGTGTAGACTTCATCCGTGGTCGGTGTATATTGCAGGAGCTGGATGATATCATTTTGGAACACGACCTTGCCCGGCGTCAGCGCGATGTTCTCGCCGACCTTGAAGAAGTCCATATCGGTTTGCTTGATGTTGAGCTTGCCGTGACCGCGCTCAAGATCCTCGAGCAGGTTTTCCAGACCGTTAACGAGGTTTTCGCCATTGCTGCTCAGTGTCTCGCGCAGGACCTGTGGATTGGTCATCACGAAATTGGATGGTGAGATCGCGTCGACATATTGACGGGTATAAAACTCGACCTTGCGCCGTTCCTCGTCGCCCAGGTCTTCTGCCTCGTCGACCGCCTGATTGAGCCAGTTGGCAGTCAGCAGATAACTCTGCTTGATGTAGTCGAAGACGACGTTTTCGTCCCACTCGGAGTCGCGAAAGCGCTTGTCGCGCGGGCCAGCCTTGACCACCGGCTCGACCGCTTCGCCCATCATACGTTTCGCCGTGGTTTGCCACAGGTTCATATGGGTCTGCCACAGGTTGGCCTGCGCCTCGGCAAATTTCTGCGGGTTGGACATCATCGCAGTGAACAGGCTGGTAAAAGCCTCCTGGATGTTGTTCGGGTCGAGGATGCCAGGGTCCGCCAGCTTGGCCGGGTCCATATGGGTTATCTGGTCCTTTTCCTGATTGTAGAACTCTTCAATCAGGCGCTGGCTGCGTTCGCCAATTTCCTTCAGGGAGCTCTGGAACTTGAAAGGATCGAAATCGGGCAGTCCACTCGGTGTCTCGGTGCTATCAGTCATATCCAATCCTTCTGTGGCTGGCGTTCCTTGATCCAGACAATACTTTCGTTAGGCACTGGAAGTAAAGCTGAGGTATTATGCCCCTGGAACCATGAGATGGTACAGAACACGATAACACGGTCGGGACTATGAAGCTTTTGATAAACAGGTTGATATTCGCTGGCCTGGCGCTTGCTTTGGTGAGCGCGTGTTCATCCGGAGAGCTGGCGGAACTGGAAATGTCCTGGCCGGATCTGTCCGATATTCAGCCAGCTCCGGATCGAACAACCAGCGCTGTCGCGCCTGAAACCGTCATTCGTGCCCTGCGAGAAGAGGCAGAGAGGCGCAAGAGTGAAGGATATCAAGCCCCTGAAGCCACCCCGCAAGGTGCTCCAGAAGTAGCCACAGAGACTACGCCAGACGTCACGCAGGCCGATATACAGCCCGACCCAGGGGCCGAGAGTGACGATTGACCTTTCTGCTTTTCCGTCTTAGGAAACCCGAATTGGCCCCGTTTGCTGTATAAGGGTCCAAATGTAACCTCCACTGCCTCACCAGAGTCTTCAGTCCATGATTAGCGAATTTCACCAGATCAAGCGTTTGCCGCCCTATGTCTTCGAAGAAGTCAACCGGATCAAGGCCGCCGCCCGCAATGAGGGCAAGGATATCATTGATTTTGGCATGGGAAATCCGGATCTGCCGACACCCGACTTTATCGTGGAAAAGCTTGCGGAAACCGCATGGGACCCAAAGGCGCACCGGTATTCATCGTCCAAAGGCCTGCCAGGTCTGAGAAAGGCCATTGCCGGATACTACGACCGGCGCTTTCAGGTTGGCCTCAACCCGGAAACGGAGATTGTCGCCACGCTCGGGTCCAAGGAAGGCTTTGCCAATCTGGCGCACGCGATGACGGCGCCAGGCGATGTCGTCCTGGTTCCAAACCCGACCTATCCCATTCACGCCTTCGGATTCATTCTGGCCGGTGCGGCGCTGCGCCATATTCCAATCTCTTCGGGCGATGCGTTCTTTCAGCATATTGACCAGGCAGTTCGCTATTCGGTTCCCAAACCTCTGGCGATTGTGGTGAATTTCCCGTCCAATCCGACGGCTCAGGTCGCCGATCTGGACTTCTACAAAGAGCTGGTCAGGTTCGCGCGCAAACACGAGATCTACGTCTTGTCCGATATCGCCTACAGCGAAATCTATTTCGATGATACACCGCCGCCATCGATCCTGCAGGTCGAGGGCGCCAAGGATATTGCGGTGGAGTTTGGCTCGCTGTCCAAAACCTACTCCATGCCGGGTTGGCGCATGGGATTTGCGGTTGGCAATCCGAACCTTATTTCCGCTTTGACCCGGATCAAGTCCTATCTCGATTATGGCGCTTTCACGCCCATCCAGGTGGCTGCCACCACGGCGCTGAACGGCCCGGATAGCGTCATTGCGGACATCAGAGCGGTCTACAAGAAGCGCCGCGACGTTCTTGTCGAGGCGATGTCCCGGTCAGGCTGGGACATCCCGGCGCCAAAGGCCACCATGTTTGCCTGGGCTCCGGTTCCCGAGCCGTTCGTAAAACTGGGATCCATGGAGTTTTCCAAATTGCTGCTGACTCACGCAGAAGTTGCCGTATCGCCGGGTATCGGCTTTGGCGAGTTCGGCGAGGGCTTTGTCCGGGTGGCTCTCGTCGAAAACGAACAACGCATTCGTCAGGCCGCCCGCAATGTGCGTAAATTTATTTCCAATGCCGACCAGATCCTGGCGGACTATGAAAGCAAAGGCGGCGCTGCAAAATGAGTAAAGAACTAAAGATTGCCATTGCCGGTCTTGGAACTGTTGGAACTGGTCTGATCAAGCTGATCAACGACAATGCCGACCTTCTGAAGGCGCGTAGCGGCGCTGATATTCGAATTACCGCCGTTTGCGCTCGTGACAAAAACAAGGATCGCGGTGTCGATCTGTCCGGCTACGAATGGTTCGACGACGCCAGCGAAATGGCGGTCAAGGCCGATGCGGATGTATTTGTTGAATTGATTGGTGGCACACAGGGTATAGCGCTTGAAGCCACCAGGGCGGCCCTGGCGGCTGGAAGGGACGTTGTAACGGCCAACAAGGCGATGCTGGCGTTTCACGGTACCGCGCTGGCCAGGCTGGCCGAGGACAATGGCTGCACGATTGGCTTTGAAGCTGCTGTGGCTGGCGGGATCCCGATCGTCAAGGCGATGCGCGAAGGCCTGGCGGGCAACCGGATCGAGCGCGTCTATGGTATTCTCAATGGCACTTGCAACTACATCCTGTCGACCATGGAAGAAACCGGGCGCAGTTTTGAAGATGTTCTGGCGGAAGCCCAGGCAGAAGGCTATGCCGAGGCTGATCCGGCGTTTGACATCGGCGGTATTGATGCAGCTCACAAACTGAGCCTGCTGGCCAGCCTCGCCTTTGGGACCGAGGTGGATTTTGGTGCCGTTTCAGTTGAAGGGATCGAGCGCATCGAGGCCGGTGATATCGCCTATGCCCGGGAATTTGGCTATCGGATCAAGCTGGTTGGCGCCGCGCAGCAGACGACCCACGGGATTGAACAGCGCGTCCACCCCTGTCTGGTGCCGCAAAGCTCTGTCATTGGCAGCGTCGGCGGGGTCTTCAATGCAGTGATCGTCGAGGGTGACGCCGTTGGCCAGGCCAATTTTGTCGGCCGCGGTGCCGGAGACGGCCCAACAGCTTCGGCTGTGGCCGCTGACATTATTGATCTTGCAAAGGGTTTGCGCCAGCCGGTCTTTTCTGTGCCGGCCAATTCGTTGAAACCGTCCAACCCTTCGCCCATGTCTGATCATGAAGGTGCTTATTATTTGCGCTTGCAGGTGCTTGATCAGCCAGGCGTTATGGCCGGGATTACAGTCATTCTGGGGGAGGCGGAAGTCTCCATCGACAGCATCATTCAACGAAGCCGCGCCCCTGGTGAACCGGTGCCAATTGTCATCCTCACCCATGAGACCAGGGAAGGGGTAATGATGGACGCGGTGGCGCAACTGGGCAAGCATCCGGCCATGCAGGAGCCGCCACGCCTAATTCGCATTGAAAATTTCTAAACACTCGCTACAAAGCACATAGTTGAATCAACGGATTTAAAAAAAGAGAGATTTCCCCATGACCGGCCCACTTAATCGCAGCCTGACCCTCGAACTTGCAAGGGTGACCGAGGTTGCTGCTGTAGCATCTTCAAGGCTGATTGGCTGCGGCGATGAAAAGGCAGCCGATAAGGTCGCTGTCGATGCCATGCGTAATGAGCTCAACGCCCTTGATATCGAAGGCACCGTGGTGATCGGTGAAGGCGAGCGCGATGAGGCACCGATGCTCTTCATCGGGGAGAAAGTCGGCAAGGGCGGACGCAAGGTTGATATTGCCCTTGATCCGCTGGAAGGCACGACGCTCACAGCAAAAGCCATGCCCAACGCCCTGACAGTGCTGGCGCTTGCGGAGGGTGGAAGCCTCCTTCATGCCCCGGACGTCTATATGGACAAAATAGCTATTGGTGCAGGCTTCGACAAGGGCCTTGTGGATCTTGATGCTGATCCCGCCGATAATATCAAGGCAATCGCCCAGGCCAAGGGCGTCGATGTCAGCCGGATCACGGCGTGCATCCTGGATCGCCCGCGTCACATGGAAATCATAGAAAAAGTAAGGATGGCAGGCGCGAGGGTTGCCCTGATCACCGATGGCGATGTCGCCGGAATTATTCACACCACAGACGGTGCGACAGGCATCGATATCTATCTGGGGCAGGGCGGGGCTCCCGAAGGGGTTCTGGCCGCTGCCGCGCTACGCTGCATTGGCGGTCAGATGGAAACCCGTCTGATTTTCCGCAATGATGATGAACGGGGCCGTGCCGAACGGATCGGGATCACCGACCTGAACCGGAAATACACGACCGAAGAGCTTGCGTCAGGCGATGTGATGTTTGCCGCCACGGGCGTCACCGATGGCTCGATGCTCGACGGCGTAAAGTGGGCCAACGGGCGCGTTTCGACACACACAATTGTCATGCGCTCTTCGAGCGGCACGGTGCGCTGGATTCGGGCTGATCACCGGGCCGATACAAAAGGTTGATAATTCAGATGGTTGACGCGGCAACTTCGAGGCTGTCCGGCCAGTCAACCGATCCGGGTTCCTTCTTTCTGAATGTCTCGCAATCTCTGTTGCAAAAGCCGTGGCGCCCGAGGCTTGGCGATGATCGCCTGGCCCTGACGCTCAGTCAGCGCCTCGGTGTGCCGGAAATTGTCGGGCGCGTGCTTGCCGGGCGCAATGTCACCCTCGAGGAAGCCGACGATTTCCTCGAGCCCAGCCTCCGGCGTTTGTTGCCCGATCCATCGACAATAACCGACATGGACAAGGCCGCGCGGCGCTTTGCGGATGCCATCACCACTGATGAGAAGATTGCTGTCTTTGGCGATTATGATGTGGACGGAGCAACATCAAGTGCGCTGCTTGCCAGATTTACGCGCGCCCTTGGCCGCGAGCTTGAAATCTACATTCCCGACCGGGAAAAAGAAGGCTATGGCCCCAATATTCCGGCTCTGGAAAAACTGAAAGAGGGCGGGGCGAGTCTTGTCATCACGGTGGATTGCGGGACGTTGTCGTTTGCGCCACTGGAACGGGCCAGGGAAATCGATCTTGATATTATTGTTGTGGACCATCATCAGGCGCCGCAGGATCTTCCGCCAACCGCCGCCCTCATCAATCCCAATCGCCTCGATGACGACAGTGACCTCGGCACTCTGGCGGCCGTGGGCGTTGCCTTTTGTCTCTGTGTCGCTGCTCAAAGAGTGCTGCGCGACGATGGCTGGTTTAAAGCTGACGGTCGCAGCGCGCCCGATTTGATGAACTGGCTCGACATCGTCGCTCTGGGTACCGTATGTGATGTGGTTCCGCTGAAAGGGCTCAATCGCGCCTTTGTCACGCAGGGCCTCAAGATCATGGCGAAGCGAGGAAATCCCGGGATCACGGCGCTGGCCGATGTCGCACGCATGGACGACGCGCCCGGCGTTTACCATGCCGGCTTCCTGATAGGCCCGCGCATCAATGCAGGGGGGCGCGTTGGCCGGTCTGATCTGGGCGCACGTATCTTGTCGACGGACGACCCGGTCGAGGCCGCAGGGATCGCCTATGAGCTCGACAGGCTCAACAAGGAACGGCGCGATATTGAAGCTGAAGTCCTCGGACAGGCGCAGCTCGTTGCCGAGCGCATGATGCAGGAGCGATCGAGAGCCGCGCTGGTGGTCGAGGGCAAGGGTTGGCATCCGGGCGTGATCGGCATCGTAGCCAGCCGCCTCAAGGAAAAGTTTGGTCGTCCTGTATTCGTTATCGCGATATTGCCGGATGGAACCGCAAAAGGCTCAGGGCGCTCCATTAGCGGGGTTGATATAGGCGCGGTGACTGCGACCGCAATGGACCAGGGGCTGCTGCTCAATGGCGGGGGTCACAAAATGGCAGCAGGCTTGACGATTGAGACTTCGAAGATCGATACCTTTCGGACCTTGTTTGAAGAGACCCTCGAGGCGGAAGTCGAAACGGCTCGCCTGCAGGGCGGCCTCAGGATTGATGGCGCGCTGTCCCTGAAAGGGGCCTCGCGTGACCTTGCCGAGACAATTCTGTCCGCTGGCCCCTTCGGCGCCGGGCATTCCGAGCCGATCTTCGTTCTTGCCGATGCTTCAATCGTCAAGGCGGATATTGTCGGCGACGCTCATATCAGAGTGATCCTGGGAGGCAGCGACGGGGCCCGTCTGAAGGCCATTGCCTTTCGTGTGGTGGAGACCCCCCTGGGCGACGCCCTGCTGCACTCAGAGGGCCGTACGCTTCATCTGGCAGGGAAATTGAAGCTCGACAACTGGCGCGGTGCAAAGGGCGTCCAGTTCCAGATTGAGGATGGCGCCTGGGCCTGAATTTCCTGGTCCTGCAAATGCATCCAGGAAGCCTTTCTACCCTTGCAATCCCCGCGAACCCGGAGTATAAGCGCCTCCTTTCCCGGATTTCCCGGCACACTGACATCTCTGCGGTCCCTTCGTCTATCGGTTAGGACGCAAGGTTTTCAACCTTGAAAGAGGGGTTCGATTCCCCTAGGGACCGCCACTTCTTCTGCATGGCAGAAGAAGCCTTTCCGCCAGATCATGGCTTGCCCTCTAAATCACGCCTTGCGCTGGCTTGCCGTGACGTCAAGGGTGGAAAACTTCGGCAAATGGAGCCGAGCCAGCGCCGTATCCGGGTTACCGGCCTCGCACTGGATCGTGAACCAGAAGGTCGATCCCTTGCCAGGCGTGCTTTCAACCCCCATGCTCCCGCCGAGTAATTCTGCAAGCTGCTTGCAGATAGCTAATCCCAGTCCGGTGCCACCGTATTTCCGGGTGGTGGAACTATCAGCCTGAGTGAACGCGCCAAACAATTGTTCCTGAGCCTCGACGTCAATTCCAACGCCGGTATCGGTGACCGCAAAGCGTAGTTCAAGGTTGCCATCTTCACCATGACCTTGAGATACGTTGAGCGAAACCGTGCCGCGCTCTGTAAACTTTGCAGCATTGCCAATCAGGTTATGCAACATCTGCCCAATCCGCCCCGGATCGCTGCGCAACACGGGACTGACATCTGGAGCAACACTGACAGACAGTTCAAGACCCTTGCGTTCGATGGGTGTTTTCCAAAGAGCGGTCACCGGGTCGAGTAATTTTTAAAGAGAAAAATCAACTCTCTCTGTATCAACTTTACCGGCTTCATTGATGAAAACTAGTTCACCGTTCTGGTGCACGATGACGCCAAATTTGAACCCCAGGATGAGATTACGAAACTTGTTTCTGCTGTTAAGCAGCAATGCCTCCTCGGCCTTGCGCTCCGAGATTTCGCGTAGCACAGCCGTGAAGACCATACCCTCGCCGGTCTCCAGTTTCGAAATGGAAGCTTCCGCCGGAAACTCGGACCCGTCCTTCTTCAGCCCGACAACCTCGCTTCGCTCACCCATCAGTTTGGATTGAACCGACGAGCGCTCATAGGAGTCCAGCTGGCCGCTGTGTCCGGCAGCAAATCGGACCGGCATGAGTGTTTCGATCGATTGCCCGACTATCTATCCGGCTGAATAGCCAAAGAGCTGCTCTGCCCCACCATTAAAAATCTTGATGCGATGATCCGGGCCGACGACGATGATGGCATCAGGTGCGATGCTCAGGACCTGCGAAAACAGATGGTCGGTTTCAGAATCCAGTGCGTCTTTCGGCAAATCTGCCGGGGCGGCGCCGGCATTCTTGCTCATATCAAATTTTTGCGGGGTCAATATCAGGTCTCCGCTACACTTTTGACCCTGTGAGTCGATTTTACAGTCGGTTAAAAAGACTGCGAAAATGTCTCAGATATTGGTTAACCACTTATTACGTGCAGCAAGATTAAGCAGGGTAAGCCTGACGTTGTGGCGGCTTCTTCTCCAAAACCATCGTGGGTTCGATAATGAGTCAGGCAGCTGCCAATGTTTTGGCGTCGGCTTGTTTCAGCGGTCCTGGTTTGTCGAAGGCGTGGCATTGAGGGCCCGCAATTCACCCGGCGTATCAACATCGATCAGGATCGACACTGAACGAACCGGGACTTTCACAACTGTTTCAGCATGCAGGCCAATGAGCGAACGAGCACCGACATCGCCTTCGAGCTCCATGATTTCGGAGAAACAGGATCTTGGCCACAAGACCGGATTGCCATTCTTGCCCTGGTACGTGGGGACGCAAATCGCTTCCCCGGGGGCCTCAATGAAGGCCGTGACCAGCGCATTCAGCACATCTGATCCTGTCAGCGGCATGTCGCCGAGACAGACCAGAACACCATCCGCATCCGCAGGCAGCGCCGCTATGCCGGCCTTCAATGTTGAACTCAGACCTGCCGTATAGAGAGGATTGTGAACGAACTGAAAGTTATGGCCAGCCAGCTCATCCTCTACTTTTCCCCCCTCATGTCCGGTGACAACAAAAATGTCTTCAACAGATGCTGCCTTCAGGGCGTCTGCCACGTGTCGGATCAGAGATTTGTTCTCAAGAGTGACAAGGAGCTTGTTGTCCTTGCCCATACGGCGCGATTGGCCGGCGGCAAGAACAAGACCGTAGACCTTGCGCTGTGCTGCAGGTTCGGCGGCGAGTTGTGCTTCGCGCGGCTGCGGTCTCGACGGAATTTCCTTCAGCAGACCTCCGACCCCCATACGAGCGATATCTCTTGATGTGATGGTCAGGTCTGCGTGAATTCTTTCGAGAACCCAGTCAAAACCATTAAGCCTGGGCGAGCGGGCGCAACCCGGAATGCCGACAATTCGTGTTGCTCCAATGGCGCCAAGCAGCAGGAGATTGCCCGGGTCGACAGGCATGCCGAATTGTTCAATCTTTCCACCCGCCTCAATGATGGCGGAGGGAACGACATCAGAGCGGTCGGCGATCGCCGTTGCGCCAAGAATGAGAATGAGATCGGGGTGATCTCTCGAAAGCTCGACAAGCGCGGCGGCGATTGCCTTCATGTTGTGCGGGACTGTCTTTTCGCTTTCAATCGCGCTCCCGAACCGCGCAAGGCGTTCCGCAGTAACCCGCTTGCCTTTTTCAAGCAGTTTGCCGTCTGCGCCCGGCAGGCTGGACATAAGCAGAGCGGTCTTCTTTGGCCTGAAGTTCTTGACCCGCAGGACAGGTTCGAGGCCTTCCGTTAACTCAATTGTATCGCTCAGGACAAATTTCGGCACGGCATAGGGGATAATTTTGATCGTTGCGGCAAGCTGTCTTGGTGATACAGAGGCAAAGGGCTCTAAAGTTGCTATCGTAATACGTTCATCAATAATGTTGATGCGATTGACCCGATCATAGTCGATCAGCAACAGACCATCCCTGGTGCTGTGAATATTTGCGCGCCCGGTCGATGCTTCGGCGCGTTTTAGTCCGTAACCACACAGGGCATCGGCAAGCCGCGCTGCAGCCTCGTTCTCCGGAATATCGCCAGGATCAAGGCGGGCGGCCAATACCTCTTCGTAGCCGGCCTCCTTCAGCAAGGCGAGGTGTGAGTGTGTCAGGCACGTGCCCTTTTTTACTACACCACTTTTCAGTTTGAGGCTGTGGGCGAGGATCGCGCCGTCGGCTTGCGAAAGGGGGATGTCACCAAATTTCACGACGGCTGTCCTCGCAGAACATTCGTGATTTCGGCCAGAATGGAAATGGCGATTTCGGCCGGGCTTTTGGCGCCGATGGAGAGCCCCACCGGGCCGTGAATGCGGGCAAGATCATCCTCCGAAAAGCCTTCTTTTTTCAGTCGGTCGAGCCGTGCCGCATGAGTTTTTTTGCTGCCGAGCGATCCGATATAAAAGCAGTTGGTGCCCAGAGCCGTGGTGAGGGCAGGGTCGTCGATTTTCGGGTCGTGGCTCAAGGTAACAACAGCCGAGCGCAAGTCAGGCTTGGCTTCCCCAAGCGCCTCGTCCGGCCATGCGTGGGACAGGGTGATACTTGCGAAACGCGCCGGTGTCGCAAAGGCTTCGCGCGGATCGATCACCATCACGTCATAACCTGCCTCGCTGGCCATTTTGACAAGCGGCTGCGCAATGTGAACCGCACCAATGACGAACATTCGCAAGGGCGGATTAAACGGGTTCACGAAGAACGTCTCGTCTCCCAGGTCTTGTGTCTGCGCGCGGTCAGAATGGATCGCGGAATCGATGGCTTGTGCCAGAGCAGGCGATGCCGCCGGTTCCCCCGCAAACACCAGTTGATCCGCATGGGTCGTCAGTGAGCTGACATAGACAGCGCTCTTCTTTGCGACCCTTGCTGTTTGAAGTTTTTGATAAAGCGCCGCACGCTCATCATCAAGTGGGACAACATAAATTCGGATTGTGCCGCCACACGCGAGGCCAACTTCCCAGGCTTCAGAGTTCGAGACGCCAAATTCGATCAGCTCGGGTTTGCCGCGGGCAAGGACCTCCAGCCCGGTATGAATAACCGCCCCTTCGATGCACCCGCCGGAGACTGAACCGACAAAGTCGCTGTCCTCATTGATGGCGATCTGGCTGCCTGTCGGCCGTGGTGCAGAACCCCAGGTCGATATGACAGTGGCAATGGCAACACCCTTGCCCCGGGTTTTCCATGCGAGGGCGGTTTCAATCACGGCTTCATCAGATTGCCAGGTGTCGCTCACGTGTTTCTCCGTTTGGCTGTATGGTCAGAACTGCGAGTAAAGGGCCAAGGCAAAGACAATCGCCAGCAGGATCATGGCTGCCTTCGTGCCCTTGTCATGGTTCGGTAAAATCTCGATCACGGCAGCCTCTTCGGGAACACCGCCGAGCCGCTCAATGAAAGTGCCAAAAAAATCATCCGCCATTTTCTTTGCGGTTGAGTCGATCAGGCGTTGGCCGATCTGGGCAAGTTTGCCGCCAACCGTCGCATCAACGTCATATGCGAGGATCGTGCCGTTACCGTCACTTGTAAGGTTCACTGTCGCGCCACCTTTTGCAAAACCGGCGGCGCCGCCCTGGCCTTCGCCGGTAATGCGATAGCTTTGCGGCGGGACCAGGTCGCTCAGGGTGACCTTGCCTTTGAACTTTGCCTTGACCGGGCCAACCTTGGCCGTCACCTGAGCAGAGAACTCATTGTCGCCTGTTGTATCGAGGCTTTCACATCCCGGGATGCAGGCCTGCAGGACAGCCGGGTCGTTCAGGGCCTCCCACACAGCTTCCCTTGAAGCAGGAATAGAATACTCACCGGTCAATTTCATAAAGGTCTCTCCGCATGGGGTTGAAGCGTCTTGCTACACGATTTCGTTGCACCGCAACAGCCGACTGTGCGCCGCTCAGTGACGAACTTCACAACCAATCGATGTGGTATTCGGTCAAAAAGGCGCCAAAACGATGACTTATTTGTCATAACTTCAGAACATTGAGGGAATCAGATATCGCATTAACCATTTTTCCTTGGGGCTTGCCACTTTAGGGCCTATGATCATGAAGTGGAAGCTTTCAGCCAAATACTATGAACTGACTGCAGCTTTCACGAGAGGTGAGGTGTTTGGTGTCTACAAATACGGGGCTGTGTGATTTGGGATGGAAAATAGCGTAGCTGTAAATGAGGACGCCGCGGAAGCCGTGAGCGAAATCAGAGGCGTGGTCAAATGGTTTGATGCAGTGAAGGGATATGGCTTCATTATTCCTTCCGAAGATATCCTTGGCGGTGATGTGTTAATACACATGTCATGCCTGCGTCAGGCTGGCCATGAAGTCGCCCTTGAAGGTGCCGAGGTTATCTGTGAGGCGGTTCAGCGGGACAAGGGATGGCAGGCCGTGAAGCTCATCGAGATGGATGAGAGCACGGCTGTGGCTCCTGCTCCCAGACAAGAGACGCGCTCGGACCGTCCACCCGTTGAGGCGACAGGTGAGTACGAGGATGCCCTGGTAAAATGGTTTAACCGGGCGCGGGGTTACGGTTTCGTGACACGCGGTGAGGGAACAGCTGACATCTTTGTTCACATGGAAACGCTACGCCGCTTTGGCCTCAGCGAACTCAAGCCGGGCGAGACAATCCGCGTTCGATTTGGCGAGGGTCCCAAGGGATTGATGGTCGCCGAAATAGAAAATCCGAATGGCGCACCGCAAGAACACGAGTGATCACAAATGTCGGTAGTTAATATCGCAGCCGGTCTTGTCATCGGGCTCGCTCTTCTTGGCTCCACACCCAAAATAGTTTCCGATGACCAGTCTGGTTCGTTGTGGATTACGACGGGGACCGGGACCCACAATTTTGTTGTCGAGATCGCCGCGACGCCTGAACAGCAGTCGCGCGGTCTTATGTATCGCAAGTCGATGGCAGCGGATCACGGCATGCTGTTTATTTTGCGGCAGCCACGCAAGGTCTCATTCTGGATGAAGAACACCTATATTCCCCTTGATATGCTTTTTCTGGGCCGCGATGGGACCATCCTCCAGATCGACGAGATGACCGAGCCCCTGACGGAAGACCCGCACCGTTCAGGGATGGAGGTTACCGGTATTCTGGAGATTAATGGCGGCCTTGCCCGGGAGCTTGGCATCTCGGTCGGCGATAAAGTGCGCCATACCGCCTTCAGAAATTTGGGCGACTGTGGGAGCGAATCATCTCAAATGGCATGCCAGCAGTAGAGTGCAGTATCCAGGAACGATCACATGACCATTGACGATGAGGCAGCCAGGCAAGACCTGGTGGTGGCAGCCCGGGCGCCTGAAGGGTTCAAGCTAAGTACCAGCCGCGGCCCCTTCACCACACATAACGGGCCTTATTTCCACAAGATAACCGAAGACGACTTTGCCCACGGCTTTCGCGCGACGCAGCGCCACTGCAATGGCCACGGGATTGTCCATGGCGGCATGCTTATGGCCTTTGGCGACGGGGTTCTGGCGACGGCGGTCTACAGGCAAGCCCAGCGGCGCGCCGTGACCATCCGCATGACCTCTGATTTCGTCCATATGGTCAGGGTCGGCGAATGGGTCGAGGGTACCGCATGGGTGACCCGGGCGGCGCGCTCGGTTTGTTTTGTCGAGGGTGAGGTAAAGACCGGAAATCAGGTGGTTTTGCGGGCTTCAGGGGTCTTTAAGCTATTCAGGAAATAATCTTGTAACTCTATGGGAACTCGTGTATCCCCTCACTTCGCAATTGGCGGGGTATGGCGCAGCCTGGTAGCGCACCTGTTTTGGGAACAGGGGGTCGTAAGTTCGAATCTTACTACCCCGACCATTTTGCGAGAGGCTGGCATCAAAAGCGACGCCAGGGTACCGGAATCTCTCACAGGCCAACCAGATAAAGGCCTTCCGACGATTAAGGCAGGAGAGTGATTTATGCGTGCACGGATCTACCAACCGACAAGAAATGCCATGCAATCAGGCCGGCGCAATGAAAAGCGTTGGGTGCTGGATTTTGATCCTGCCGAGGCGCGCAGGATGGATCCGCTCATGGGCTGGACAAGCTGCGGTGACATGAACGCCCAGGTCTGCATCGAATTCGACGCCCGCGCCGAAGCAGAAAACTATGCCAAAGCCAGAGGCCTCGACTATAGTGTCGAAGAGGTCAAAGCCAGATCAACCAAGTCCAAGGTTTATTCTGATAATTTCCGCTATGACCGCACTGGTCTTTGGACACATTAGCAGGGACACACACGTGTGCCCCCTAAGCGCCCGTAGCTCAGCTGGATAGAGCATCGGTTTTCTAAACCGAGGGTCACAGGTTCGAGTCCTGTCGGGCGTGCCATCTTTCAAATACTGAATTGATATTGCCTGGCACAGCTATGGGTATCCGGTCTTCTATTAATGTGCGGAAGAAGACGGAAAAAAGTGTAAGAAGACAAAGTCGATTCTGCCAGACCGAAGGGGGAGGCGCGTCTTCTGAACGAGAAACCACAGAGTCATGCGGGGCCGTCCGACCCGGCACCGGAACTGGCGATGCAGATGCCTGCTGACGGGAGCGTGGCCGACCGGTCCCATCGGTTCGCCCGCAGGTCGTTGCAGGTGGCGGGGATCCTCTGCCTTGCCGGATGTCTCTATGCCATGGTGTTCGCCGGTTTCGCAGGCATGCTTACACCGATCGAGTGGCTGACCATTCCCCCGATGATGATCATCTCGCTGGCGGTTGTCGCGGCGCTGCAAATGGTAGATGCACCAAGGATCCAAACTCTGGGACTGATCTTCACCGGGTATGGGACGTTCTTCATTCTGGCAAACACCGCATGGGCGCTTTTACTCACTGCGGATTACGCGCGGGCCTTCATATTTCTTTCCTGGACATCGATCCTGTACCTTTTTGCCGTCGCAGTCGTGAGAACAACAGCGGCAAAAATCCTTTGCTGGACCAGTGTTACGACGCTTTATCTTTTTGTCGGGCTGTTGGTCGCCTTTGACAAGGCCGTACCACCAGGCTCAGGGACCCTGATGGACCCGCTCTATATTTTGCTCCTGATCCAGCCAGCGATGGTCCTGCTCATCTTCGGAGTCGGTGAATTCCGGGACCACTACGTTGCAGAGCGAGTCCGCAATGAGCAACTCAGCCGCAACCGTACAGTCCTGGCGCAAGCAGCCCAGGTTGCAGAAAGGGGGCGCGTAGAGGCCGATGAAGCCAATGCCGCCAAAAGCCAGTTTCTGGCAAGGATGAGCCATGAATTCCGGACACCGCTCAACGGGATCATCGGTCTGACAGAAGTCCTGATGCAACGAATAGACACGGCCGGTGAAGCGGGGCGGGATGACAAACTCGTCGGCGTGATAAACTCCAGCGGTCAACACCTTCTGTCACTTGTGAATGATTTTCTTGATCTGTCGAGACTGGAAACCGACCAGGCCAGTCTGGAAGAGCAGGACATTGACGTGGTATCTGTGATGAGGGATTGCGCGCAAATCTGTTCCGGACCTGATTTTGGCACCGGGAATGACCGGATTGTCATGACCGATGATCCGGACTTGCCCAAACTCTTTGCCGATGCCCGGGCTGTGACCCAGATGATTGTCAATCTTCTTTCCAATGCCTTGAAATTTTCCGATCCAAAAACGCAAGTATTGCTGCGGGCGCAGGTGCGGCTGGCTGGCCAGCTCATCATTGAAGTGGAGGACAAGGGGATCGGCATCGCCGCAAACGACATTCCGCATCTGACGCAGCCGTTCTATCAGGTCGATGGCACGTCGACCCGCCAGCATGCAGGAACAGGTTTGGGGCTTGCGATTGTCGCCAACCAGATCGAGCGGCACGAAGGGTCGCTTGAGATACACAGTCAGCCGGGGCAGGGCACTCGCATGACCCTGATCTTTCCGGCCAGTCGGCTCAGACATGACAGTGCGGAGCACATCTCGCCAGCGACCTGAACAGAAGCTTGCGGTGTCGTGCCGGGCAGGGCATTTTACAAAAACCTGGTTCGATTAAGTGAGGCGAGAGAGGAAATAGATTTCCATAGAAAAAGGTTTCGCTGTTTCAGAATTGGACGGCAGAGACGTATTCTATTCTGCAAACGTCCGATCATACCAGTCTGCTATATTGCGGCCAATCACCTCGGGATTATCTTCCTGAATGTAGTGCGAGCCATAGCCAACGAACACTGTCTCGATGTTTTTGTAGTTGGCACGTATCCAGGCGGCGGACTCGGGGGAGACGATTGCGCCTGGCCGGGCGTAGAGGAGAAGTTTTGGTGTTTGGGATGTTTGCAACCATTCACCGACTTTTAAGACGGCTTCCACATTGCGCGCAGGCTTACCTTCGATTGGCAATTCATTTGGCCAGACATAGATAGGCTTACGGCTTTCCGGGTCAAGAAAGGGCGCCCTGTAGGCGTCCTTTTCAGCTTCCGTCAACTCGCGGGTCAGTGCTCCCTTGAGAAGTATCTCCTCGATGAACATGTTTTGGTCAATGAGGAGGGCGGGGCCGGTTTCAGGATCGCGCCATTGACGAAATATATCGCCGATCGGACCCATGGCCTCATAGCTCGGCGCAGGGAAGGCTGGCGGGACCAGTGCCTCCATGAATGCAATGCCTTTCACGTTGCCGGTATGGCGCCGGGCATAGTCAAAGCCCAGCATGGACCCCCAATCGTGGATCACCAGCACGATATCTTTCAGGTCCAGTGTCTTGATAAACCCGTCGACGTATTTGCTGTGGTCCTGAAACGTGTAGTCGCTATCCGGTTTGTCTGACTTGCCAAACCCGATCAGGTCGACGGCGATAACTCGGCCAAAAGGCTCCACATGTGGCATCACATTGCGCCACAGGTAGGACGAGGTTGGATTACCATGCAGGAAAAGAAAGACCTGGCCTTTGGAATTACCGCCCTCGACGTAGTGCATCTGGACGCCATCCACCTCGGCGAATTTGGATGGATAGGCTTGCTCTGTCGAGAAAACTCCGGCGCGCGGGTCGGGTGCGGATTGAGCCAGGGCGGCCCCGGGCAGTGCAAACAGTGCGAGGACAAGGGCGAGCGGTGCAAGAAAATTCATACGAGATCTCCGGATTGGGGTAAATTCGCAGCTGATAGTCGATTGCACACACCGTGTTGGACAGGAGCTGATCCGTCAATCGCTCGTTCGTCACAGATTTAACGGCTTGTCATCACGGTTATGTTACCGGCTTGCCATCACGGTTATGGCGCATCGACAGATGCGGCGGCCAGAACATGTTCATCAGGGATTTTTGCTGTGTGGAAAACCGGGGTGGCTCAAAACCATCCGCCACGTTTCAGAGAAAATGCTCCGGGATATCCAGAACCGTTTTTTCCTGGGAAAACGGTGCAAACCCCATTTTCTGGTAAAGCCGGAGGGCGCGTGGATGATCCAGGGTGCAGGTCTGCAGATGGACCCGCGTTGTCTTTTGCCCGCCGCCCTTTCGCTCATCCTGTCCTTGCCAGGCTCTTTGTATGGCGTTGGCCAGCAGGAACTTTCCGAGGCCTTTACCGGTGTAATTTTCGGTAAGACCAATAAAAAGAATCTCGACGTCGGGGCTGGAGCGAAAATCGAGTTCGAAATATCCCGCCGGCGACCCGTCGAGGTAAAGAACAAAAACCTCTACAGCATCATCATGAATGATAGCCGCAAGCGCCTCATCGCTCATGAGAGTTCGGCTGAACCATTTCCATGGCCGACCGACCTGGTCAAACAGATAGCGGTAATAGGCGACCGGCATGTCGATCGCGCGGATCAAGCCCAGCTGGCCGGAATTGGCCGGCGGATGAACTGTGAGCAAGGGCTCCTCTGTCATCTCCAGATAAGTAATTGTTACCGGTGTGCTGACGCCCAACGTAGTACTCCGCAATCAGGTTTCAACAGGAGTATCGTCTCGGGAACCCCATTCTGACCAGGAGCCATCATAAAGCGAGACATGGCGGTGGCCGGCAATGGTCAGTCCGAGAAACAGAACTGCAGCCGTGATGCCAGATCCACAGGATGTGACTTTGGGAGTGCTGGCATCAATACCGGCTGATTCAAATATCGCCTCGAGGTCGCGGCGTGACTTCATGGTCATGTCTTCATTAAGAAGGGTCATAAACGGCAGGCTGATCGCGCCGGGAATATGGCCACTGCGCATCCCGGGTCTTGGCTCAGGGTCGCTGCCGTCAAACCGGCCCGGTGCGCGGGTATCAATAACCTGTTCGCGGCGCGCCTCCGTGTTACGCAGCATCTGCCCAAGGTCGCGTACAACAAGATTGTTGAGCCGCGCCGTATAATGACGTTCTCGCGGCACTGGCGCCATATCACTAATTGGCCGGTTTTCGGCTTTCCATTTTGGAAGGCCTCCATCGAGAACCGCCACGTCTTCGTGGCCCATTGCACGGAACATCCACCAAACGCGCGCAGCACTAAAGATGCCTGCACCGTCATAGATAATGACGCGGTTACCATCACCAATACCCAGCTTTCGCATCCGGCTGGCGAATTTTTCCGGGCGCGGCAGCATGTGCGGCGCATCAACATCCAGATCACAGATTTCATCGATGTCGAAGAAGACTGTCCCCGGGATATGTTCGGCCTGATACTCGGCTTTGGCGTCGCGCTCCATTTGCGGCAGGTACCATGAGGCATCAATGACGCGCACATCAGGCGCCTCAAGATGTGCCGCGAGCCAGTCTGTGCTGACGAGGAGTGTAGGGTCGGAATGGGGCATGCAGTGCGTCTCTTCTGATATGCGTTTAGAGCCATCCAGGGGTTGGCAGGCCAAGCTCCCTGAGGAATGCGGGGTTAAACAATTTACTTTGATAGCGTGTAGCATAGTCCGCCAGAACAGTCACGATGGTGTGGCCCGGCCCCATGTCTTTTGCCATGCGCATGGCACCGGCCACGTTAATCCCGGATGAGCTGCCAAGGCAAAGCCCCTCGTGCTCCAGGAGATCAAAGACAACCGGTAGCGCTTCTGCGTCAGGGATCTGGTATTGCCGATCAACGATCACGTCTTCAAGGTTTGCTGTAATCCGGCCCTGACCAATGCCTTCGGAGATCGAGGATCCTTCTGACTTGAGCTCACCGTGAGCGTAATAATTGTACAAGGCGGCTCCCATCGGATCAGCAAGGCCAATCTGGATGGCTTCATTGCGTTCTTTCAGCGCCATGGAGACGCCGCCCAGTGTACCTCCGGATCCTACAGCGCATATAAAGCCATCGACCTTGCCGTCGGTCTGCTCCCAGATTTCCGGTCCCGTCCCCTCATAGTGGGCAAGCCGGTTGGCAACATTGTCAAACTGGTTGGCCCAGATCGCGCCATTTGGAAGGGTCTCGTTCAACTCTTCAGCCAGACGCCCTGAATACTTCACATAGTTTTTGGGATCTTTGTAGGGAAGCGCTGGCACCTGCCTGAGATCGGCACCGGCAAGCCGCAGCATGTCCTTTTTTTCCTCGGTCTGGGTTTCGGGAATGACAATAACAGTCTTGTAGCCCATCGAGTTGGCCACCAGGGCAAGTCCGATCCCTGTGTTGCCTGCCGTTCCTTCGACGATGGTGCCGCCGGGTTTGAGCGTCCCGCGCTCGATTGCATCGCGGATGATGTAGAGCGCAGCGCGGTCCTTGATCGACTGCCCCGGGTTCATAAATTCCGCCTTACCGAGGATCAGGCACCCGGTCTCATCGGAGGCATGTCTGAGCTTGATGAGGGGTGTATTGCCGATAGCGGCTTCCATGGAAGGGCAGAAGTCCATTGTGGGTGTCCTGTCGTGTAGAATGCGTTGTTATTTGGAACCTAAAGCGCCAGGCGCGGCACTTCAAGTGACGGAAGTGTGATTGGCGTCAGGTTCGCTCTGGTTACTGTCGAGCCATTGCCGGGTCAGGCGTTCCGTGTTGCGGGCAATCCACAGAAGGGCCAGCGCGGTGGGTGCCGAGACGATGCGGTTGTCGTCAACCGCCGCCAGCGCTTCGGTGAGTGGAACAACCACGGCCCGAATATCCTCGTTTTCATTATCAAGACCGAAGATCCCACCCGCACGGGAAAGATCCGCCGGGGCGCAATAATAGGTTATATGCTCTGCAAAGATGCCCGGAGACTGATAAAACCCGCCAATCCTCTCCATAATATCAAGGGCGCAGCCGGCCTCTTCAATCGCTTCACGCCTGGCGACGTCCTCGGCAATTTCGTTCGCATCAATGCGCCCTGCGATGCCTTCGAAAATCCACGGGTGTTCACCGCGGTGTAGCGGTGCCACGCGAAATTGCTCAATGAGCAATACAGTTTGTTGTCGAACATCATAGGGGATGACCACCACTGCATCACCGGACACAAAAACTTCACGTGTCATTGGGGCCGACGTGCCACCTTCGAATAAGCCATGTTGCAGGGTCAACCGCTTGACCGCTGCATAGCCTTCATAAACCGTCTCGCTCTTTTTTATAGAGACGTCGGTCATGTCAAAAGACGACGGGGTAAGGAATTTGAAGGGGGGAGGGTGCAAAGGGGTGCCTTATTATTCAGTATACGATGTAAAAAGAGGTTTGGTCTCCTGAGCGCATTGTCGCAAACTCTCGACGAGAGGGACAAGGGTATTGCGATTTTCGTTTCGGGCGGCCTGCTCAAGTTTTTCAGCAATCATATTGAGGTCGGTGGCGCCAAAGGTTGCGGTGGTGCTCTTCAGTGAGTGAGCCAAATTCTCGACCTGGTCAAGTTGATCCGCCGCAAGATGAGAGCAGATATCGACAATTTGGGAATCAAGTTCATCAAGAAAGACCTTGATAATGCGTGCCACAGAGCTGGTTCCGATGCTGTCAGTCATTTCTGACAAAGTTTCGTGGTTAATCGATCTGGTCATCAAACACCTGAATTAACTTTCCTGCGGCCCACAATACAGGTGTACCGCAGGGATATTGGAGAACTTCGAAGTTTTCTGTTTACCGTATTTCAGAAATATCCCCTGCGTTGCATTACAATTTGGATATAATGCAATCCAGCAACATCATTGTGGTTGATACACTAAACAGAGTGTTGTAAAAGTTTTTCTATCCACCTTTGAGGTGAGTAAACCAGTTGAAGCCATAATCGTTAGATGGCACAGTGACTCGTCGCTAATCAACCGTATTGGTTTATTGCGGCGATTGAAGGGAGAAGTAAAAAGAATGACAAAATTAGTCCGAAATCCGATCGATGCTCATGTCGGCGGGCAAGTCAAGTTGAGGCGTGCTGTTGTAGGTATGAGTCAAACCGAGCTCGCGAATCGTCTGGGAATCACTTTCCAGCAAGTACAGAAGTATGAAAAGGGTGCAAACAGGATTGGCGCGAGCCGTCTGTACCTGATAGCAGAAATTTTGAATGTTACGGTTCAGTCCTTTTTTGAAGGTGCCGATGCGGTCGTTCTGGATGCTCCAGGGGCCTATGAAGGTGCAAAAGACGATACTGTGAAGAAATACGAAGAGTTTATCCGCAGTCCTGGCGGCATCGATCTTTGCAAGGCTTTTGTGAGTATTGATGATCCGACCATTCGCAAGCGTATAGTGGCACTTGTGAAGAGTGTTTCTGTTACTCCGTAGCGGACGACTTGAGCGACAATTTGAGATAAAAAAACGCCCGGCAATCCGCCGGGCCTTTCCTCTATCTGGCTCCCCGGGCCGGGCTCGAACCAGCGACCCATTGATTAACAGTCAATTGCTCTACCAACTGAGCTACCGGGGATCAGGTCGGACATCTTGAGACGTCCGATAAGGAGGCGCTTCTAACAAAGTCTTTTGTCTAACACCAGACAAAAAGTGGCCATGTGCCGCTGGCATTGCAGCGCAGATACCCGGATAATAGCAAAAAGCCCGCCTGGGAGGATATTTTGTCAAAACTGAAGATTGGTAACCGGATGTTTCATCTGCCAAAATCCCGACCGTTGCGACTGGTGATCGGTGTCTTGCTGGTCATATTGGGGACGCTGGGGTTTTTGCCGGTGATTGGCTTCTGGATGATTCCATTGGGTATCATCGTTCTGTCGATTGACGTGCCGCCGATTCGTCGGGCTCGCCGCCGGTTTGTTATCTGGCGCGAGCGGCGCAGGCGTAATGGGCAAGGAAAAAAAGACGGAAAATAGGGGTTTGTGTCAGCTTTTCGAAAGCCGGAGCCCAAAAGAAATTGGGGCCGCTGGGTAGGCGGCCCCGGAGGTGTTGGGTAAATGGTGGGGTGTCTTCAAGGGAAGACAATGACAGGATCACCCCATTCTCTTAACAAAGGGTTAACAGAAGGCTTTTTCCGTAAGCAGGCTTGAGGCTGCAGCAGTTCGCCGCTCGGGCGCGCCCAAAAGGGCAGAATAACTGCGGGCATAAGGAAGAATGGAGGCCACGTCCGGAATTGAACCGGAGTACACGGTTTTGCAAACCGTTGCGTAACCACTCCGCCACGTGGCCAGAAGATGGGCGATATAACAGAGACGGCTGGCTCTGGCAACGGAATGATGCGCGACGCTCGATAAAGCTTGTGAAGCGCCGTGGTACGGGATTGTGGAGAAATGGTCGCACCAATTGGACTCACGCCATGACCGACGGTGTGCAATATTGTCATTGGCTGGTCGCAGCGGTATAAGCCTGCCATGCATTTTGCCGGAGATTTGATTCGATAGCGGATCCGGCACCAGAAGATCTCAACGACAAGTACCGCAGACGCAAATTTCACAAACTTTGGATAGAGCCATGACCGATTTTGAGAGTGCACGGAAAAACATGCTGGAAGGTCAGGTTCGAACCAATGATGTCAGTGACAAGAAATTGCAGGCCGTCATGCTGGATCTGCCCAGGGAGCGCTTTGTTCCAAAGGCGAAGCAATCACTGGCTTATTCGGACAACACTATCGAGATCGCCGATGGCCGATATCTCATGCGCCCGCGAGCGTTTGCAAAGTTGATGCAGGGCGCTCGCGTTACACCGGGCGCGGTATCGCTGGTTATCGGCTGCGCCACCGGTTATGCGGCTGCGGTGATGGGTAAACTGACAGAAGCGGTCATTGCCCTTGAAAGTGACGAGGACCTGGCTGCGAAGGCGACAAAGACCCTGGGAGAACTGGAAATCGACAACGTTGCGGTGGTAACGGGATCGCTTGCAGGCGGCCTCGCAAAACAGGGGCCCTACGACATTATTTTCGTTGATGGCGCGCTTGCGCGCAGGTGCCCGCAAATTGAAGATCAGTTGGCAGAAGGCGGCCGTATGGCTGTCATAATTCAAAATGGCAAGGTGGGACGTGCAACGATTGTCACTCGCAACAAGGATAACTTTGTTGCTGTGGAACTTTTCGACGCCAGTGCTCCGCCACTTCCCGGGTTTGAGCAGGAAAGCGAATTTGTCTTTTAGTCCAGGTATTCTGAGTACAGGATCAAAAAACGATCCCAGGTCTTTGTTTCAGCGTGCATTTTATCACATAATCGGGGCTCGCTATTGTGAGTGCACTCCAGCGGTGTTGAGACCGCTTTACGCCCTCTGTTCATCATACTAGTGTAGTTAGTCCAGAGCCGAGGTAGATCTTGGGGATCTTCGGTCAAATTTGCAGACCATCAGCAATTGCAAAATCCGCATGGCATTGTGATCGATAAGGAGACTTCAGGTGTTGTTGAAAAAATACAGAAGCGGGAAATCCGCACAAATTATCCGCTCACTTCTTTTGAGCTCGGCTCTTGTTGCGGTTGGCGTGGCCAATGCGCAGGCCGAGACGCTCAACGAAGCCCTGGCTGCGGCCTACGGCTCCAATCCTACACTGCAGGCCGAGCGGGCGGGTCTGATGGCCACAGGCGAAAATGTTCGCCAGGCGCAGGCGGGCTGGCTTCCCACCGTTACCCTTCAAGGGTCAATTGCCAGTCAGGACTTCACCGGCAAGGACGATGATCCGCTGACACCTGATGTTGAAACCTCCACCAGCCCTCTTTCCGGAGCTGCGGTCGTTTCCCTGCCGGTTTTCAGGGGCGGCCAGACTTATTACGGAACCAGAGCAGCAAAAGCTCAAACCAGAGGCGCCGAAGCCAACCTTCGGTCGGTTGAACAACAGGTTCTGTTTGATGCTGTAACAGCCTATTACGATGTTCTGCGCGATATATCAGTCGTGGAATTGTCACACAACAATGTCCAGGTTCTTGAGCGCCAGTTGCAGGCTGCCCAGGATCGTTTCCGCGTTGGAGAGATTACTCGAACCGATGTTGCCCAGGCCGAGGCGCGTCTGTCCGGATCAAAGTCGCGCCTCACGCGTTCAGAAGCCGCCTTGATAGCCAGCCAGTCGGCCTATGAGCGTGTCATCGGCCATAGCCCGGTGAATATGGGAGCAATCGAGGACCTTCCCGAACTTGCCGCGATGCCGAAAAGTGAAGCGGAGGCTGTCGCTATCGCCCTGCAATCCAATCCGGTTCTCAGCGCAGCAAGAGAGCGGGAAGTAGCGTCCAGAGAGGGCGTCAAGGCAACACGGGGCGGTCTGCTACCGCAAGTGTCATTGCAAGGGTCCTATAGTTATACAGATGAACGGGACTATGTTCAGGGCGTAAGCAGTGGCTTTGCTGAAACAGATACGACATTTCTGACAGGCCAGGTAACGATACCCCTCTACCAGGGCGGGGCGGTCTATTCTCGATTGCGTCAGGCCAAACAGGTCAACAATCAAAACCGGATACAAATCGCCGAGACAGAGCGCCTTGTCAGGGAAGGCGTTATAAACGCCTGGGAAGGACTTCGCTCCACTCAGGCGACAATCATTTCCAGCCAGCAACAGGTCCGGGCAAACGAGATAGCCTTTGACGGTGTTCAGCAGGAAGCCCAGGTCGGCTCGCGGACCACACTCGATGTGCTTGATGCCGAGCAGGAACTGCTGGATGCAAGGGTAACTCTGGTTGGAGCTCGCAGGAACGAGATGGTCGCGGCCTATGCCTTGCTTGCCTCTGTTGGCCGCCTGAGTGCCGCTGATCTGGGCCTGACCGTGGCGGAACAGTAGTGGCAAAATCCACAAATTATTTGAGTTATGACAAAACCGGCCCCAGGCGGCATAATTTTGGCGCGGTGTATGACATTTTTCACGATTCCGGCGTAAGATGGCCGTGATTCGCGAACCGGTCCGGTGTCGTGGAATAACTGGTGTTTGCAGATGAGATCTGAAAACGGATCTGGCAGCTGGAGCAATCTTAGGTGAGAGTACATTCATGAGTGATCAGGAAAACTCGCAACAGGAACCAACAATGGAGGAAATCCTCGCCTCAATCAGGCGGATTATCTCCGAAGATGGTGATCCAGAAGAAGTGGGCACGGAAGCTGAGGCTGAGGTTGAAGCCGAGGAGCCAGATCCTGCGCTGGAACCTGAGCCAAAACCCGAGCCTGAGCCAGAGGAAGATGTTTTCGATTTAACCGACGTGGCCGAAGAAGAGCCCATTGGCGATGATGATCTTATGATGGTTGAGGCAGAGGGGGAAGTTCTCCCGGAACCCGAGCCAGAACCCGCGCCCGAGCCCGAGCCCGAGCCCGAGCCGGAACGTGAGCCACAGCCAGAGCCCGCTCCGGTAGCGGCGGCTTCGACTCCGACAGTTGAGAGTGAGGACGGTCTTCTGGGTGACGTGGCGGCAGGCGCCGCAATGGCTGCCTTTGGCAGTCTCGCCAAAACAGCAACTCTGGGTTCGGCCAACACAGTCGAGGTAGTTGTGATTGCTTCCCTGAGACCGCTTCTCAAGGTATGGCTTGATGAAAACCTTCCCGGAATTGTAGAAGAGCTTGTACAGCGCGAGATCGACCGCGTGTCAGGCGGCGGCGTGTCATAGCGCGAACCAAATATAGGGAAATGATGAGAATTGACCATCCTGTCCCGGCAGGGTGGTTTTTTCGTTTGAAGCCCGTTTTTGTTGGAAAAAGGTCTCTGAACACGTAAATACCTCCACAAAGTGCGCAGGATGCGACACTGAATGAAAAAGAGAAGCAAAGAAAAATGTTGAGCAAGACGTTCCAGCCCGGCGAGGCCGAGCAGCGGATCTATAAGGATTGGGAAGAAAGCGGGGCCTTCAAGGCTTCCGGTAACACGGCCGAGGACGCGTTCTGCATCGTGATTCCGCCGCCCAACGTCACCGGGAGCCTCCACATCGGCCATGCCCTCAACAATACGCTGCAGGACATTCTCGTCCGGTTTGAACGCATGCGCGGCAAGGACGTCCTGTGGCAATGCGGGACCGACCATGCAGGGATCGCCACGCAAATGGTTGTTGAACGCAAGCTGATGGAGGAAAATCAAACCGACCGTCGCACCATGGGGCGCGAGGCCTTCGTCAAGAGGGTATGGGACTGGAAAGAGGAGAGCGGCGGAACCATTACCACGCAGCTCAGACGCCTCGGCGTATCGTGTGACTGGAGCCGAGAACGCTTCACGATGGATGAGGGCCTGTCAAAGGCGGTCCGTAAGGTCTTTGTTCAGCTTCACAAGGAGGGACTGATTTACAAGGACAAGCGCCTTGTCAATTGGGATCCGAAACTTCTGACGGCGATATCTGATCTCGAGGTCGAGGCCCGCGAGGTCAAAGGCTTCATGTGGCACTTCAGATATCCGGTCGAAGGCGAGAAGGGGCGCACCATCACGGTCGCGACCACACGCCCTGAAACCATGCTTGGCGACACCGCTGTTGCGGTCCATCCCGACGATGAACGCTACAAGGATTTGATTGGCAAACATGTCCGCCTGCCTCTGACAGACCGCCTCATTCCAATTGTTGCTGACGAATACGCAGACCCCGAGCAGGGATCTGGTGCGGTAAAGATCACACCGGCACATGACTTTAATGACTATGAAGTGGGTCGTCGCCACAACCTGCCCCTGATCAATATTTTTGATCAGCATGCAAATTTGAATGAAGAAGTTCCCGAAGCCTATCAAGGTTTGGAGCGGTTTGAGGCGCGCAAGCGCATTGTTGCGGATCTTGACGCATTGGGGCTTGTCGAAAAGATTGAGGACCACACATTGATGGTTCCCTATGGCGACCGGTCCGAGGTTGTCATTGAACCCTGGCTGACCGACCAATGGTATGTCAATGCCGCGGAGATGGCCAGGCCTGCCATTGCCGCCGTCGAGAAAGGCGATACGGTTTTCGTCCCGAAAAACTGGGAGAAGACCTACTACTCGTGGATGCGGAATATTCAGCCGTGGTGCATCTCCCGACAACTGTGGTGGGGGCACCAAATTCCGGCCTGGTATGGCCCGGACGGTGAGGTTTTTGTTGAAGAGACAGAAGAGGCCGCGCAAGAGGCGGCGGCAAAACATTACGGCAAGACCGTCGATCTCGTTCGTGACGAGGATGTCCTGGACACCTGGTTTTCTTCAGCTTTGTGGCCGTTCTCGACCCTGGGATGGCCGGATCAGACGCCAGAGCTTGCGCGCTACTACCAGACAGATGTACTGGTCACCGCGTTTGATATTATCTTTTTCTGGGTCGCCCGGATGATGATGATGGGACTTCACTTCATGGATGAAGTTCCGTTCCACACCGTCTATATCCACTCTCTCATCCGGGACGAACACGGCAAGAAGATGTCCAAATCAAAGGGCAATGCGGTCGATCCTCTGGCTCTGCTTGATGAATTCGGCGCCGATGCTGTTCGCTTTACACTCACCGCCATGGCCGCTCAGGGGCGGGATATTCTGCTCGCCAAATCACGCATTGAAGGTTATCGCAATTTCGGCACCAAGCTGTGGAATGTTGCGCGTTTCGCAGAAATGAATGAATGTATTCCGCAAGCTGACTTTGATCCAGATACCTGTAAACAGACCATCAACAAGTGGGTCGTTGGCGAACTGGCCGGTGCGGTTGATGGCATTGTTGAAGGGATTGAAGGCTATCGGTTTAATGATGCCGCCAATGCGGCCTACCGTTTCGTTTGGCGTGTCTTTTGCGACTGGTACGTGGAACTCATCAAACCGCTCCTCAACGGGGATGACCTTGATGTACAGCGCGAAACCCGTGCCTGCGTCGCCTGGGCGCTTGATCAGATCCTCATTGTCCTGCATCCCTTCATGCCCTTTATCACCGAGGAACTCTGGGCGCGCATTGGCGAGAACGCAGGCGGGCGCGATGGCGCACTTATGCTTACGTCGTGGCCTGATGTTTCGTCCATCAATGTGGATCGCGAGAGCGTTGACGAAATCGATTGGCTGATACGGATCGTTTCAGAAATCCGCTCGATCCGCTCGGAAATGAATGTTCCCGGTGGCGCCAAGATCGATATTCTTGTCAAAGGCCTCTCTGACATCAATCTTGATCGGTTGACCAGACACGCAGTCATTATCGAGACTCTGGCCCGTCTTGGCACACTTGGAACCACCGAGGAGATGCCAAAGGGAGCGGTCCAGACAGTTATTGATGAAGCGACCATATTCCTGCCACTTGAGGGGGTTATCGATATCAACCAGGAGACGGCGAGGTTGACCAGGGAAATCGATAAAGCGGCAAGCGAAATTAAGAAATTTGATGCCAAATTGTCGAACGAAAAATTCCTCGCCAGGGCCCCCGAGGAGGTTGTTGAAGAGCAACGATCCAGAAAGGCTGAAGCCGAAGAGGTCAAATGCAAACTGAACGAAGCCCTGGAACGCCTTCAGGGAGCCGCCTGATCGAATGTTGTGAAGAGAAGGCCTTTGCTATGATGCGGATGAAGACGATCATCATCGCCGTTATACTGACTGGTGGTGCAGCTGGGGCAGGGGGGCTGGTTTGTGGCCCGGCCCTCGCGGACTTTGAAAGCGGTCAGACCGCTTACGCAGCGGGACGCCCTCGCGAGGCCTTTCTGGAATGGGAATCAGACGCTAATCGCGGCAACCCCGTTGCGCAATATTTTGTTGGCAATATGTATGCTGCTGGCGAGGGGGTTGGCCAGGACCTCGAAGTTGCAAATTCATTCTATCAAAAGGCAGCAGAGCAAGGACATGTCGAGAGCGCTGTGAAGCTCGCCACTAATTACCGGTTGGGACAGGGTGTCGAAGAGATTGACCTGCGCGAGGCCTCAAAATGGCTCTATATGGCTGCCGAGGCGGGTCATCCGATTGCCCGGTTCGACCTTGGTGAATTGTTTCTTTACGGGGATCACCAACACGGCCTTGAACCCGCGCCCTATCACGCCTCTCAATGGTTTCGGCTGGCCAGCCTCGACGGCATCGCGCTTGCAAGGTTCAAACTGGCCCAACTCTATTTTGCCGGAACCGGTGTCGATCTCGACGATGTGCAAGGTATGGTCTGGCTTTCGCTGGCAAACAAAATTGCCTCCGGGGTCGAACCGGAAAACAAGTGGTCGAAAATGGCAATGCCACTTGACCAGATGATCACAGACGACGACGAGAACCGCAATCTGCGTCAGTACATTGGCGATACGTATAAAGAGAAAAGACTTGTCCTGTCTGATGTCAGTATCTCAAAAGCGGATGACATAGTGGCCAGCGGGGCGCCGGAGAAAATTCGGTAGGCTTCTATATATATCCCCCCTGCATTTCATTGAGGCAAGCATTCATGAGACTGCCGCGTGTTTCACTTCTCCCGCAATCCCTGATAACCGTCCTGGCAATTGTCCTGGTCGTTCTCGCGATCTGTTGGTCACAACAAGCTGGCAACGAGCCAACACCGGGGCCGGCAATCTGGAAGGTCGAGGGCGGCAAGGCGGAGCTTTATCTCTTCGGTACGTTCCATCTCCTGCCGATGGATCTTGAATGGCAGAATGAAACGATTGTGACTGCAATGGCCGCATCAGATACGCTGGTCCTTGAGGCCGACACTTCAAACGAAGCCGAAATTGGCGCGCTCATGCAAAAGTATGCCTTCAACCCGGAGGGCAAGACGCTTCGATCCTACTTTAAAGATGATGAGGTTGAGCGTATCGATGCGGCCATCAAGCCGTGGGGGATGTCAGTCGATGGTGCGGCCGCGCTCAAGCCGTGGTTCGTTTCGCTCCAGGCCGGTTTGACTGCGATGTTCAGCCTTGGGTTCGAGCCTGACAGCGGTGTTGAGCAAGTCTTCCTTGCCGTGGCCAAAAGGAACGCAATGGCTCTGGGTTATCTGGAGTCCGGTGATGCCGGCATTCGCGCCCTTGCCGATCATCCTGACCAGGTTCAGGTCAATATCCTGTTGGCGTCGATTGAAGACCTTGTAGACATCGAACAGATGATGGGACTAATGATTGAGGCCTGGTCACAAGGAGACATCGCAGCCGTCGCTGAAATCCTGAACACGTCAATGGCGAAGACCCCGGAGCTTATTGACGCTGTACTCTACAAGCGCAATCGCAACTGGATCGAACCATTAAAAACTATGTTGGAAAGTGATGGCAAATACTTCGTCGCCGTTGGCGCCGGCCACCTGGCGGGGAAAAACAACGTTATAGAATTGCTCGAAAATGAAGGCTACACAATAGTCAGGCAGTAAATTCGTTTCGGAGACCATGGACGCTGTCATCTTCGATCTACAAATGCTGGATCTGCAATGACCGACGAGGCTGCACGTAAAAAATATCGCTATAGATATGGGGACTGCCGAGGAAATTTCCGACAAGTCCCATGTGGGCATACGCCACTTCTGAAATAATCACGCTGCCACCAGGAAAGCCAATACCCGGGGGCAGGACGTAGGGATCTCCGACGACAAGCGTGCTGGTGTTTAACGCATCGCTCCATCCGACCTGGGTGGTCCCGTCCAGATTAATAATTACAGACGTAATTCGGATTTCGATCGCAGTCGTATTGTAGGGCTCCAGTATTGCTTTGCTGGCCGAATAGACATCTGCGATGTCCGCGCTACTCACAGCCTTTGTCCGGCCGACAAGATCTGCCGCGGTGCTGGTCGCCGACGCGACCTTCCGTTTGGCGGTCAGACCATCCGAAATCTCGATCATCCCAAGGAAAATGGCAATCATCAAGGGCGCTATGAGAGCGAACTCGACTGATGATACGCCTGACTTCTGCCTCAAAAAGCTCTGAATCCAGATAATCATTTTCTACCCTTTCACCTAAAATGGTTCTGTCTCAAAAGCTGCCGACCAAGAAATTATGCGTTTGTCGCCGCCGGAATTTGCGAAGAAGATCCGCAGGCCCGGAGTGTGAATTTTTTTCATGTAATAGACCCGCATCAAGACGACCTCACCCGCGGCGGGGGATTTATATCCGAAACCGCCACCGAAAGTGCCCGTTGCCATTGGATCCGAAAAAGTCGTTGAGCCAAAGTTGGAAAAAGTTTTCACATCGAAGTAGAGATCCGGCCCGCATTTGATTAATGCGGCCATTGACCCACAAATCTCTGTCTTGAATTCATTTATCCCGCCGCCTGTTTTCTGGAACTCTCCAGTACGGATTGTTCTGGCAGCATTGATGACGCCGTTTTCCAGGACAAGGGATGAGAAAAATATCATCGCTACTTCCAGAATTGCAAAGAGCAACATAAAGAACGGCGCTGCAATCAACGCAAATTCAACTGCTGCCACACCGCCTTTAGCTTTGATGAAGCGGCGGATCAAACTTCGAAAACCAATTGTGCGATCTATCATCCTGCGGTCCTCTATTTACTAATCCGAAGATTGTTCAGGTCTTGCGCAATAGCCTCGAATGCGGCGGTGAGCTGGGCGCCGGTCGGAGAGTTGAAATAGAGGCCCGGCTCGGACGCGCAGCCTTTCATGAGGTTGGTAACTGTGCTGGAGGAGACATTAAAGGTAATGGAATAAACCCGAATGCCTTCCGCCTTGATGCGCTTGCACAAAAGTGATGTATTGCTATTCAACTGATCTCTGAAGGCCGCAGCGCTTGTGGTGCCGAGCCTCCCGTCAACAAGATGGCCGTAAGCAGAGTAGTTCGACTTATTATCGTTACTCTTGCTGTTGATAGTATTTTCACCGTCGGTAAGAATGACCAGCGCCTTTTTCCAGGTGGCATCAGTATAGGCCACGCCTTCTGTAAAGGGGGCGTCCGGGGAGATCAGGCGCCACCCCCAAACCAGGCCGACAGGAATGTGCGTATAGCCGCTGGCACCCATCGCATTGATGGCGTTGGTTATTGTTGATCGGTCATTTGTCAGGCGTGTGACCGGATCAACGGTACATCCACGCAGCGGACCTCTTGACCCGGATGACACACTTGTCCCGTTGTACTTGCCGACATACTTCTGACGCACCTGTGTTGTTCCGGTTATGCCATCGACCAAATAATCGTTGGCGTAGCCGGACGCGCTGTTCTCGTCAGGCGCAAAGTAGGGTTGAAAGAGTGTGTCTGCGCTGACTGAAGGGTCGTCGGTCGTGTCATAGGGCTGTTGGCGCGCTTCAACACATCCATCCCACGCCCTGTTGGGGATGGCGCCATAAAGGTCCCAAACGGTTTGCCCCGGGGTGTAGTTCATTTTACTTTTAGCCAGAGCGGCATCACCAAATTCGTCCATCCACCCTTCCGCACGTGCAGCAGTTCCGATATTGACCGCCGCAGAAAACGGAACCAGCCCAATTTTCAGCGGACTGGTGCTCCCTGGCGCTCCATACAAAACATCGACCAGCTTGTTGGCCGCTGTCTTCAGGTCGGCGATCTTGGACCCTGACATCGAACCTGTGTTATCCAGCACCATGACGAACTCGAGCCCGGAGGTGTTTCGTGTCACCTGTGTTGAGACGTTCAATGTGAGATTGGAGTAACCGATAATGCCGAGGAATACAGTATTCATTGTTGCAGTTGCAGAGACCGTTACAACACTGGCGACTTCAGATATCGACAGAGATCCCAGGGTGCCAATTTGACTGGTGTCATAGTTGGCCATCAGGTAGTTTTTGACGTATGTTGTTTTTGCTGCTGTCGTCATCCCGGGCGACGCGCCGGCAGCGAGGGCAGCGGCATCGATGGCCTGGGATAATCGTTCCCGCACGACGAGCGAACGGCTGAGATCCACGGCAACCCCCACACTGATCATGATAGGGAGCAAACTGACACCAAAAATCATGGCGACGTTGCCCCGGGTATTGGACGCGAACCGGGAAAGGAAGTTCCGACCTCTTCCTGCTGTCGTCATGCAGGCTTCAGAAAGCCGTTTGCGAGTCATTTTTATAACCTCACTGCTTCGATACCATGGTGACAGAGTGGGTCACCGCGCCGGTTCAATTGAAAAACCGGCAATCCTGCACATGTTATTGATGAGAAGATTGCAAAGAAGTGTGCTCCGGCATTCGTCTTTGAGTGGAATTTGAATCAATATCCGGGGGCGATGAAGTTTTTGGGCGTATCAGAGGCTTGAGAGGGCCTGGCGGCCGAAAGCCTGATTGGAAAATATTCGGCACCTGCCGATTTGTCCAGCGTTTGGGGGGTATCGGGAGGGGGAATGCCGCCAGATCAGTCGATTTCGACCCAAACCGGCGTGTGGTCAGACGGGCGCTCCCAGCCTCTGGGACTGCGGTCAATATCAGCGCCTTTGAGGCGGTCAGCGGCCTGCGGTGACATAAGCAGATGATCAATCCGGATGCCGTGGTCCTTCTGCCAGGCGCCGCGTTGATAGTCCCAGAACGAATAACGATGGCTTTGGCCATGGCAAGTTCTGAAGCCGTCCGTCAGACCAAGGTTCGTCAAACGGCGGTACTGATCGAGGGTCTCCTGGCGGTAGAGCGCGTCGCCCCACCATGCCCCGGGGTCCCAAACATCGTCTTCCGTCGGGATCACATTATAATCTCCGGCGAGCACAAAGGGTTCTTCGCTCTTGAGCAATTCCTCGGCATGAGTGATGAGCCTGTCCATCCAGCCAAGCTTGTAGGGATATTTCGGCGTATCAGTCGGATTGCCATTGGGCAAATAAAGTGAGGCGACCCGCACGGGTGCACTCTGTGTGGTAATTGTTGCTTCAATGAAGCGCGCGTGATCATCGCTCTCGTCGCCGGGCAAGCCGATCAGGATGTCTTCCATCGGGGTTTTGGACAGCAAGGCGACGCCGTTATAGGTTTTTTGTCCGTGTACAGCGACATTGTAACCAAGATCTTCGAAGACCTGCGAGGGAAAGTTCTCATCAATGCATTTGATTTCCTGCATGCACACAACATCTGGCTGAAAGTCTTTCAGCCACCGCTCTGCATTTTCAAGTCGCGCCTTGATCGAGTTGACGTTCCACGTAGCAATTTTCATGGATAAAGATCCGCAGCTCGAAGGGTCAGATGGAAAATGAAGTGCCACAGCCGCACGAGGCGGTCGCCAGTGGATTTCTTACCTGGAAAGACGCGCCAATAAGATCATCCACATAATCTATGACCGATCCTTCCATAAATTCAATGGACATTTGATCGACCGCCACTGTTGCGCCGTCTCGCTGGATGACAAGATCGTCTGCTGCTGGACTTGTCTCAATGCCAAACCCGTATTGAAAACCCGAGCAGCCGCCGCCGGAAACTGAAACGCGCAGGAACGCGCCTTCTTTTTCGCGGGCCAAAATTCCGGCGATCTGCTTGATGGCAGCGTCGCTTACTGTTACAGGCGTCTGGTTTTCCATCGCATTCTCGGCTATTGCTGCACCCGGTGGATTCAGGGCACTTGAATGAATTGTGCCATCAACATGTGGTGTGAAGAGGGCAAATGTCCAGCTTTCCTTTTAATAATCACTCTAAACTGGCTCCCTACGCCTGTCACGCGTCCGCAAGCCGCGGGCGGCTGACCGCTGAAGCAGAAAGTCCGACACGGACCTGTTTTCAGCGAGATCGGGACCGGATTGTGCATTCCGGGGCGTTTCGGCGGACAATGCACAAGACCCAGGTTTTTGTTTACCATGAGGGTGACTATTTCCGCACGCGCCTGACACACTCGCTGGAGGTCGCCCAGATCGCGCGATCCATTGCCCGTGCACTGGGCCTCGACGAGGATCTCGCCGAAGCTGTGGCACTTGCCCATGATCTCGGGCACACACCCTTTGGCCACGCGGGCGAGGACATCCTCGCCGAGTTGATGGAGGATTTTGGCGGCTTTGATCACAATGCCCAGGCGCTTCGGATTGTGACCACTCTGGAACATCGTTACGCAGATTTCGATGGCCTCAACCTGAGCTGGGAAACCCTTGAAGGCCTCGTGAAGCACAATGGCCCGCTGGGTGATGTGGGTGGTCCCATCGGGGATTATTGCAAGGTCCACGACCTTGAGCCGCACACCTGGGCGTCGCTTGAAGCCCAGGTCGCGGCTTTGTCCGATGACATCGCCTATAATAATCACGACATCGATGATGGCCTGAGGGCCGGGCTGTTCGAGATTGATGACCTTATGGATCTGCCACTGGTCGGTGCTATTTTCAGGGAAGTTCTGGATCAATATCCCGGACTGGAGCGCGGACGCCTCATCCATGAGTCAATTCGCCGCATGATTTCCTTCATGGTCAATGACGTGCTGGCCGAAACAAGTCGGCGGCTGGAGGCGAGTGGAGTAGGGTCTGCGGACGAAGTGAGGGCGCACAGCGGTGTTATTGCGACCTTTTCAGATGCCATGGCTGAAGAAGATCGGGTGGTGAAAGAGTTTCTCTTCAAAAACATGTATCGGCATTACCGGGTTAACCGCATGACTTCAAAGGTCAAGCGGGTCGTGCGGGAGTTGTTTGAGCTTTTCATCAATGAACCGGAAGTCCTGCCGCCCGATTGGCAGCACGGAACCAATGGACCTCGAGACCAGGCCACAGCCTCAATCGTTTGTGACTATATTGCCGGTATGACAGATCGGTTTGCCATCGAGGAGCACCGTAGCTTGATCGGCGACCACAATATCTGGAAATCCTGATTTACAGTCCCATATCGGGTGGTGAGCGCGTGTAACGGAAATTGGTGAACAGGCGTGTTGGCTTGAGCCTGATTTGGCTATAATAATGATTCGGATAAGTTCGTTATGGGGTGTGTTGGGGGCATTGCACCTGAAAAATGGTGGATAAGGCAGTTTCGTGGAACCTATTTTTGAGATGATAAATGCCAGATAATCCAGATGAAGAGACCCCGAATACAAATGCAGCCGACTATGGGCCGCCAGAGGACCCCATGACCTATGAGGAAACCGGCGATGAAGCTGGCCGCGGACGTATGGTGTTGCTCCTCGCGATTGTGTTTGTCGGCGCTGCCGCCGCTCTGCTTTTTGTGGTTTTTCAGCAAGGCGTAAGAACCGGTGGGCGTAACGCCCCGCCTGTGATTGTCGCCGAGGCAGGGCCCGAGAAGGTCAAGCCGGAAGATCCCGGCGGTCTCGACGTGCCGCATCAGGACAAGACAGTTTATGACCGTGTTTCGGGCGAAGCACCCGAGCGCGTCGAACGTCTTCTGCCGGAGCCCGAAGAGCCGATCGATATTTCGGGCCTGAGGTCAAGTGAGGCATCGGACGATGCCCCTGACATTGACACTGATACTGCCAGCGACACTGCCGAAACAGGTGACCCCGCGAAAACCGGGGGAGATGAAAAAATACCCGCAGCGGCACTGGTGAGTGAAGCTTCCAAGGATTTGCCTTCTCCGAAACCTGAAGTCGTGAACGAGGTTGAGGACATAGGTGATCTCATCAAAAGCCTCCCTGAGGCGGACCTGGAACCAATAGGCAATTCTGTCGCCGAGGTTGACGAGGGCATGGTCAACCGGGCATCCGGGACCATCCCCTCGGCGACCTCCGGGGCCTATGTCGTACAGATTGGTTCCTTCAGGGGCGCTGACCTTGCGTCCGGAGGATGGGAAGCGCTCAATCGCAAGAACAGTGATCTGCTTGCCAATCTCAGGCCGGACATTCAACTCGCCGACCTCGGGGAAAGAGGCATCTATTATCGTTTGCGCATTGGACCTTTCGCGACGAAAGCTGACGCACAAGCCCTTTGCGCCGCCCTCAAGGAACGCCGACAGGATTGCCTTGTTCGCCCGACCTGACGTCGCCTCCGAAGAAATGAGATCTGATTGACCGAACGTGCTGTCATTTACGGCTTTGAAGGCCTGACCCTCAATGTGGCTGAGAAAAAGTTCTTCAGGGAGGTCAATCCCTGGGGCTATATTGTCTTTGCCCGGAATATTGAGACGCCGGTTCAGCTCCTGAAACTTACCGATGAACTGCGAGAGCTTTCCGGCCGGGACAATGTCCCGATCCTTATCGATCAGGAAGGCGGCCGGGTTGCCCGTCTTCGTGGGCCACAGTGGCGCGATGCACCGCCCAACGCTGTTTTTGGCGAGGCCTGGGCACGCGACCCGGAAACCGCCCGTGAGGCGACCTGGCTCAACAGTCGTCTGCTCGCCCATGAATTGAAAGCCAACGGCATTAATGTCGACTGCATCCCGATGCTGGATATCAAGGTGCCAGGCTCAAACGATGTCGTAATCGGCGACAGGGTCTATTCCGAGGACCCCGAAATTGTCGCCATCCTGGGCCGCGCTTCAGCAGAAGGTGTGTTGGCCGGCGGCGTCTTGCCGGTCATCAAACATCTGCCCGGACATGGCCGCTCCAGCATCGACAGTCACGATGGACTACCTGTTGTTGATGCAACGCTTGAGGAGCTGGAGAAAACCGACTTCGTACCCTTTCGGGCGCTCAGTGACATGCCGCTGGGGATGACCGGGCACCTGATCTTCACCGCCCTTGATGATAAGGTGCCCTCGACGCTGTCAAAGCGCGTAATTGACGAGGCGATCCGGAGCAAGGCTGCTGGCCGCATCGGGTTTGACGGGCTCCTGATGACCGATGATCTATCCATGGGCGCGCTGCACGGAGACTTTGAAACCCGCACCCGGGCCTCGCTGGAAGCCGGCTGTGATATGATGCTGCACTGCAACGGAAAAATGGCGGAAATGCAGGCTATAGCGTCCGAAACCCCTGAGCTGGCGGGCAGGGCGCTGGAGCGGGCGCAGGCGGCAACCGGGGCCTTGCGCGAGCCGGACGATTTTGACCCACGAGAGGCATGGAATCGGCTACAAGAGATCGTTATGGCAAATTAGCTCAATGCCCGAATTTACAAGTGATTGAACCAGTGACTGAAGAAGAAACCATAAATCAACAAGACGCTTTGCCTGAGGCCGACAACGACGACGTTGAGCCGAATGGCGGTGCCACGGTCGACGCCGGAATGGACGCCCTGATTGCCGGTGACCAGGGTGCGATCTCGGCCGATACCCTGGTTGTTGACGTTGAGGGCTATGAAGGCCCGCTTGATATGTTGCTCGCTCTGTCGCGGGCACAAAAGGTTGATATCACCAAGATATCAATCCTGGCGCTGGCGGATCAGTTTCTCGAGTTTATCGAGAAGGCCAAATCGCTGAGGCTTGAGCTTGCGGCAGACTATCTCGTGATGGCGGCCTGGCTTGCCTACCTGAAATCACGCCTTCTGCTGCCCGGTGAAGCGGATGAGGACGAGCCGACCGGCGAGGAGCTGGCTGCCCGACTGGCCTTCCAGCTGCAACGCCTTCAGGCCATGCGCAACGTCGCTGCCAAGCTATTTGCCCGCAACAGATTGGGCCGGGACGTCTTTGCGCGAGGGGCACCGGAAGGTATTCGGATCGTTCGCAAATCAGAATACAGCGCGACACTTTACGAGCTCCTCAAAGCCTATTCGGACGGGCGTATTCGTGGCTCGGAAGTCGAATACGTCGTCGTCAAACCCATCGTTCTGGCCATCGAGGATGCGCGCCGCCGTCTTGAGGGAATTCTTGGGCGCATCCCGGACTGGTCGAGGCTCGATGAGTTTCTGCCTGCGGGCGTGGCCTCCTATCGACTGTTCGGGATCGAACCCGATGAGGCAGGATCTATAGATGGAGCCGTCGCCAACAGGATGCGCCGATCTGCGAAGGCATCCACATTCACAGCAGGTCTCGAGCTTGCACGGGACGGTTTCCTTGAACTGCGCCAGACGGACCATTTCGCCCCGATTTACATTCGCAAGCGGACTACGGCCGATACTGAGTAAGTCAAAATTTGGTAAACCAAAATTTAGTTAGAAAGAACCTGATGAGTATGGATGAGCCCGGAACAGTTAAAGTCGAGGATGAGACAATCGAGGTTGCCTCCACTCCGGACGCTGCAAATGATGACGGCCATAATGCCCCGGATACAAATGAGGTCGAGGCGGCAGACGACGTAGTGGCCAATGATCTTGATGAGGGAGATCTCGATGGAGATGAGCTTCCCGACGAGGACGAGGATACGCCCATCGATGAAGGTGAGCTGCAGGTCGTGGATGAGGACGAGGGCGCTGGCGACTATGAGCTCGACGTGGAACATGTCCGCATGGCCGAAGCCCTGCTCTTTGCCGCAGCCGAGCCTCTCAATCTTGCGACCTTGAAAGACCGGATGCCTGAAGGCGTCCACATCCCGACCGTACTCGAGGCCGTCAAAGGCCAATATGAGGGTCGCGGTGTACATCTCATCTCCGTGGCAGGAAAATGGGCCTTCCGCACGTCGCCTGACCTGAGTTTCATGATGGAAAAGGAACGCGTTGAGCAGCGCCGCCTGTCCCGCGCCGCGATCGAAACTCTTGCCATCATCGCCTATCACCAGCCGGTGACCCGAGCCGAGATCGAAGCCATTCGCGGCGTCAGCGTCTCAAAAGGCACCGTCGACGTCCTGATGGAGATCGGCTGGGTCAAACTGCGCGGCCGTCGCCGTGTCCCCGGCCGCCCTGTGACCTATGGCACATCAGAGGACTTTCTTGATCACTTCGGGCTCGAAATGGTCAAGGACCTGCCAGGTCTTGAGGAACTCAAGGCCGCAGGCCTGCTCGATGCGCGCCTGCCAGCCGGCTTTGCCGTCCCGTTGCCGGAAGACACACTGCCCGAGGAAGACGACGATGATGAGGACGAACAGGAAGATCTGTTCGGCGGCGATATCGCCACGCCTTTTGACGACGAGGCGGACCAGCTCCTGGAAGAGTGACCCTGGCCCTTCTTTCTCGGTTACTGGACCAATCGCCGCAAGGGACGGGGACTTAACGGTTTTTTTGACCCGCTCGCCCAATATGTGAGATATTCCCCGCGATTTCGTTTTCGCGCAAAATGGAGAGACGCGATGAGTATTGGTATTTGGCAGATAATTATTATCGCCGTCGTAGTGGTTATGCTGTTTGGCCGCGGCAAGATTTCCGATTTGATGGGCGATGTCGCCAAGGGCATCACCTCCTTCCGCAAGGGATTGAAGGAAGGCAATGAGGAATTGAAGAAAAACGGCGAGACGCTGGACAATGAAACCGGCGAGCCGGTGGACGACAAGAAGACCGGCTCCTGAAACGCGCGATCATAAATGCTGGGCCTGAGATATGAGTCCCGACATCGGATGGGTGGAACTCCTGATCATTGCGGCCGTCGCGATTATTGTCGTCGGGCCGAAGGATCTGCCACGCCTGATGCGTATTCTCGGCCAGTGGGTCGGCAAGGCAAGGAGCCTTGCG
>JAUWTJ010000058.1 GCA_030614785.1 Alphaproteobacteria bacterium | reverse complement strand
GCCTCCGCCGAAGAACTCGCCAAGATCATGGCAACCCATGGCCCCGACATGGTTCTGAAGCCTGTCGACAGTCGCGGCAGCCGCGGCGTCATTCGGCTCGGCCCGTCAAGCGATCTGGACTGGGCCTTTGCGGCCTCAAAAGAAAATTCCCCTACCGGCCGCGTCATGGTCGAGGCCTATCTCGACGGTCTGCAGATTTCAACCGAGAGCCTTGTCATCGGAGGCAAATGTTATACCTCCGGATTTGCCGACCGCAATTACGAATACCTGGATCGCTACGCGCCTTACTTTATTGAAAATGGCAGCGACCTGCCTACCCGACTTGACGCCGCCGCCCATGCCGCCGTCTGCGACGTGGTGGAACGCGCCGCCGCCGCCATGGGCATTAAAGACGGCACCGTCAAAGGCGACATAGCGCTGGCCGGCGGCAAGCCCCATGTCATTGAACTGGCCGCGCGCCTGTCCGGCGGTTACTTCTGTACCCTGATGATACCGCTCAACACCGGTGTTGACTTCGTCGGCAACACGATCCGCCTGGCGCTCGGAGAAGCGGTCGACACGAGCGCCCTGTTGCCACAGTTCCAGCAACCCATGGTCCAGCGCTACATCTTCCCAGAAGCCGGAAAGGTTAGTGAAATCAAGGGTCTAGGACTCGCCCGCCGCCTGCCCGGCATCGCCCATATCGTCGTCTCCGCCAGCATTGGCGACATCATCCCCCCCGCCCTGAACACCACCGCCCGCGCCGCCATGATCCTCGCCACAGGCGACACGGTCGATGAAGCAAGAGCGAGTGCGGCGAAGGCGATAGAGGCAATTGAAATCAAGATTGAGCCGTAGCTCCCTGGTCACTTTCATCCAGCGTGCGCCGCACGGCGGTTGCCAGTTCGATGAGGGTGTAGGGTTTGCTCAACAGATTGGCTGCCAACCTGGCGACGCCCTCATTGTCGCCGTTCATGCGCTCTTCGGATGTCTTGGCAAACCCGCTGGTCAGCAGAACCCGCAGCGACGGATGGAGCTGCCCCGCGGCAAGCGCCAGGTCGTAGCCGTCCATCTCTCCGGGCATGACAACATCGCTAAACAGCAGATCAATGCCTGGATTGGCCTTGAGAACGTCCTGGGCTTGCCTTGCATCACTGGCTGTAAAGGTTTGATAGCCCAGGTCATGCAGAAGGGCGACCGCAAGATCGACGAGGGAAGCCTCGTCATCAACAACCAGGACAGTTTCAGTTCCACGGGGAAGTTGATGGTCTGTAACTACTTGCGCGCCCGTTGCATCACTCTTGCCCCCATGCGCTCTTGGCAGAAAGATGCCAAAGCTGGCTCCTTCGCCGGGCTCTGAATGCAGGATGATAAAGCCTCCGGAACGCTGGACAAAAGCGTAAACCAGGCTCAGCCCAAGTCCGGTCCCCTTGCCGATCTCCTTCGTTGTAAAGAAAGGATCAAAAACCCTCTCACGCATCTCCGCAGACATGCCCGAGCCGGTGTCGGACAGGGAAATCATAACATATTCGCCTGCACGCACATTGGGGTTTCGCGCCATATCTCCATCATCAAAAGTCACATTGGCGGTTCCAAATGCCAGCACCCCTCCACCGGGCATCGCATCACGGGCATTGATAGCAAGGTTCAGCAGCATGTCCTCAAATTCGCCGGGGTCTACATCAACCGGCCACAGATCCTCTGCCAGTTCGGTTCTGACCTCGATAGAAGCCGTCAAAGATTTGGCAATGATGTCTTCCAGCCTGGCAATGAAGTCGTTTGCTGCGATGAGCCGCGTTCCGCCGGCTTGCGAACGGGACAGTCCGAGAAGCTTGCCGGTTAGATCGGCGTTCCGCTGTGCGGCGGCCAGAGCCATGTCCAACCGCCGCTGCGTCTTGTCGTCAAGTTTGGCGGACCCCTGAATCAGCTGTATATTCCCGATAATCACGCCAAGCATATTGTTGTAGTCGTGCGCGATGCCGCCGGTCAGTTGCCCCATCGCCTCCATTTTCCGGGAGCGCAGAAGGATCTCCTCTGCAATCCTGTTCGTGGTGATATTGCGGATTGCCCCCTCAACGCCGAGAATATTTCCGTCTGCATCCTTCCAGTAGCGCGCACTGGTGGACACCCATATCTTTTCACCGCTCCTTGTATAAATCTCGGTGTCGAAATCCGTAACCTCGCCACCGCCATCCTGAAGACGCAGGAGAAACTCTGCTCGCTGGTTCCCATCGACATAAAACTCGGTAAGTTTTTTGCCCACTAACTCCTCCGGAGAAAACCCCAGAAGGGCCAAAGCCGAAGGCGAGGCCATGACGACACACCCCTCCTGGTCGGCCCGGTAAAATGTGTCCACCATGTTGCCGAGGATGCTGCGGTATTCGCGCTCACTTTCCTCCAGGCCTTCGGCCTGTCTCCTTGAGGTCTCAAGAGATTCGATAAAGAATTTGTTCAGGATACCGATGGCAATGATCGTACCGCCGATCGTTATGACCCAGGATAGCTCCGAATTGATCCAGGTTGACGCAGTGGAGAGATAAACCGCCAAATCCAGCGCAGGCGACCTTATCCCGAGGACAGTCATCACTCCGATCATGCTGGTCACCAAAATGATGCTGGCAAGAATAGCCAGCCCGCTGCGGGCGCCCAGCAGGATCGCTCCGAGTACAGGTGTGATCAAGAGCCAGACAAGGCCGCCTGCGGCGAGACCAAACGACCAGGTCCCCGCAAGTCCGGTAATCAGCATCACGCCAAGGAGAAATCCGCCACGAACATGATAGGGCAGGCGCTTGCGGCACAGAGCCATTATCCAAAGGGCGACGGCGCCAAAGACGTGCAGCGCCATAAGCGGCTGCCAGCCAATGTCAACGGTCCGGTAAAGCGAGGCGGCCAACATCGGAATGGCCGCGATGGAGAGCCAAACCAGGAAAGTGTCACAAATCCTGGAACGGACTTCAAGATAGGTCTGATCCGACGCCGCCATCAGTCTGTCTCCGAACAGCCACTCATTTTGAGAGGATAGTCGATCGGGTCGATACGAGAAACCGCTATTCGCCATATTTGCTTCAGGCGGCAAAGGACAAGCTGCCTCCCCAACCTTGTGATTCCGGCAAATTCAGCGCAAGATGGCGCCCATAACAACAATGGGAGGACGTTATGGCTGGCAAGAACGCGCAAGGCGAGGATCGTAGATATTGGGGTTTCGTGCCCCCGGTTCCGGCACCAATTCTGACCCAGATCGCGCAAGGCGCTGAGGCCGCCGGCATGGAAGGCGTCTTTGCGGCGCAGGTTTACGGGCCGCCCTTTGTTCCCCTTGCCGCCGCCGCCGCCGTCACCCAGCGGATCAAGCTGGCAACCGGGATCGCCATTGCTGCCGCCCGCAGCCCGTTTGAAACCGCAACCGCCGCCATGGATCTTGATCACATCTCCATGGGCCGCACGGTGCTTGGCCTCGGCACCAGCGTCTCATCCTGGACGACAGGCGTTTTCGGCGCGCCGGAAATGAAGCCGCTGACGCACCTGCGCGACACGGTCGGCGCGGTCCGCCATATCATTGCTCAGGCCGGCCAGGATGAGCTCACCCCTTATGACGGCGTTTATTACAAGGCCGACTTTGCCGATCTCCAGCCGATGACGCCGCCGGTGCGCCCCGCTATTCCGATCTGGATTGCCGCGCTGAGAGAAAAGCTTGCTCGCATGGGCGCCGAAATTGGCGACGGCGTTATCGGCCATCCCATGTGGTCAGTCGAATGGACCACCGACAAAATGAAACCGGCCATTGAGGATCAATTGAAACTCTCCGGCCGCGCCCGCAGCGCCATTGAAGTCAGCATCTGGCCCTGGGTCGCGCCAAACCCCAATGAGGCCGAGGGCCTCGATGACGCCAGGCCAACCATCGCCTTCTACGCCGGCGTTGCTCAATATGAGAGCTTCTTTGAAGCGCACGGCTTCAAGAAAGAAGCGCAGGCCTGTCAGGAAACGCTCAGAAACGCGACCTATATCGAGGCCGCAGCCCATGTTCCCGATGAAATGGTCCGCGCCTTTGTCGCAACAGGAGATGTGGATAAAGTCCGTGAGCGGATTGAGCCGATCTGGAGCATCGCAGACAGCGTCTGTCTTGTCCCGCCCGCCTACAATGTTTCTCCGGAAAAACAAATGTACTATCAGGGCCAGGTCGCGGCTTTGATGGCCCAATAAAAACACCAACAAAAAGGGAAGACACCCATGACATCACGCACCATCGATACCGGCACTGAAGATTTTCTCGCCGAGGTAAAAGACGGCATCGCCATCCTGACCATGAACCGGCCGCAGGCCCGTAACGCCATGTCAGGTCCGATGAACCAGGCCTTGCAAAAAACTCTCGCCGAGGCCGAACACGATCCGGAGATCAAGGTCATTATCCTGACCGGTGCCGGCAAGGGTTTTTGCGCCGGCGGCGACGTCAAGGGCATGGCAGCCAGCAATGAAGGAGGCGGCCGCCAGGCCACCCTCGATGAAGCGATCCACTCCCAACGCATGAACCAGCGCGCCACTGCCGGCAAGCTGTTTGAAATGCCAAAGCCCACCATCGCCGCCCTGCCGGGCGCGGCGGCTGGCGCCGGCCTTGGTCTTGCGCTGGCCTGTGATCTCAGGGTCATGGCCGACACCGCCATCCTCACCACGGCCTTTGCCCGGGTCGGGTTTTCCGGCGATTACGGCGGCACCTATTTCCTCACCCAGCTGGTGGGCGCCGCCAAGGCGCGCGAAATGTACCTCCTGTCGGACCGGATTTCCGCCGATGAGGCGCTTCGCCTCGGTCTCACCAACTGGGTCACCCCGGCGGACCAGCTGATGGACAAGGCCATGGAAATTGCCACCCGGCTCGCCAACGGGCCGACCGTTGCCTATCGCTACATGAAGGAAAATCTCAACCGCGCCATGGGCGGCGATCTGGAAGACTGTCTCGACCTTGAGGCCACCCACCACATCCACACCGGCCAGACCGCGGACCACAAGGAGGCAGCAAAAGCCTTCGTCGAAAAGCGCGAGCCGGTTTTCCAGGGCCGGTAGGAGCTTTAGACCGCTTTCCAAATTAGTTGGGCCGCTTGCAACAATCACCACCCTCATCCTGAGGAGCATCGTCAGATGCGTCTCGAAGGAGGCGCGGCAAACATCCGGGCCGTCCGTCCTTCGAGACAGATGCTGCGCATCTTCCTCAGGATGAGGAAGACATTCAGTCTGCGCAAATCAATCTCGAAACACTTTACAGGTCGAGACGGTAGCCCAGCAGGTTTACCGTCTCGACTGAAAAGTCGATCTCCGGCACACGGACAAACCCCATACTTTCATAAAGTCTGTGAGCGGAGTGCATGAAGTTTGCCGAATGCAGCAGCACTTTCTTATTGCCAAGGCGGTGCGAGCGATCAAGCGTGAACTGCGTCAAGAGCCGTCCGAGCCCAAGGCCTTGCGCCGCGGGAGAGATGGCCAACATGCGGATACCCGCAGCGCTCTCGTCATCCCACTCAGACAACGGCGAGGTGCTTTCAGCAACGAATGTGATCCCGCCCATGACCTCACCATCAACAACAACGACGAAAACCTCGGCATCGCGTACACGTCCCGCAACGTCGCGCAATTCGTCTACATAGCCGTCGACATTGACAAATCCGGTGAGCCCTTCATAGGCTGCAACGGTCAAGTCACCGACACGATCAAGCTCACTTTCGGCCACCGGCCGGATCACGGGGTTTTTCGCGGTCAACCTTATAACCTTTTGATTTTATTGGTGTTTATGGCCGCAGGACCATGCCCTCTTTAGCCACTTCGGAGCCGGGCCGCGCGACCTCCAGATCCCTGGCAACGCCGTCCATAAAACCATCATCATGGTCGGGGTCATGATGAAACGCAACGAAGGTTTTGACCCCTGCGGCATTCGCCAGCCGCACGCCCTCCTCCCACGTCGAATGGCCAAAGCTTGGCTGGGTCTTGAGTTCTTCATCTGTATACGTTGAATCATAAATGAAAATATCGCAATCCTTGATGAGGTCGACGACGGCCTGGTCACGCTTGCCGTCAATATGCTCGGCGTCGGTAATATAACAAATCGACTTGCCCTGAAACTCGATCCGATACCCGGTGCATCCATTGGGATGGTTGAGGACGCCAGTGCGGATCACAACACCGTCTCCCATATCAAGGGTCTCGCCAACCGGGAAATCCAGAAAATCACAATCTGCGGTGAAGACATCCACGTCCATCGGCAGGAGCGGCACCACCATCAATCCCTTCAGCGCATCGTGGGTCGTGCAGCCAAAGGCACAATGACCGGACCACATACGGAATTTGTTTTGCGCATCATAGAACGGTTTGAAAAACGGCAGCCCGCAGACATGATCAAGGTGCGTGTGCGTAAGGAAAATATCGAGATCGAGCGGCGCTTCCCTGGCCAGGTGATTGCCCAGATAGCGAATGCCGGTGCCGCCATCAAAAATCAACACTCTGTCGCCGCAGCGCACTTCCAGACACGAGGTATTGCCGCCATATTTGGCAACATCCGGCCCGCCACAGGGCACGGAACCCCGGACACCCCAAAAGCGGACGAAAAAGTCTTCCTGTCCGTTCTTCCGGTCCTCAGGTTTTAGGGTCTGGCCGGTCTTCGCCGTCATTGAGGGTCTTTCTGTGTTACGGCACCAGTTTGTAGCCCCCTGGCTCGGTGACCAGAAGGGCGGCGTTGGACGGTTCGACTTCGATCTTTTGGCGAAGCCGGTAAATATGGGTCTCGAGCGTATGGGTCGTGACGCCGGAATTGTAGCCCCAGACTTCATGCAGCAACACATCGCGGCCGATCACATTATTCCCGGCCCGATAAAGATACTTCAGGATTGAGGTTTCCTTCTCGGTCAGTCTGACCTTTTGATCGCTTTCATCTATCAACATCTTCACAGAGGGCTTGAACGTATAATGGCCGATTTTAAAGACCGCATCTTCGCTCTGCTCGTGGGAGCGCAGGTGGGCCCGCACTCGCGCCAGCAAGACCGCAAACCGAAACGGCTTGGTCACATAATCGTTAGCCCCCGCATCGAGCCCGAGGATGGTGTCGGAATCCGCATCGTGGGCAGTGAGCATGATGATCGGACAGTTCACATTGTGCTTGCGCAAGGTCTTGCAGACCTCGCGGCCATCACTGTCCGGCAGGCCCACATCCAGCAGAATAAGATCAAAATTCCCGGCCTTTGCACTCTCCAGGCCCTTCGCCGCCGTATCCACATCGACAATCTCAAACTCGTCGAGCAGAGCAAACTGCTCTTTGAGAGCCTCGCGCAAAGGTGCGTCATCATCGACGATCAGGATCTTTTTTTCGGCACTCATTAAGGGTCCTCTCCGGCTCGCTATAACCATTATATAAGCCTGCCACAGGCACCTTGCCCGTGTTCGCGGTCACATTCTGCCACTTTGGTAGCAAGAGACCAGCAAATAGTGTAGGGAAAACCCCTGAAAGCCAACCTGTTTGAAGGTCAGTGGCTGTTCAGTGGCTATTCAGGGCAATATGGCAGAAAAACACCCCCCAGACACCGGCCAGAGCACCGGCCAGAGCACCGGCCAGAGCATCAACCGGAACTCACAAAAATCCGCCCCTTCCGGTGGCATTGAGGGGCGTCTGCGAGCTCGTCTGGCGCTAATTGACGTCGAGCGCGCGGTGATGGAGATGCGCCGCGGACTGCCTGTGGTCATTGAAGAAGCCCCCGGGATCGCCTGCCTTGCTCTGGCAGCGGAGCTGGTCGATCAAGAGACTCTCGGGTTTCTCGAAGACCTGACCGGGATCTGGCCGCATATTCATCTCACCCATCGCCGCGCCGAAACGCTCAAGATCCGGCTCTATACCGAGGGCGGGGTGACGCTGCCCATCAATCGCCCGGAAACAGCAAATGACCCGCAGGGCCCGTTGGCGCAGATTGTCCACCTCAGCGACCCGGCCCGGGATCTCGACTTCCCGCTGCAAGGCCCCTTCATGGCAAGTCGGGAGCCGCTGATGCAATCCGAAATCGCATCGCTTCGCCTCGCCAAGCTTGCCGGGCTTTTGCCGGCCACCGTCACATCACCCCTGAAGCTCACCGGAAAACCCGGTGAGAAACCCGGTGAGAAGCTGGACGTCAATGGAGCGCAAGACGCCATCACAAAATGGGCCCACGAGACAAATCTGTTGTCTGTCTCCGCAGCGGCAATCGACGCCTATGAGCAGCGCGCTGCTGAGGCGCTTCAACCGATCGGCCATCTGAAGAGCCAGTTGAAGCGCGTCACCGATGCAAAGGTACCGCTTGCGGACGCGCCCGACAGCCGCATTTTTGCCTTTCGCCCGCAAGGAACCGGCGGCGGCGGGCCGGAGCATCTGGCGATTGTCATCGGCGCGGTCGACGCCTCCACACCGGTTCTCGTCCGGCTGCATTCAGAATGCTTTACCGGTGATCTTCTGGGCTCGTTGAAATGCGATTGCGGTGAACAGCTCCGAGGCGCCATCGCGGCCATTTCGCAGGCCGGCAGCGGCATCCTGCTCTACCTCGCCCAGGAAGGGCGCGGCATCGGTCTGATGAACAAGCTGCGAGCCTACCAGCTGCAGGATCAGGGCTTCGACACAGTGGACGCCAATCTGCGTCTGGGGTTTGAGGTTGATGAGCGACTGTTCGAGGCGGCGGCCCAGATGCTGCGCCAGCTCGGAGTTGGCGAGGTCGTGCTGATGACCAATAATCCGGACAAGGTCGCACAGCTGGACGGGCACGGCATCAAGGTCACCAAGCGCGTGCCCCACGCCTTCCCGACCAATGAGCACAACGCTCACTATCTTGCGACAAAGGCCGGCAAAACCGGCCATTTGCTGTGACCCCGAAGGCGGGTGCTAGTTCTTGTGAATACGAACGTGGCCGGAACCCGCTGCCGAGATCTCGTCAGCATGGCCGCCGCCATAAACCTCCACATCGCCGGAACCGTGAACCTTGATTGTGACCGTTTTGGACGCATAAACCCGCATGTCGCCGGAGCCCGCAGCATTGACAGAAACGTTCTCACACTCAAGGTGACGCGCATCAACATCTCCTGATGCCATATGGTGCAAATCAAAGTCTCCGCAGCTTCCCTTCATGGTGACATCGCCGCTGCCGACCGCATCAAGGTCGATCCGCATTGTCTTGACGTGGTCCAGCTCCATATCTCCGGAGCCGCGCAGATTAACCTCAATCTTTCCGCATATGAGCCTTGAGCTTTCCAGATCGCCGCTGCCCTGACTGGTAATATCAATCTCGTCGCAAGAGCCATCAATGGTGACATCGCCGCTACCCTGCTGGATCAGCCTGAACTCTTTGGCTTTCATATTTTCAACGTTCGCATCACCCGACCCGTTACTCTCAAGCCGCGTGAGCGCCGGAACGCTGATCACTACATAGGCGTTGTGATTACCAAACCCGAGCCTGCCTGACTTCCGCCAGATCTTCAGCTCACCGTTTCTCACTTCGGTCTTGATCTGATCGAGCTCGTCATCTTCGGCGTGAACCACCACTGATTGCTTCGGGCCGACTTTGATCATGACATCCGAAGAGCCATTGGCGGTGACTTTGGAGAACGAGGCCAGTTTGCGCGGCTCCTGGGCAGATTTCGCTTCAGCCCCGGAACTCAATGAGCTGGCCACAACCAGTACCGCTCCAAGCGCCGTTGCAATCAGCGCGCCGCGAGCGGAACTCCCCTGTAAGGTTTTTGTTTGATCTCTCATTCGAGCGACCCCTTTCAATCATACGCCGAGACGCGATTACTCCATCGGGCTCGAGTTGATCAGACCGGGGGAAAGTTTTCTGCAAACATCTTTGCAAAGCAAGGCGAAAACCGCAGATCAGGCGCTGGTATCAACGGATCCGCCTGCGGCGGCCGACGGATCGCCGTCTGATGGGCCCGCTTTGGCGACCGTCACCATGGCGGGTCTCAGCAGCCTGTCACCGATCAGATAGCCGGTCTGCATCACATCAACCACCGTACCGCCAGGGCGCCCTGTCCCGGGGATTTCGGCCACCGCCTGATGGAAATTGGGATCAAATTTCTCGCCTCCAGGATTGAGAATTTCGATCTTGTGCCGTTCAAAAGCCGCATGAAGACCGCGCTGGGTCATCTCGACCCCTTCATAGACCGTCGCCATGCTGTCCCCGCCGGCTGCCTTGTCTTCAGGCGAGATCGAGGCCAGAGCCCGGGTCAAATTGTCCTGCACTTCAAGCAGGTCGCGCGCAAAGGCCGTAATGGCATATTTCGCGGCATCTTCTTTTTCCCGCTGGGCGCGGCGGCGCAGGTTCTGTCCCTCTGCCATGGCGCGCAGCAGCCTGTCCTTGAGATCTGCCGTCTCGGTCAGGAGTTCCTCGTAGGTCCGCGTATCAGCTTCAGCCTCGGGGCTCAGGTGATCAGGAATTTCACTGTCATCGCGCGCGCCGTGCAGCGGCGTCACGGTATCGTCAGGCGTCACGCCTTCGAACGGACTATCGCCGCCCTCAAGGCCTTTATCGGTGCCGCTCGGGTTCTCGTCGTTCGCGTCTTTATCCTTACCGATCATCTCACTCACTGTTTCTTTTAAGCACATTCCCAAAAGGACTTCTGGCAGACCGCCTGCCGCCCCCATTTACGGAGGATCATGTACCCCATTCGGAAGTCTCACCCAAGCAGTTTTCCAACCGCGCGGGCAGTAAAATCTACCATGGGTATGATGCGGGCGTAATTCAGGCGAGTGGGGCCAATGATCCCGATGGCCCCGAGCACATTTTTGTCGCTGTCGGTATAGGGCGAGACAATCACCGAGGACCCCGACAGACTGAAAAGTCTGGTTTCCGCGCCAATGAATATCCTGACGCCCTTGCCGTCCTGCGCCAGGTTGAGAAGTTGCATGACCTCCGCCTTTTCCTCCAGATCATCGAACAGGAGCCGGATCCGGTCGAGATCCTCTGCGGCTTGCAGGTCTTCCAGCAGGTTTGACTGGCCGCGAATGATAAGCGATCGATCACCCGCTCCGTCATCACCGGACCAGACCGCCAGACCGGCCTCAACCACCTGCGTCGACAGCGCATCAAGCTGGCTCCTACGCGCCTCGAGGTCCTGCTCAATGCGCGCCTTGAGCTCCGACAACGTTAAACCTGTAAGTTTCGCATTGATGTAATTTGCCGCCTGGATGAGCGCCGAAGAGGTCGGGCCCCCGCCAGGCGTCAGCGGCAGATCGATCAGGCGGTTTTCAACCGAACCGTCCTGCCACACCAGCACCGCCAGAGCCCGTCCGGCATCAATCGAGACGAATTCAATTTGCTTGAGCGCGCCTTCACGCTTCGGCGTCATCACAAGTCCGGCACAATGGGACAGTCCCGAAAGAGCCGACGTCGCATCCGTCAGAACATCCTCGATATTACGGTGCGATCCGGCAAGCTGCCCCTCAATGCTCTCACGCTCGCGCTCGGTCAAATCGCCAACTTCCAGCAGCCCGTCGACAAACATGCGCAGCCCAAAATGCGATGGCAGCCGCCCTGCCGACGTATGCGGCGCTGTCAAAAGCCCCATATGCTCGAGATCCGCCATGATGTTGCGGATCGAGGCCGGCGACAAAGACAGCGGCAGCGCCCGCGCCAGGGTCCTCGACCCCACCGGTTCACCGGTTTCCAGGTAGGATTCGACAATACCGCGAAAGATCTCTCTGGAGCGCTCGTCGAGACTTTCGATTTGTGTCGCCGCAGGCCCGGAGCCCGCCTCTTTCGATTTTTTTGTCAATCCGTCTTTTCCAACCCCTTGTGTTGATCAAACCTGGAAACGACGTTAGCAGAAATCAAGGCACTTTGTGCCTCTCATTATGTGCCCGGTACATCTGCGGGGCCTCTCGTGTTGCGTTGCACGCAATGACCGCCTAGAAGAGGCCCTTGAAATCCGGCGGCGAAGCCCCGGGTACCAGGAAGATAAAAAGGAAATTCCATGCGCCCCTCCGGCCGTTCTGCCAATCAACTTCGCACCGTCACCCTTGAACCGGGCTATGCCCGCCATGCCGAAGGCTCCTGCCTGATCAAGTTTGGCCACACCCACGTCCTGTGTACGGCGTCGGTCGAGAACCGGGTACCGCCCTTTCTGCGCGGCCAGGGTCGGGGCTGGGTAACCGCCGAATATGGCATGCTGCCCCGCGCCACAGGCGAGCGCATGCGCCGCGAGGCCTCCCAGGGCAAACAGTCAGGCCGCACCCAGGAAATCCAGCGCCTCATTGGCCGGTCCCTGCGCGCTGTCATCGATCTCAAAAAACTTGGCGAACGCCAGATCTCCCTCGATTGCGACGTTATTCAGGCCGATGGCGGCACGCGGACAGCGTCGGTCACCGGCGCATGGGTTGCCCTGGCCCAGGCCGTCAAATGGATGCAGGACACCGGTATGTTGACCGAAAGTCCCATCCGGGACCAGGTCGCGGCCATTTCCTGCGGTATCTACGAAGGTAATTGCGTCCTTGATCTGGATTATCCTGAAGACTCCAATGCCGACACCGACGCCAATTTCGTCATGACAGGCTCCGGCGGTATTGTCGAAATCCAGGGCACCGCCGAAGGCGATCCGTTCTCGGAAGAAAGCTTTGGCGAGCTCATGGGGCTGGCGAAAAAAGGCATCGGTGAATTGCTCGATCTGCAAAGAAAGGCCGTCGGGTTTTGACGCCCTGCACAAGGTTTGGATAACACAGGGGGTGGATAATCGCGGGTGACACAAAGCGCTTTCACCAAAGGATCGACCCTTGTGGTCGCCAGCCACAATGAGGGCAAGGTGCGCGAAATTCGCGCCTTGCTGGAGCCATTTGGCGTCAAAACCCTGTCTGCAGCCGAACTTGATCTGGACGAACCTGAAGAAACCGGCCTCACTTTTGCGGCCAATGCGCAGCTCAAGGCCTGCGCCGCCGCAAAGGTCTCGGGATTTACCGCCCTGGCCGACGATTCCGGGCTGGCCGTGGACGCGCTGGACGGCGAACCCGGGATCTATTCAGCCCGTTGGGCTGGTGAGCCCAGAGACTTCGGTCATGCCATGGCCCGGGTCGACAACGAGCTGACGGCGCGCGGCGCGCTGGAACCTGTGGACCGCAAAGCCCGTTTCGTTTGCTCCTTGTGCCTCGCCCACCCGGACGGCACGCTTGAAACCTTCAATGGCACCGTCGAGGGAACCATTGTCTGGCCGCCGCGCGGCACTCATGGTTTTGGCTACGATCCGATTTTTGAACCCGACGGTGAGGCGATCACGTTTGGAGAAATGGATCCCGCCCGTAAACATGCCATGAGCCACCGTGCCGAAGCCTTTGATAAACTTGTTGCGCATCTGTCCCGGCACCTTGAAACCGAATGACCCATTCCGGCGAACAAACGGCCTTCGGCATCTATGTCCACTGGCCATGGTGCGCCTCCAAATGCCCCTATTGCGATTTTAATTCCCACGTCGATCGACAGGCCGATCAGGACGCCATGGCAGAGGATCTGTGTACAGAGCTTCGCTACTATGCCAGCCGGACCGAAGGCGAACGCGGGCCGCGCACCGTCCACTCGATCTTCTTTGGCGGCGGCACCCCCTCGCTCATGCGCGGCGACATATTGGCCAGAATTTTGGCTGAAATCAGGGAATTATGGCCATTTTCGAACCAGATCGAAATCTCCATGGAGGCCAATCCCTCCAGCGTCGATGCAGCGCGTTTTGCCGACTATCGCGCCGCCGGGATCGAGCGCCTGTCGCTCGGCATTCAGGCTCTGAACAACCGCGACCTCGAAACGCTCGGTCGGCTGCATGATGTCGATGAAGCCCTGGAGGCCATCCACCTGGCCCGCGAACATTTCCCGCGCGTCTCCTTCGATCTGATTTATGCGCGGCCAGAACAAACCTGTGAAACCTGGCAGGCAGAACTCACACAAGCCCTTCGTCTTCACCCTGATCACCTGTCGCTCTATCAACTCACATTCGAGCCCGGCACGCCCTTTCATGCCTTGAAGGAAGCTGGAAAAATTATCCCCCTTGATGATGATCTCGGGGCAGATCTTTATGAGATAACGCAGAGCCTGTGTCAGAGCGCCGGTCTGCCCGCCTACGAGATTTCAAATCATGCCCGCCAGGGCGCCGCTTGCCATCACAACCTCATCTACTGGCGCATGCACGATTATATTGGTGTCGGGCCCGGTGCCCATGGTCGCTTTGATGAAAAGCCCGGCGATAAAAATTCGCGCCGCCGCGCCACAATTGCTCTGTCAGACCCCAAAGCCTGGGCGGCAAAAGTCAGGGAGCAGGGTAACGGGCTCGCCTCGGACGAGCCGGTCACCCCTGCGGATCAGGCCACCGAAATGCTGCTGATGGGGCTCAGGCTGACCGAAGGCGTCTCACTGGCCCGCTACGAGCGGCTGGCGGGCAAGCCCCTTGCTGCCAATACCCTTGAAGAGCTGCAGAAAAGCGGCCTTGTCATCTGCAATGGCGACCGCCTGACGGTTACCGGCACCGGGCGCCCGGTCCTCAATAGTGTTCTGCGGGCGCTGTTGACCTGAAACGAGACCGCCTGGACCGCCTCTGGTCAGAAGCCCGTTCCACGCACCGGCTGATCCTCGAGACCCTGATCACGGACCTCCCCGTCCAAAGCGCCCCGGTCCAGAGCGTCCTGAAAAGCGCCGATTTCCTCTTCGCGGCGATCATACGCCTCGCCTTCAAATCGCGGCATTACATCCTCGTTGCGCTGGAACGTCGTCGGCGCAGGAGAGATGACCTCGAGCCCGCCGGGGTTAACCTGAATAACCGCAAGGCCGCGCTCGGAGCTGCCGTCCGGCAGAAAGCGGAAAATCCCGTCAATGCCGGCAAAGCCGCTGGAATTGGCCAGGGTCTCCGGCGCAAACCGCGTCCTCTCGGGAAGACCGGCGAGCGAGCTGGCCAGCGCCACAGCGTCAAAGCCCAGGGAGGCAATGCGCGGCGGCCGCTTGCCGTAGGCTTTTTCATAGCGCCGCGAGAAAGCGTTGCGCATATCCGGTGACGGCGCGGCGAACCAGCCGCCGACAAGCGACGGCTCCTTGCCGAGGGTTTCGTCGTCCCACAGACCTGTCCCGAGGAACTTGGTCTGGCGCGGATCGACATCAAAATAGGGCAGCAGCGGAGCCAGAGAGCGCAACATCGTGCCCCCTTCCGGCAGCAGAACTGCCTGATAGGAGACGCCGCCCCAGGTTTCCTGATTGGCCGGACGGGCCAGAACCTCGCCGTCGGGACCAAACCCGCCTGTATTTGGTCCATATTGCTCGACCGGTGCCTCCGGTGTGCTGGGGACCAGCGTGCCGGTTTCCGGATCAAAAACCATATCCTGAGAGGGGGGGCGTTCGCCAAGCAGCTTCTCATCCTTCTCTTTTTGTTCCAGCGCGGCCTTGCGGCGATCATATTCGGCAACAATGCGCGCTGGTGCAAACATCTCCTCGGCCACCCGCGGGTAGGACTGCATTTGCGGAATATAACCACCCTGACGCTGCACGGAATATTCAAACGCCGCCTGAACCCGGTACCCGTAGGCGCTTTGCGGGATCAGCGCGGCAAAGGAGTAGAAGCCTTCGCTGAACGCAAAATCAACCACGCGCTTGACTTCCTGCTCTGGCAAGAAACTCAACAGATAGACCCCGTCCCCGGCAACCGTCCGATCCGTCGAGAAAGCGATCATCGGAACATTCGCGCGCCGGGCGACTTTACCGGCCTCGCGGACCGAGCTGGCAAACAGCGGTCCCAGAATAAGATCTGCGCCCTCGTCAATGGCCGCGCGAGCTGCGCGCCGCGCGCCCGAAGGGGTTCCAAAGGTATCCTTTGGCATCATCAACACGTTGGTATTTTCGATCTCGAACAGCGCCAGTTCGGCAGCATTGAGAAGCGCCTGGGCAACAGCCTTCGCATTCCCCTGAGAGTGGCTGAGCGGGAGCAGGAGCGCCACGCGAATTGGCTCCTTGTCCATATGCGGCACAACCAGCCCCGGCATGATTTCCTCCGGTGCGTTCTGGCCTCGATACCGTCGGTCGCGATCACGGTCCCTGCGGCCTGGTCGCTCCCGGTCAATCCGGGATGGCGGATGGGTCCGCTTGACCATTTCATCGGTTCCGGTCGTCTGACACGAACTGGTCATCACCAACGCCGTTAAAGCCGCCGCGCCAAGCGCAAGGCCCCTGTGTATCCGGCCTCTACGCGCCACTCCGGCAGTGCCGTCGCTCAATCTGGATGTCATAGTCACTCGCATTTCAACCTCTTGTCCCCTTGGCAGTCTAGTGGCTCTCTCGGCGGCTCCTCTCGCAGGATCGCGGCCACCACCATAACCGACACCCTTAAAGATGCCCTTACTTGCAATTCCGGTCTTTTGTTGCCACTGATGGTGGCGTATTGCTGCTGCAGCCCTCGCCTTCGACCCCGCGCGCCCCCGCTGCCATCTCTAAACTAGCCAGGTGCGGGCCTGGCGACAATGTCAAATCGGCCTCAAACCCGGGATTCCGCTCATGGATCTTGCCCATGTTGCCCAAAATATCACGCCCGAGGCGCTCCCGCCCGGCCTTTACGTGACAGCGACCCCCATTGGCAATGCCGCCGACCTGACCCTCCGGGCGCTCAAAACCCTGATTTCCTGCGATACGATCCTGTGCGAGGACACCAGGGTCACATCAAAACTGCTGGCGATCTACGGCATTTCAAAGCCGCTGCGACCTTATCACGACCGCAACGGTAAAATGGCCCGGCCCGGGATCCTGAAGGATCTCGCTGCCGGCAAGGCGCTGGTGCTGGTCAGCGATGCCGGGTTGCCGCTTATCTCGGATCCCGGATTTCCATTGCTCCGAGCCGCGCAGGAAGCAGGCTTCAAGGTCGAGGTCCTGCCCGGCGCCAATGCTGCGCTCACGGCGCTTGCCCTGTCCGGGATGCCGCCCGACCGGTTCTGGTTCGGCGGGTTTTTGCCAACAAAATCTGCCGCGCGCAAAACTGCCCTCGAGCCGCTGGTCGGGCTCGACGCCAGCCTGATCTTCTATGAAAGCCCGAAACGGCTGGGCCCGGTCCTGCAGGATCTTGCCGAGGTCCTCGGCGTTCGGCGCATCGCTGTCTGCCGCGAGCTGACCAAACGGTTTGAAGAAATTGTCTCCGGGACCGGGCAGGAACTGGCAGAACACTATGCGGCGGTGCCCCCGCCAAAGGGCGAGGTCGTGCTCGTCATCGGCCCGCCCGAGAGTCCCGTCTGTCTCGACGACGCGCAGATCCAGGCCCGGCTGGCCGAAAATATGGCGGATATGAGCCTCAAACAGGCGGTGGCGGAAGTGTCCGTCATTGCCGGGCGGCCAAAGCGTGAGGTCTATGAACTGGCTCTTGCCCTCAAGCGAGACGGCACGTGATGATCCAGGGTGCAAAAGTCCGGGGCGCAAAAGTAAAAGCGTGGCAGCGCGGCCGAAACGCCGAGCGCGTCGCGGCGTGGTATTTGCGCGCCAGGGGCTACCGGATCCTCGCCGAGCGCTACAAAACCCCGTCGGGGGAAATCGACCTCATCGCTACCCGGCTCGCCAGCCCTTTGGCCAAAACCATTGCCCGGCCCATTGCCAATCCCATTGCCAGTCGACGCCGCCATCTCGTGTTTGTCGAGGTCAAGGCAAGAGCCACACTGCAGGACGGACTGGAAGCCATTTCACCGCGCCAGCAGCAACGCATCAGAGCTGCCGCCGAAACTTTCCTTGCCCGCAACGCCTCGGGTACCGGCCGGGGCGCCGGCCTGGCCCCCCGTCTGAGTCAATGTCGCTTCGATGCCATCATCATCACACCGGGCCGCTTCGGCCTGCCACGCGTCACCCACCGCCCGAACGCCTGGGTCTGATACCATGTTATGGGGTCAGACACTAAACGAAGAAAACATGGCACCATGTTAAAGTCACCTGGTGTCTGACCCCATAACATGGTGTTCGCGGTCCCCGAAGATAGCCGTTCCAACACGAATATGGGTCGCGCCGAAGGTTACCGCGATCTCGAAATCCGAACTCATTCCCATGCTGAGCACGCAAAGATCATTGCGCTGTGCAATTTTTTTCAGCAGCGCAAAATGCAGCGAGGCCTCTTCGTCTGCCGGCGGGATGGCCATGAGCCCGCGCACATCGAGCTTCAGGTCCTCCCGGCACAAGCGCACAAACCCGTCAACCTCACGCGGTAGCACGCCGGCCTTTTGTGGCTCTTCGCCGGTATTGACCTGCAAATAAACCGGCAGCTCCCGCCCCTGCCTGGTCATTTCCTCGCGCAATTTGCGCGCCAGCTTTTCCCGGTCGACCGTCTCGATAACATCGAACAGCTCAACCGCTTCGCGTACCTTGTTGGTCTGCAGCGGCCCGATCAGGTGGAGCTCAATATCCGGCCAGCACGCGCGCAGTGCCGACCATTTGCCAGCCGCTTCCTGAACCCGGTTTTCACCAAAAACCCTCTGACCAGCCGCCAGAACAGGTTCAATACGGCTGGAATTGTGGGTTTTTGAGACCGCAACGAGTGTGATAGGCTCATCGGCGCGGCCCGCCTTTGCGGCCGCGCTCGCAAGCACCCTTTGGACTTCGGCAAGATTTTCGGCAGGATCAATCATGAACACCAGGGCTGATAAAAGCGCCCCGAACCAGAACGGAGGTAACGCTCGCGCCACCCTATCAGAGGTCGCCGCAAAGCTCAATTCAGCGGCCCGGTCGAGGTGGCAAATGTCACAGGCGCGTCCCCTGCCCCCGCTTCTCCTCCTCAGCGACGAGACCAGACTGCCCGATCCCGCTCCGGCTCTGACAGTACTGCCGCCCGGTTCCGGCTTCATCTTCCGTCACTACGATGATCCGTACAGAGAGGAAAAGGCGAAAAGACTTTGCGCCGCTGCGCAAGAGCGCGGCATCTTGTTTCTGGTGGCCGGTGACATCGAGCTTGCATGCAGGCTCGGAGCCGATGGCTGTCACATGCCGGAGTATCGTCTTGCAGACCTTGAGGCGTGCCGATCGGTGGCCGGTTTGCGCTTCAACACCGCCGCCGTGCATTCGCAAAGCGCTCTTGAAGAGGCAGCCCGGTATGGAGCGCACGCAGCGCTTCTGTCACCGGTTTTCGCCACTCGCAGCCACCCCGGTGGCAAGGCGCTTGGCGCTGAAACCGCCACCAGGCTTGCACAAGGCGCCGCGCTACCGGTTTACGCCCTCGGCGGGATTGGCGCTGAAACCGCGCTGAGCCTCGCTGACAGCACTTTCGCCGGGTTTGCAGCCATTGACGGCCTGGCCGTCGCATAACGCCGACATGCCATATCCGGCCCATAAGAAAAGGAGCAGACGAGGATAACCTCACCTGCTCCCTTCTGAAATTCCCCTTTAGTGCGCGCCTAGAATTTTAATGCACTTTCCAGAATGAACGCCGTTCCTTCCTCATCGGCAAGAACGTCGAGATCACGCTGGAGTCCGGCTCCGATCCGCAGGCCTTTCGCTACCTTGTAGCGCGCCGAGATCAGATACCGGTAGCCGTTCTCATAGGGCGCTCCCGCAAGCGCACCTTCATGTTCGGCAAATTGAGCCGAAACCATCCACGGTCCGGCTTCATAGGCAACACCGATATCATAAGCCTCATACTTCTGAAGGCCCGTTGTCAGACTGCCGCTCTCGCGATAGCTGCCGCCGACTGAAAGGCCGTGGAAGTCGACTTTGACGCCGGCATTCCATTCTTCCAGATCATCAGAAACCGGTGTTGCATCGGCGGTAACAAAGGTCGCCGACATATCGAGGCTGAGCGCCTCAAAGTCACGTGAGTAGATCACGCCAAATTCGACGATATCATCGCCGTTCGCAGTGTCCCCGGCCCCGAAAGCCTGCGTCCGGGTCTCGGGGTCCGGCGTAAAGGACAGACCGAGGGTCAGACCGCCAAAAGACGGGGTCATATAGGTAATTTTCGCGAAATCTTCGGAACTGTCGTTGGCAGTTCCAACCGGCGCCAGAGCGAGAGGATCAACCATCCCGTCATCCGAGCCACCAGCGGCTGTCATCGTGCCAAGAGCATGCGGCGTGCGAACCGAAAATTGCCCCCCAACGCCGTCCTGCTGGCCTATTTCCACCCGCCCAAATCCACCATCCAGATAGATATAGGCCTGGTCGACCATATCAAGAGCTTGCGGCCCGGATGGTCTTTTGCCGAGCTCATCCTGAACAGTCACTTCTGCCCGGAAGCCATAACGCAAACCGGAGTCCAGCAAGCTGGCGCCTTCAAAGCGCACTTGCGAACTACTCTCGAATTCGTAGGAATCGGGATCAATCAACGCATTGGAAATATTGGAGATTTCATCGTCCAGCAGCAAAACCGAACCAATAAAATAGCCGCCCAGCTCCAGCTGGTCATCCGCAGACGCAGCGCCGGAATAACCCGCGCTCGCCCCGAGAAGGGCGGCAACAGCGGATGTGGCAAGCAACTTGTTCATCAACGGGTACTTTTATCCAGACGAGTTTCTACCGGAGTATTTAAACCGGCTCAGACCCCGGTGAGTCAACACTCGCGCCGGGATTCAGGCGCCACACGAGTGACTTCTTCGGCGCTTGTGTCGCCGCGGCAACAGAAAAGGGCGCCGCCGGTCCTGCCGGCAGCGCCCGATCTCTAATAAACAACCGTTACTAGAACGTAAGGTGTGTTTCGATCACAAAAGCTGTGCCATCAAGATCATTGGCCTCGTCATCAGCAAATTGAACGCCGGCACCAACTTGCATGCCCTTGACGACCTGATATCGAGCCTGGACAAAAGTCTGACTGCCATCAACAACCGTGACACCCAGGGCATCGTCGCCTTCATGGTTCGCGTATTGAACGGAAACCAGCCACGGGCCGGTTTCATAGGACACGCCGCCTTCCCAGGCCTGGTATTCCATGCCCGCTGCTGTTGCACGAGTTGCAAAGCCTTCAGAATCCCGATAGCTGCCGCCGAATGTGAAGTTATTCACAGCGATTTTCGCACCAACATTCCATTCCTGATTATCATAGGCCAGGCCATCGTCGTTGGCGACGACATAGGTCGCTGACATCGTGAAATCGACATCGTCGATCTTGCGCTTGTAGACACCGCCAAATTCAACGATTTCGTCAAGCTCGGTTGCATCACCAGGATTTTCGTCTGCATTCGTAAAGCCCCGTCCATTTCTTTCACCTTCGGGAGTGAAGGAAACGCCCAGTTTCAGACCGGAGAACGCCGGTGTCATATAGGTCAGCTTCGTGAAGTCAAACGAAGTCTCGTTGACCGTGGTAATCGAGACAAGACCAAGCGCATCGTTCTTGGTGTCATTGTTCATGGTCCGCTTGAGCGCATGGGTCGAATTCACCGCGAACGTGTCGCCGACACCATCCTGTTGCCCAAAGACAACCTTGCCGAAGCCGCCTTTGAGATACATGAAGACCTCATCAACATCGTCGCCTGAATTGTCTTCAAGTTCCAGTTCAGCCTTGAAGCCTACAATCATGCCATTATCGAGGGTCATTTTCCCGCCAACATGGATTTCGGAGTCACTGCCGAACTTGTAGCTGCGATCATCGGCATCAAGATCCGTAAAAGCGATCAAGCCGTTATAGTACCCTCCAAGGGAGAGATTGATTTTTCCGCCTTCAGCTTGTGCGCCGGTGGCAAAGCCGAGACAGGCGACAGCTGCTGCAGTGCCGAGAAGTGTTTTTTTCATCATGATTTTCCTGAATTACCTTGCTGGGGGTCCCTGAGAATTAGGGGGGTGAGAATTGGGGGTGAAAATATGTTACGCATTACCGTCCGAAGAAAGTTAATGAATCCTTACTACATACTTCCGGAGCGGGTCATTTGTCTTGTTGTCGCGGCGTTTAAACCAGGTCAATGCGACTTTCATGCAACAGTTTTGTAAAGCAATTGTGAAGATCAATAAACCGGGCGTTGTTTTCGGTGAAAACCCAAATCGAACAGAAGCCACTTCGGTACTAGCCAAACCGCCAATCACAGGCTAAACCTGTGCCGCCTTAAGCGAATTTCGTTCAGACCTTTGTCAATTGAAAGCCCAATTTGTGATTATGAAAAGTGTTTTAGACGCCCGGGCGTTGGTAGTTTTCCTTGCGGCAGCCGTTATCCTGACAGCTTGTGGCGGGGTTCGGGACGGCGACTATTATCCCGAAGACGTGCCAGGGACTGACCAGACAGAAATGCGAACCCACGGGACAGAAGAGGAATCCGGCTTGTTTTCCGGCGCTTTTTCTCTCGGCAACCTGTCCGGCACCAAAGCCCCTGCGGCCAGACTTGGCGTCAACGGCTTCCTGTGGCGTGCCACTTTGGACACACTGACCTTTATGCCTCTTGCAACGGCAGATCCGGTAGGCGGCGTTATCATCACCGACTGGCATGCCAACCCGCAGGTGCCATCCGAACGTTTCAAATTGACGGTCTATATTCTCGATACGCGGCTACGCGCCGATGGCGTCAAGGTTTCCGTGTTCCGGCAGGAGAAAGTCGGGTCACAGTGGCAGGACGCCGTTGCAAATCCGGCAACCGCGACGCAGCTTGAAAATCAGATTCTAAGGCGCGCCCGCGAGCTCAAGGTCGGCGCGGGCAAATAAATCAGGGTTGCAAGGTACGACGATTTCAAATGCCGCAGTCCTTGAAATAAAGGCCTGCGGCATATTTTTAGACATTTACGTCTCTCCCGAAAGACCCGGCACACATAAACTGGAGACAGGATCAGGATCATGAGCCCGGAAAGTTCCCGATATAACTCGAAGACAAGCGAGCCGAAGTGGCAGGCCGCATGGCAGGCCGCTGAAAGCTTCAAGGCCGAGGCGGAAAAAACCAAACCCAAATATTATATGCTGGAAATGTTCCCCTATCCTTCCGGGCGCTTGCATATGGGCCACATCCGCAACGACGCCATGGGCGACCTCATCGCGCGCTATAAAAAGGCACAAGGCTTCAATGTGCTGCACCCCATGGGCTGGGATGCCTTTGGCATGCCGGCAGAAAATGCGGCGATGGAAACCGGGCGTAATCCCGGCGAATGGACACGCGCCAATATTGCCGCCATGCGCACCCAGATGAAGCGGGTCGGGCTGGCCATCGACTGGAGCCGGGAGTTTGCCACCTGTGATCCCGAATATTACCGGCACGAACAGGCGCTGTTTTTGGATTTCCTCGAAAAAGGCCTGGTTTACCGCAAGGAATCCCGGGTCAATTGGGACCCGGTTGACCAGACTGTGATCGCCAATGAACAGGTTATCGACGGCAATGGCTGGCGCTCCGGCGCGCCTGTTGAACAGCGCACCCTGGCCCAGTGGACCTTCAAAATTACCGATTTCGCCGACAGCCTGATTGATGAACTCGACACCATGGACCGCTGGCCGGACAAGGTCCGTCTGATGCAGCAAAACTGGATTGGCCGCTCCGAAGGCCTGCAGATGCACTTCAAGGTCGAGGCCCCCGCGCCCGAAAACCACGAGACCGTCGAGATTTTCACCACCCGGCCGGACACCCTCTATGGCGCCAGTTTTATCGCCATTTCTCCGGACCATCCGCTGACCCTGCAGTTGGCCGAAAGCAATGAGGCCGTCACCGCCTTCCGCAAGGAGTGTCAGCGCATCGGCACGTCGGAAGAGGCCATCGAGACAGCTGAGAAACTCGGCTTTGAGACGGGCCTCAAAGCCGTTCATCCGTTTGATGACAAAATTGAATTGCCCATTTACGTCGCCAACTTCGTCCTGATGGAATACGGCACCGGCGCCATCTTTGGCTGTCCGGCCCATGACCAGCGAGACCTCGACTTTGCGCGCAAGTACAATTTGCATGTTCAGGCCGTTATCATCCCGAAAGGTGAAGACCCGGCAACCTGGGATGTCGGCACGGAGGCTTTCACCGGCGACGGCGCTTTGGCGCATTCCGGTTTCCTCAACGGCTTGTCAAAAGAAGACGGCATCGCCGCCGCCATCAAGGCCATCGAGAAACGCGGCGAGGGCACTGGCAAGGTGCAATACCGCCTGCGCGACTGGGGCATCTCGCGGCAGCGCTATTGGGGCTGCCCGATCCCCATCATTCATTGCCAGGATTGCGGCATTGTCCCTGTGCCCCGGGCTGATTTGCCAGTCGAATTGCCCGCCGAAGTGAGCTTCGACAAACCGGGTAACCCTTTGGACAGAAACGAGAAATTCGTGCAAGTCCCATGTCCGACCTGCAAAAAACCGGCGCGGCGCGAGACCGATACGTTCGATACGTTTGTTGACAGTTCCTGGTACTTTGCCCGCTTCTGCGCACCACAGGCGCAGACCCCGACAGACCGCGCCGAAGTTGATTACTGGCTGCCGGTCGATCAGTATATTGGCGGTGTCGAACACGCCATTTTGCACCTCCTCTATGCGCGCTTCTTTACCAGAGCGATGAAGGAAACCGGCCATGTCGATTTGATCGAGCCGTTTGATGGCCTTTTCACTCAGGGGATGGTCTGTCATGAGACCTATCGCTCCGCAGACGGAACATGGCGCTCACCGGAAGAAATCACGCGCCAGGGCGAAGACGCCTACTTGTCTGGAACGAGCGAAAAAGTTGCCGTTGGTCCGAGCGTCAAGATGTCAAAGTCGCTAAAGAATACTGTCGACCCTGAAGAGATCATCGAGCACTACGGCGCCGATACCGCGCGCTGGTTTGTGCTGTCGGACTCGCCGCCCGAGCGCGACGTCGAATGGACCGAAAGTGGCATCGAAGGCTCGTGGAAATTCGTCAACAAGCTGTGGCGTCTGGTTGATGAAAACCTGAACACCCTGCCGGCAAGTGGAACGGCGATCCCCTCAGGTTTTGCCGAGGCCGAGACCGCCCTGCGCCGTGCCACCCACAAAACCATCGCCGCTGTGACCGACGATATTGACGCCCTGCGCTTCAACCGCGCCGTCGCCCGGATCTATGAGCTCGCCAATGCAATCAACGGGTTTGCGGCAAAAACCGCAGAAAACCGGTCTTCATCAGGTGGTTTTGCCCTGCGTGAAGCACTGGAAACCATCATTCAGATGGTCGCGCCGATGATGCCGCACTTTGCCGAGGAAGCCTGGGAAAAGCTCGGGCATGACACCATGGTAACAAACACGCCCTGGCCACAAGCCGAGCAAGCCCTGACCCGGGACGACGAAGTGACCTTGCCCATCCAGGTCAACGGCAAGAAACGCGGTGAAATCAGCGTCGCAAAAGACCTGGATGCAAAACAGGTTGAAACTCTGGCGCGGGCCGTTGACACTGTCATCAAGGCGATCGGGGATAAAGCGGTGCGCAAGGTCATTGTCGTGCCAAATCGCATCGTCAACATTGTTATTTAGCCAATCAGGTAGCCATATCAGGCAACCAGGTCAGGCAACCCGCTCAAAATAGGAGGTTTGTTGTCGTGAGGTCTTTGCTCGGTAGGTTTTGGAACCACAAGTCAGTGGCGGCCATGGCTGCGCTTTCATTTCTGGTCACAGCCTGCGGTTTTCAGCCGCTTTACAGCCAGAACGGAGCTGCCCCTGCAGTTCAGGCGGAGCTCGCGGCAATCATCATTAAAGTCAAGCCGGACCGCCTCGAACGACTAGTCTATTCAAGCCTGGTCGACGAACTCTCCCCGCTTGGCGCTCCGGCCAGTCCGGCCTACCGGCTTGAAGTCACTCTTGAGGAGATCAGAACCGGGGTCGGCTTTGAGGCCGATGACAGTGCCACACGTTTCAACTTTCAACTGCTTGGCACCTGGCGGCTGATTGACCAGGAAAACCAGGAGGTGCTGTTTCAATCCACCTCCAGATCCATCGCCGCCTACAACGTTGTGACCAGCCAGTTTGCCACGCTGACCGCCGAAAAGGATGCCGAGGCCCGCACCGCCGTGGACCTCGCCCGTGACATCCAGCTGCAACTTTCGCTTCATTTCCGCCAGTTTTAGGGATCTGTCCGCAAATGAAACTCAAGCCCCAGGATGTCGAACGGTTTATCGCCAAACCCGACCCGAAGGCCGGAGCCTGTCTCATTTACGGCTCCGATCCTGGTCTCGTGCGCGAACGTTCCAACCGGCTCGCGGCGCATAAGCTGGGAAATCTGAAGGACAATCTTGGCCTCGTGGATCTTGGCGAAGCCGAGCTCAAGAACGATCCTGCCAGCCTCGCCGACGAAATCTCCGCAATTTCCATGTTTGCCTCGGCCCGGGTCGTCCGTGTTCAAGGCGCTGGCGAGACAACCGCAAAGCTTATGACCGGCATTCTGGGCGAGCTTGAAGACGGCACGCT
>JAUWTJ010000048.1 GCA_030614785.1 Alphaproteobacteria bacterium | reverse complement strand
GCCTTCCGGATCACCAGGATCTCGGCATGGGCTGTCGGGTCTTTCAGCTCAAGGATACGGTTGCCCTCGGCCGCCAGAACGTCGCCGTCCGCCGAGACCAGAACCGCGCCAACCGGCACTTCCTCGCGATCTGCCGCCTTTTTGGCCTCATCAAGCGCCAGATTCATAAATTTGTTGTCTTTCATGAGGGCCACAATGCGCCTAACGCTTTGCCGCGTCAAAGGGAGCTGATAGGAAGAGCCCCATGGAAAACGAAAATTCTGAAATTCGAGAAGGCGACAGGATCGCCAAGGTGCTGGCCAGAAGCGGCGTATGCTCGCGGCGCGAGGCAGAACGCTGGATTGAAGCGGGCCGCGTGACCCTGAACGGCGAGGTTCTGACCTCCCCGGCGATTAATGTGAGCCCGAAGGACATCGTCCTTGTGGATGGCAACCGGCTGGCCAAACCCGAGCCGATCCGGGCGTGGCGCTACAACAAGCCTCGTGGGTTGGTGACGACCCACAGTGATCCTGAGGGACGGCCCACGGTGTTTGCCGCCCTGCCCGGAGATCTGCCGCGGGTGGTCTCAGTCGGTCGGCTGGATATCAATTCGGAAGGTCTTCTCCTCCTCACCAATGACGGCCAGCTGTCGCGGCTTCTGGAACTTCCCGCAACCGGATGGGTGCGGCGCTACCGGGTTCGTGTCTTTGGCAAGGTCACAGTGGAGGATCTTGCGCGACTGACGCGCGGTGTGACAATCGATGGTGTGAAGTACGAGGCTTCCGAGGCGACGATCCAGACCCAGACCAAAGATAATTCCTGGATTCTTGTCGGCCTGAAAGAGGGCAAGAACCGGGAAGTCAAACGCATGATGGAGAGCATCGGCTGCAAGGTGAACCGGCTGATCCGGATTTCCTACGGGCCCTTCCAGCTTGGCAATCTTGAAAGCGGCGAAGTTGAAGAGATCAAGACCCGGTCGCTGACCGAACAGTTGGGCGCACGGCTCAGCAAGGAGCTTGGCTTGAAAGCCCCTGAACCGAAGCTGAGGGCGGCAGACAACAAAAAAGGCGGCAAACCAGCCGGGCGCAATCAAAAGCGAGGAGGCAAGCAGAAGAATGCCAGACCCGTCAAGAAGACCCGCAGCTGATGCGTATTGTTGGCGGGACATATCGCGGGCGCTTACTGGTTGCCCCTGAAGGCCTCGGCGTTCGTCCGACGACGGACCGGGTGCGCGAAGCCCTGTTTAATATTCTGGAACACGGAGACATGCCACTGGAAGGCGCGCGGGTGCTTGATCTCTTTTCAGGCAGCGGCGCCCTTGGCCTCGAGGCCCTGTCGCGAGGTGCTCGCTCGGTTCTCTTCGTCGAGACGGACGCCGATGCCCGCGGCGCCATACGGCAGAACGTCGAAAGCCTCGGTGCGACCGGGGCGACACGCATCTTTCGGCGCGATGCGACGCAGCTTGGTGCCATGCCCGGCGACAAGGGGGGCCCGTTTGATCTGGTTTTTCTTGATCCGCCCTACGGCAAGGGTCTGGGCGTGACGGCGCTGGCATCAGCGCAAGACGGCGGATGGCTGACGGGCGATGCCCGGATCGTCTTTGAATGCGGCGCGGACGAAACGCCTGATGTCAGCGGCTTTAAGCTTGATGACATGCGGCGCTACGGGGATACCAAGGTGTTGTTTTTGAGTTTGGCCTAACAACAATTTCTGTCATCCTCGGCGAGCGCAGCGAGATCGGGGATCCATACCTGAGAACTATCACCTCACTCCGACACTCAGGCGTCAGGTATGGATCCCCGATTCCACCTGACGGCGGCTCGAGGATGACAATACTCTTTGGATTGGGACCTATATACTTGACTAGCCACACTTAGGCGCTCCTCGCATCCAAAATGATTAATAAGGGTTAACCAACGGTGCAATTTAATGTAGTATTGTCAAGTCGGTAGCCGGTCGAGAATGGAGTAAATGTGTTGGAAGTTTTGGAAAGTATTTTCGAATTTCTCACAATTATCATTGTGAGCGATACAGGCATCGTCATTGCGGCGTTAGCAGCCATCCCGGCATTTATAACCGCAGCTATTTATGTGTTCTTTTACGGACTTTAGTGGTCATTATCCAATCCGATTATCGTTACTAAGGCAGAAGTGAAAGTAACTCATGATTATGGTTTTCGTCTGGACTGCGATTGTTCTTATATTCTTGGCGGAAGTCGCGTTCTTCATATTGCTGATATACGCAGTGCTGGGACTGATCTACCTTGTTCCAAGATTGCATGAATTTACAATAAGGGCCTTTAAGTGGATTCTCATTGGGATAGTGTGGACGTTTCCAGTCTTTGTCCTTAAACTCATATGGAAGGTACTGACACTTCCGTTTAAGTTCTTCTCTTCGAGATAGCGCATTCAACATCACGAATAATGAAACTCGTTTCGTCAATAGGAAAAGATTTCCTCATGCATGAGTCATAGAGTTCGAATGCTTTGTTTGTGATATGTAATTTGATTTCTGCTTCTTCCGCATAAGTCAACCACGGAAGATTCACTTTTTCCGCCTCTTTGGCCAACCAGCGACGAATCTTCAGTCTTTTGTAAATATTCAATACGGCTTTTCTCGCTGATATATCTTCCATTGTTTTTCTTGGCAATTGTTGGGTCACGATCTATCCTCCTTGTACGATATAGGGATATTTATATGGCCGGGAATTTGCTTATGTTGTCAGAAAACGACGATCTCCTGAAGAATATGGAACACGTTGTTGTGGTGCTCAAAGGAGACTACAGCATGGAAGAGTGGCTTACTGATTACAACGGTATTGCTGCCAGTCAACGGTTCTCAAATCCCAAAGTTATTGATGATCTTGAGCTTCTTCGAAAGATCAACAAAGCAATCATTCAAGACGCTGGAGAAGTTAGCAACCAGACCGCGACCCTTTTAACAGGTAATGAGTATTCAGATCCCGCCTTGCATAACTATCTTGAAGAAGTTTCACGGCTCGGCATTAGGGTGAGTATAATAGAAGACAGGTTTGCCATCCAAATATGGGATGGAAATGAAAACCTGATCGACTACTGATCATCCAGCATCTTGAGCCGTTCATATTCTTCTGGACTGAGAAGAATAACCCACGGATTATCCATCATGGTCACAACTACTGGTCCCTTCTTGGCCTGACTTCCCCCCTCAGCAACTCTTGGTCCACTACAGCAAACTGCGAGAGGTTTTGAACCTTGTAATTGATGATATGAAGATTGTGGCTGAGGTCTTCGACCCGAACTTTACGTATTTAGAATGTCCCACGGAAGATTTATCTCAGTTGGATAAACATCAGGAAAGCGTTCTCCTACCAGCGGATTAAGCTTGTCGGCAAGATAGCTCTCAGCGCCATCCATTGCATTGTTTGGGAGGGGCGCATAGATAACCCGGAGCATTCCTTTTGAAGAGTATGCAGTAATCTCCTCATCTCTCTGATGGTCAGCTATTCTCGCCGCGATGTCGCCTTGGCCTAGTCTGACTATTACGGCTAAGTTTGGGTTAGGGGGCTTGTACCAGATTATATACACGCCTCGCGTTTCGCCGATGGATTTCAGCTCCATTGCGTCCATTGATCCAAAGAAATGTGGCCCGGCCCATTTAACAGTCAACATAACTACACCTCAAAATTGAATGTAGTGATGCATACATGATTCGAGTGTGATTCGCGAGGGGATTTGGGTCGAATGACTATAGGTTCTGGGAGTGGCTAGCTAAGTATATAGGTCCCTTTGGATTTGAAAGAAGTCGCGTATCTACCTTCTACCGAACAATCGCTCGATATCTGACAGCTTCAGCTCGACATAGGTCGGGCGGCCGTGGTTGCACTGGCCTGAATGCGGGGTTACTTCCATTTCACGCAAGAGGGCGTTCATTTCGTCGCTGGTAAGGCGGCGGCCGGCGCGGACGGAGCCGTGGCAGGCCATGGTGGAGCAGACCTCATCCAGTTTTTCTTTCAGGGAATGTGCCTCGCCAAACTCTGCAATGTCATCGGCAAGATCGCGCACCAGTCCCTTGATGTCGCTGTCACCGAGCAGCGCCGGGACTTCGCGAACAACGACAGCGCCTTCGCCAAACGCTTCAACAAGCAGACCCAGCTCTTCGAACTCCCCGGCTCGCGTGAGCAGCCTTTGAGCCAGCGCCTCATCAAGCTCGATCACTTCGGGAATGAGAAGCACCTGACGTTTGACCCCGCCTTCGGCGAGCGCACGTTTCATAGCTTCGTAAACCAGACGCTCATGGGCGGCGTGCTGATCGACAATGACAATGCCGTCCTCAGTCTGTGAGACAATATAGGTCTCATGCAGCTGGCCCCGCGCCGCGCCGAGCGGAAACCGCGACAAGGCCATATCGACCGCAGATATCGAGGGGCTCCCGGTTCGCCCGCTCAAATCTTCAAGCCCCGACATGATACCCTGAGCGGGACCGCGGCCCTCGGCTCCGGCTGAATAAAGCAGCTGCTCATCTTCAGAAAACCCGCCCGGGCGGCGCAACGCTCCAGGCGATCTGCTATAATCCTGCTGATAAGGGGTGCGATTGTCGCCGCTCTGGATCGCCCCAAGGGCGGCATCTGCCACCGTGCTCGAGGCCCGGTGTCCGCTTGCCGCCAGCCCGTGTTTGAGCGCGCTAACAATGAGGCCGCGTATCAGACCAGCGTCGCGGAAGCGGACCTCGGCCTTGGCGGGATGGACATTGACGTCAACCTGTGACGGGTCGAGATCAACAAACAACGCAAGAACGGGATGGCGATCACGGGCAAGGAAATCCATATAGGCACCGCGCACCGCACCAACCAGCAGCTTGTCGCGAACCGGCCGTCCGTTGACAAACAAAAATTGCATCTGGGCGTTGCCACGATTGAACGTGGGAAGTCCGGCAAAGCCGGAGAGCTTTATGTCTTCGCGGATCGCATCAATCTTAAAAGCATTTTCGCCAAACTCGCGGCCCATGATGGCCGCAAGACGGCGCAGACGCGTGTCAAAGAAATCACCCGCCTCGGCTTCGAGGTTCAATATCTGCCTTGTGCCTGAGCGGAGCGAAAAACCGACTTCCGGATGGGCCATGGCGATACGGCGCACGACGTCAACAACGGCCGTGGTCTCGGCGCGGTCGCTTTTTAGAAATTTGAGCCGGGCCGGGGTGGCATAGAACAGATCGCGGATTTCAATGCGCGTGCCTTTTGATGCGGCGACCGGCTCGAGCCTTGATTTCTCACCGCCTAGAACGGAGAGCCCCCAGGGATCCTCACCGTGCTTGCGACTGGCGATGGTCATGCGGGAAACCGAACCTATGGATGGCAGCGCCTCGCCGCGAAACCCGAAATTGGCGATATCGAAAAGATCATCCTCGCCGTCTTGCTTGACCTTGAGCTTTGAGGTCGCGTGACGCTCGACTGCGAGCAGAAGATCCTCGCCAGACATGCCGCAGCCGTTGTCAGTGACCGTGATCAGCGTCTTGCCGCCATCCTGAATAAAAACAACGACATCTGTTGCGCCTGCATCGACGGCATTCTCGACCAGTTCCTTGACGACACTGGCAGGCCGTTCGACCACTTCGCCAGCGGCGATGCGGTTGACAGTGCCTTCGGACAGGCGGCGTATGACGGGTGCCGTGCTCAAGACATTACCCTTCACCCAGATATTGGCGGGCCAGCACCTTACCCTCTTCGACGGCGGGCTGTTCGAAGGGTTCAACGCCCATCAGGTGCCCTGCGATAATGGTCTCCAGCATGAAATGCATAAGGAGCGCGCCAACGCTTTCTTCGTTCACTTCATCAAGTTTCATGATTCTGGTCGGTCGTTGATTGCGCACCAGCGTGTCGGCAGTCGCGCGCTGCTGCGCATCAACCAGATCACCAACAGTTTTACCGGACAGGTAGGCAAGACGCTCATCGCCAGCATGGGCGGCCGGAGACATCAGCGGTCCCTTGCCGGCGCACGCGGTCATGACGATGGTGTGGAACTTGTCATTGGGGCCGCCAAGGTAAAGCTGCAGCTGGCTGTGCTGATCAACAGGGCCAAGGGCGCCGAAGGGAACCGTGCCCTTGCCGTCCTTGCCCAGGCTTTCGGCCCAGAGCTGCGCATACCAGGCACTGAAGAGTTTCAGCTTGTCGGAATAGGCCATCAGCACATTCGTGCCGGTGCCACGGTGGCGGTTGAGCCCGACGGCGATGGCAGCCCCTACAGCGGGCGCGACGTCGCGGGCAGCGGCACCTTCAAGCACCGGCTGCAAGACGCTTGCCGCGCCCTCTCTCACCTTCACAGGATCGAGACCGAACAGCATGGCTGGCAGCATTCCGACATTCGAGAGTACTGAAAACCGCCCGCCAACCATCGGATCGTGATCAAGCACCGGGAAGCCTTCAGCTTCTGCGATGCGGCGCAGCGGATTGTCACCGGGAATTGTGATGACGGCGAAATGGTGTCTCAGATCTTTGTTGACCCCGGCTGCCTTCAGGCGATCGATGGCACTGAGGGCCTGCATCATGGTCTCGGCCGTCGAGCCGGATTTGGAAACAAGCAGGAAACGGGTCCGCCTGAGATCAAGATTATCAAGCGCGGCGGCAAAGGTGAGCGGGTCCAGATTGTCGAAGAAATGAATGCGCGGGCTGTTTGCAGCACGCTCGTTTGCCGGGATGCCGTAGCCGCCAAGCTGGCCAAGCGCCTGCGCGCCAAGGCTCGACCCGCCAACACCGCAGATAACGAGGTCCGAAGCGTCTTTTACGAGATGATCGCACAGGTCCCGCATGGGCTCGAGGTCGCCGCGCTCCTCCGGCAGCCGCAGGAGCGGCAGCGTGCGGGTCTTGTACATTTCGCGAAGATTGTCCAAAGCCGCCCCGGACGCACCAAGCAGCGCCGTCAGCTCATCAGCCTTGAGGCCAAAGCCAGTCTCGTCTTCAAGACATCCAGAAATGTCCTGGGTGTAAGGCATTGCGCCATCCTTCGAATATCACCATGCGAGAATCGTCATGGAACCAGCCTCAAGACTAGCAAATTCCGCAGTGAGGCCCAAGCGGAGACGAAGCCGGGCGCCTATTCCAGCCCCTCCGGCTGTCCGACGACGACAAAGGTGAGTTCCGATGCGGCGGGAAAGCGCTTCAGGGCCCGATTGATGTCGTCCATCGTCACCGCGTTTATCTTGTTATTGCGGATATTGATGTAGTCAATCGGGAAGCCGCCAAGCTGATAGCCCAGCAGCTGCCTTGCGATCTTGGCGTTGGAATCAAAACGCAAGGCAAAGGCCCCCGTCAAATAGGTTTTTGCGTCCGTCAGCTCTGCCTCGGTCACACCGTCCTCGCGCAATCGGTCAATTTCGGCTTTGGTAAGGGCAATGGCCTCGGCCACCTTGGCGTTATCGGAGGCCACGCCGCCTGTGAAGATCCCGGCGCGTTCCAGCGGCTGGAAATAGGAATAGACGTCGTAGGTGAGCCCGCGTTTTTCCCGGATTTCATTCATCAGCCGTGAGGTAAAACCGCCGCCACCGAGAATATGATTGGCAACAAAAGCGGCAAAGAAATCCGGATCATCCTGCATGAACCCGGCGCCGGAAAACTGAACTGTACTCTGCGGATTATCGAAAGGCTCGATGATCATTTTTCCCGCCTCGGAAACAGCGACCGGGGCGAGATCCCTGGGTTTTCCGATGGGAGGTAAATCACCAAAAATGGTGTCGAGAAGCACGCCGAGTTCCTCCGGCGTTACATCGCCCACAACCGAAATCTTGAGGCGATCTTTGGTCAGGCCATCTTCACGGAAAGCCTGAAGGCCGGCGACAGAAAGACCTGCCAGAGTGTCTTCTGTCCCCATGACACGGCGCGCGTAGCGCTGCTCACCAAAAATCTCGGCTGCAAGACGGTCGGCGGCAATCTGGTTTGGCGAGGAGGCGGCGCGCTTCTGCATGACTGCGATTTGCGCACGGATCCGCTCGACCGGCTCGTCGTCAAAGCGTGGCTCGGCCAACGACAGGCGCAGGAGCTCAAAGGCGAGATCCTTCGTCTTGCTGAGTGTGAACAGGCTCCCGGTCAGGGCGTCACGACCCGCGCTGTAGGAAAGCGATATGGAATTTTCATCAAGCGCGGACTGAAACGCCTGACTGTCATAGTCTCCAGCCCCTTCATCCAGCAGGGCAGCCAGCATATTGGCCAGCCCTTCCTGACCGGCAGGATCAAGCCAGGCACCACCCTGAAAACCGAAATTGATAGCGACCAGAGGAATGGAATGCTCTTCCACAAGCCAGACCTCGATCCCGCCGCGGCTGACAATCTTTTTAACATCGATTGTGCCGGTGAGGGATTGCGCCTCGCCTCGGGCAGAAGGATCGATAGTCCCGGCACCCGCCCCGGCGTTCGGTTCTGAACCGGATTCTTCGCAAGCGACCAGAATGAGCACCGGAACGGCAATGCAGGTCAGTGACTTGAAAAGGGCTTTCAAGAATATATTCATGAGCCTACTCCCCTTCTTCCGGTAACAACCGTCCGGTAACAGATCGATTTGGCTTCAGATATTTTCTTGCAACAGCGTTGACGCTCTCGACGGTAACACCGCGCATATTTTCAGGCCATTGCAATACCCGCTCAATGGTTCCACCTGTCGCCAAAGTCTGACCGAAGATGTAGTTGAGGGTCATTGGGCTGTCGAGCGCGAAGATTGCATCATTGAGCAGTGCGGTCACGGCGCCCTCGACTTCTTCTTTGGTTACGCCATTTGCAATCAGTTTTGCAATCTCGTCATCCATCAAAGCCTCGATATCATCAAGGCTCTCGCCGGGGCGGGGCATTGCCGAAAAAGAGAAATCCATGTCGTTGACCGCCGTCGAATAGTAGCCTGTGCTGGCGATTACGGCCTTGCCTTCCTCGATAACCAGACGCTTGTAAAGACGGCTGCGCGGGCCTTCGCCCATGATGGATGACAGAACTTCAAGCGCTTCTGATTCTCCAGGCGCTCCCGTGTTCTCGGTCGGCGCGAGATACCAGCGCTCCCACGACGGCTGGCGCACGCGGGCGTCGCGCATTGTGAGCTGGCGCGCAGCATGTTGCTCGGGTTCAACCGCGCGGACCCTTTCGGGCAAATCCTGCGGTTTGAGCTTGCCATAGTATTTTTCCGCCAGCGGGCGGATTTCATCCACTGTGACGTCGCCCGAGACGATGAGGAATGCATTGTTGGGAGCGTAATAGCGCGTATAGAAAGCCAGCGCATCTTGTTGTGTCAGCGCGCCAACTTCGTGGGCCCAACCAATGACCGGTACGCCATAGCGATGGTTCTGATAGAGCGCGGCGCCCATCTGCTCACGGAAAAGACTGGACGGATTATTGTCGACCAGGAGCGAACGTTCTTCGAGGATGACATCACGCTCCGGCAAGAACACCTCCTCGGTCAAAACGAGGCCCGTCATGCGGTCGGCCTCCAGCTCCATGATCAACGGCAGGCGGTCAACAGCCACGCGGGCGAAATAGGCGGTAAAGTCCCATGAGGTGAAGGCGTTGTCCTGACCGCCGTTGCGAGCGATGATTTTACTGTAGGCTGCGTCCGGGACAGCTTTTGTGCCCTTGAAGAGCAGATGTTCAAAGAAATGAGCGAGGCCGGATTTACCTGCGACCTCATCGGCAGCCCCGACACGGTACCACAACATGTGCGTTGCGACCGGGACCCGGTGATCTGAAATCACCAGGACCTGAAGACCATTATCAAGGGTAAAGGTTTCGGGCCTGATGCTTCGGGCGTAATCAAACTCGTCAGCAACGGCGCCGGAGGCCTGTCCGCCCACAAGAATAGCGACAGACAAGGCAGCGATGGCAAATTTCAACATATGCCCTCTCTTAACAATAGTTTCCATGATTTACCGGTCACAGCCCCCACCGCGACAGGATCTGCACTCTAGTCCGTTGTCGGATCGTCATCAGAGGCCGGTTGACCGAGATCCTCGTTGTTGACTGGAGGCATTGCCTCTGCATCTCCGAGCGTCGCCGGATCAACGGTCTCACCCTGCCAGAAGAGAATTTTGTTGGCAAAACCGGTGTTGGTACGCTGGATCGTATAGAACTCGGAATCGACCAGATCGCGTATGGAGTTATCAGCGTCCTGGGCCCCGGCGCTTTCGAGGAGCATACGCTCACCATCGGTTTGCGCTGCGGTGACTGGGCCACTACCGCCAAAGACGGCATTGGCGGCCTCCTGTGCGGCGTCGCGCTCTTGCGGGCGTCTTGCGCCTGGCCGTGGAGGACGCAGCGAGAAATCCGGCGGGATCACAAGGGGTGCCTTGGTCACAACCGCAAATTCGTCGGGCGAACTCTTGCCGCTTCCCAAGGCCTTTGAAACGCCGGCACAGCCAGCTGTGCCCAACGCCAGAGCCACAACAACCGCCGCGAGTGGCACAGCACGGATCTTCCTATTGAGGCTGGAGCACTCCGACTTGTCGACTACAAACATGTACTACCCTTTGTCTTTTTCGCCCTGTTTTGGCGACTCACTCGGATTGAGTGTCTTTTTCAGGATCTTCTTTAGCAAAGAACGCATCGAAGACCAAGAGTGCAACGCCTGTTGAAATCGCGGAATCAGCCACATTGAAGACCCATTTGAAGGCGAGGCCCGAGAAATCAAGAAAATCCACCACAGCGCCGTAGATTACGCGATCAAGAGCATTGCCCAGGGCGCCGCCAATGATCATGCCGAGGAAAACAGCCTGAAGCCACCTTTCTGCCTCCAGCAACCATTTAACGAGGAAACCCACCACCAAAAGCGAGAAAATGACAAGAACGGTACGCCCTGCCACAGTGCCGGCCTGAAACATGCCGAAGCTGACGCCTTCATTCCAGACCATGGACAGATCAAAGAACGGCAATATCTCGACGGAGCGCCGCGCAGGCAGATCGACAATATTGAGGATCCACCATTTCGACAACCGGTCGAGAACAAAGACGGCCATGGCGACCAGCGCGCCCCACTGCGGTAATGTCAGGTCACGCTTCACTCAAATCGCTCCGTTTTCTGCCAGCCAGGCCACAGCGTCGGCGTCTCGTGCCGAGAGTGTCGGGTATTTCGGATTGGACCCCACATCAGGCAGGATCTTCCAGGACCGCTCACATTTGCCGCCCTCAGCCCGTTTTGAAACAACCGCAACACCGGGCACATCTTCGAGACGGAACGCGTCGGAGGGGCCTTCTCCTTCGGTGAGGACAGCCTGGGAGGTGATGGCGATCTCGGCAAGGTCGATGCCGGACATGGCGGCCAGAAGGCCGGGATCTGACACAAAAACTTCCGGCGCGGCCTCAAGCGAGGACCCGATCCGCTTTTCGCGGCGCTCGACTTCAAGAGCTCCGGTTACGACACGGCGCAGGGTCTTCACACCATCCCATTTTGCTGCGAGTTCCGGGTCTGACCACGCCGCTGGCGTTTCAGGGAAATCCTGAAGGTGAATGGAATTCTCATCCCCCGGGAAGCGCGACAGCCAAACCTCTTCCATTGTGAAACACATCATGGGAGCAAGCCATGTGGTCAGCCTGCGGAAGGCCTCATCCATAACGGAGCGACATGACCGGCGCACAACACTGTCCGCCCGATCACAATAAAGAGCATCCTTTCGAATGTCGAAATAAAAGGCGGAGAGTTCGGTGGTTGCGAAATTGAACAGCGTATGGAAGACCCGAGGGAAATCATATTCTGTGTATGCCTGGCGCACCAGGACATCGAGCTCTTGCAGTCGGCTCAGCATCAAACGCTCAAGCTCTGGCATTTCTGATATATCAATGCGCTCGTCTTCGCTAAAGCCATCAAGATTACCCAGCATGAACCGCATGGTGTTACGCATCTTGCGATAGGCATCGGTCACGCCCTTAACGACCTCGTCACCAATAGTCAGGTCATCACGGTAGTCTGACGAGGCCGCCCAGAGCCGAATGATTTCGGCGCCAAACTGATCTGTCAACTTCTGCGGCGACATCGCATTGCCGCCGGACTTGGCCATTTTGAAGCCCTTGTCATCAAGGATAAAGCCATGGGTCAGGACCTGGTCATAGGGCGCGCGGCCCCGTGTGCCGCAGGACTGCAGGAGAGACGACTGGAACCAGCCGCGATGCTGGTCGGAGCCTTCAAGGTAAAGATTGGCTGGCCATTTCAGATTTTCACGGCCCTCCAGCACGAAGGCGTGGGTCGAGGCTGAATCAAACCAGACATCGAGAATATCATCAACGCGGTCATAATCCTCGGCGGCGTATTCGTTGCCGAGGAAACGCTCTGAGTCGGATGTAAACCAGGCCACGGTGCCATCTTGCTCAATCGCATCGGAAATACGTTTGATGACCGCCGGGTCTTTGAGAATTTCGCCGGTAGACTTATTGACAAAAACTGCGAGCGGTACACCCCAGGAACGCTGGCGTGAGACAACCCAGTCCGGGCGATTTTCGACCATGGCACGGATGCGCGCCTGGCCTTTAGCGGGGAACCATTCGACCCGGTCGATTTCCGAGAGCGCGAGCTGACGCAAGGTCTTGCCGTCATACACCTCAATTGGCTTATCCAGAGCAATGAACCATTGCACCGTATTGCGGAAGATGAGCGGTGCTTTGGAACGCCAGGAATGAGGATAGGAATGTTCAAGATGGCCAAGACCAACAAGGGCGCCTACACCCTTCATCACTTCGATGACGGATGAATTGGCATCACCGAACTTGCCCGCCTTCTTGCCATCGGCATGAATGACGGTCTTGCCACCGAAGAGCGGCACGTGGTCATAATAGACACCGTTTTCATCCACCATATGTGGTACTTCGAGGCCAAACTTCTGGCCAACAATATAGTCATCGGCGCCGTGACTTGGCGCGGTATGAACAAAGCCGGTGCCTTCGTCCTGCGTGACGTGGTCACCGGGGATAAGCGGGACGTCAAAATCATAGCCCTGTCCCCGGAACGGGTGCGAACATTTGACACCGGACATCGACGGGGCATCACCGACGCGGGTCCATTCGACAATTTTTGCGGCTTCTGCCACTTGCGGCGCGAGGGCGTCAGCCAACACATAGCGCTTGCCGACTTCAGCCAGGGCTTCATCGCCAACGGACTTGATTTCGTAGATGCCATAGGCAATGCCGTCGTTATAAGCAATGCCGCGATTTGCCGGGATGGTCCAGGGGGTCGTCGTATAAATCAGGACCTGCGTGCCCTTCAAGGCATCAGGACCATCGACGACAGGGAAACCAACCCAGATAGTTGAGGAAATTTTGTCGTGATATTCAACTTCCGCTTCAGCCAATGCAGTGCGCTCGACGGCTGACCACATGACCGGCTTGGAGCCCTGGACGACAAGGTCCTTTTCGACAAATTTATGGAATTCACGCACGATGGTGGCTTCTGATGAGAAATCCATCGTCTTGTAGGGATTGTCCCATTCACCGATGTTTCCGAGGCGCAGGTACATCTGCTTTTGAACATCAATCCAGTGATTGGCAAAATCGCGGCATTCCTGCAGGAAGTCAGCGATTGGGACCTCGTCCTTGTTCTTGCCAGCCTTGCGGTATTTTTCCTCGATTTTCCATTCAATCGGCAGACCGTGGCAATCCCAGCCCGGTACAAACGGCACGTCCTTGCCCATCATCTGCTGGGAGCGGACAACAATGTCCTTGAGGATGCGGTTGAGCGCATGGCCCATGTGAGCCTCGCCGTTGGCATAAGGCGGACCTTCGTGATAGCTGAAAGTCTCGCGGTCCTCTACTTTCGCTTTGGCCCGCAAGCGGCCATAAATGTCCAGTTCCTTCCAGCGATCAAGCCACTCGGGCTCTTTCTTCGGAAGTCCGGCCCGCATGGGGAAATCGGTTTTTGGCAGGGCCAGCGTATTTTTGTAATCGACGGCGCCATCCTTTTTGGGGGCAGCCTTTGAATCATCTGTCTGTGACATGTTTCAGTCCTAAAACTCTTCCTGGTCGGGAGATAGGGGTAATCGGGAGATGTGGCGCGGAAAGCTTCCCGGACCGGCGCACATAACATCAGGCGTCGGCCGGGCCCATAATTCGGGCCCATCCGTCAATTTCTTCAGGACATGGTATGGCGCAACGGTAATTCATAGCCGGTACTGGTATCAGAGCGCCGTCAGGGCGTCCAGAGAAGAGTCTTTTGCTGTCAGGACCGGGCATTGTCATTTCCCGGAACTCAAGCGGACTGCTTGATACCTGCCAAAATGTCTCTGGCAGATCGGCTGTCGATGAGGATTTGGCTTTTCAGGGCTTCAAGGCCGTCGAATTTTTGTTCCGGACGGATAAAATCAATCACAGACACTGCAATGGGAAGACCATAGAGGTCGGAGGAGAAGCCGAACAAATGGGCTTCAAGCAGGATGTCTTCCTTGTCGAAGGTCGGGCGGCGACCAATATTAGCGACACCGTCATAAACGCCCGCATCCGGCCCTTCCAGAACTTCAACCTTGACCGCATAGACCCCCAGCGCGGGCTCAACCAGCCAGTTCATCGACAGGTTGGCGGTTGGAAATCCGATGGTCCGGCCCCGCTGATCGCCCTTCTGGACGACACCTTCTATAGTCCAGTAATGACCGAGCAGGCGCGCCGCGTCTGCCGGGCGCCCTGAACGCAGGCAGTTGCGCACGCGGGTTGAAGAAAAAATCTCATCGTCATTGTCGGGCACTGCAGAAGCTTGCAAGGCAACTGGATCGACCACGGTGACGCCGTAGCCTTCTTCGTGTCCCATATAACCAATGACCGAGACATCCCCGCCCCTGCCCTTGCCAAACCGAAAGTCATACCCGGTCACGACATGAACGACGCCGAGCGCGGCAATCAAGATATCTGCAATGAAGTCCTGTGCGGGCTTGCTTGCCAGTTCCTCGTCAAAAGTCAGGACATAAAGAATATCCACGCCTTCCTTTTCGAGAAGCCGCGCCTTTTGTGACAGGGAGGTCAAGCGAAAAGGTTTGTCGGCCCGGCGGAAAAATTCGCGCGGATGGGGCTCAAAGACAATGACCCCAAGCAGCACACCCAGGGTGTCGGCCTGTTTCTTCGCCTGCCGGATAACCGCGCGATGTCCTAAATGAACACCGTCGAAGTTCCCCAGCGCGACGACTGCACCACGGTCACCCGGAGTAACGTCAGTATATTGACGAATAATTTTCATTGTTGGTCTTGTTCCCGAAGTTTTTCTTTGGCGCCAACGGGACTCGCACAAACCGCGTCAACAGCGACAACCCCCTGGTTCTAGCAACAAATTGTTGCTTTTCGCTAAACAGTTTTATTAACAAGTTGTTAGAAATCTCCCGGGCCACTTCGCAGGCAAGGTTCAAATTCATAGATTTTTTCTCAGCCACTCTTTGATGGCACCATAACAAGCGCTTCACCCTCGATAACCGCCTTGCCATCAACCAGGCAGACTGTCTCCAGCGTGACGCGGCGGCGGGCTTCATTGATGTCAGTGATCGTGCACCTGGCGGTCACCACATCACCAATTTTCACCGGCGCCTTGAAACGCATCTGCTGAGACATATAAATGGCGCCAGGCCCGGGAAGCCTCGTCCCGATGACAGCGGAGATAAATCCGGCTGACAGCATGCCGTGGGCGATACGCTCCTTGAACATTGTACCAGCGGCATATTCAGCATCAAGGTGTACCGGGTTATTATCTCCACTCACCTCGGCAAAGAGCTCGATTTCCTTTTCCGTCACAGTTTTGGTGAATTCATCACTTTGGCCAACGGACAGATCCTCGATAAAGTAGCCTTCAGCGCTCATGACATGTCTCCTTAATTTTTTGTTATTATGTTTCGACGCTAACATTTGAGGTGCGGCGTTTGATACCTGTGTCTTTGCACAAAGCCGCTGTCGCCGCAATCCCCGCGATGCGTGTGCAGGACATTACGCCCGTCTGTTAACCGAATATAAAATGATCCGAGGATAATCTGTCTGGACTGAGGGTGGGGTTAGCGAACATTTTCCGACAAAGTGCACCAAAACCTTGCCTCCTTGAATAGTGTAACAAACTGTCAGAGAGTGATTGAAATGTCCGTTGATACATCAATGCAAGTCCTCGTAGTCGATGACTATAAAACCATGATCCGCATTATTCGCAATCTCCTGAAACAACTCGGTTTCAACAATGTTGACGATGCCGCTGATGGTTCAGCCGCATTGGAAATGATGCGTGCCAGAAAATACGGCCTTGTCATCTCCGATTGGAACATGGAGCCCATGACCGGTTTCGAACTGCTCAAGGAAGTGCGGTCCGATGAAAAGCTGAAGGCAACGCCGTTCATCATGGTCACTGCCGAGTCCAAAACAGAAAATGTGATCGCCGCCAAAAAGGCCGGTGTGAACAACTACATCGTCAAACCTTTCAATGCAGCGACATTGAAGGGCAAACTGGTTACTGTCCTCGGCGACTTCTAGGAACCTGACTATGGCACTCCCGGCGGAAATGCCTGCGGATCTCCACAAGGCCATCACACTCTTTTGTGAAAAGGACCCGGAGGATTTGCAGCTCAATGATGTCTTGGGTGTGACCGAGATCATGGCGCTGTGCCTCAGGGATCTGTTCGCAACCGAAGACACTCCGATCTTTTCGAGTGCCGTTATGATGGCGGCCTATGTTCGCGGCGCGCGTGAGCGTTTGAAAAACGTTCGCCCGGCAAGTCTGCGGGACGAAGATCTGCCACTTGCAAGAGAAGAGCTGGAAGCCATCGTTGCTCACACCGAAGAGGCGACCAACACTATTATGGAGCTCGCCGAGACCATGATGGGACTTGACCCGGAAGAGAGTAATTACTCCGAAACAGTCAATGACAGTCTGATGCAAATCTTTGAGGCCTGTGCGTTTCAGGATATTACCGGGCAGCGGGCAGGCAAGGTTGCTGACACGATCACAACCACATCAGAGCAAATTTCTGTAGTTGCCTCAGTCCTGGGAAGTGCACATGATAAAACCGTTGGTCCTGCTGAAGAAACCGAAGAGGAAGCGCGTCGCCGCGAGAACCTGCTTCACGGCCCTCAAAGTGGATCTCAGGCTATCACGCAGGATGAGGTTGATGAAATGATCAATCAGGATGATATCGATTCTCTTTTCGATTGACCCATCAGCCAATCAGCCAGCCAAAAGATCAACCCACCAACCAGGGCATTGCATAGGTTGGCCAGCTTCCCTCAGAGCCAAATACTTCACCCATTCCGGACTGGTCCAGCCCACCATCAGGGTTGAAACAATCTTGCGAATGAATGCCGCCGCCGATAAAAAGGCTGTCAAAGCCCTGGTCTATCGCCCCCTTGATATCCGTCTTCGGACCGTCTCCGACAACAAGAATTCGCTCCCGTTTTATATGCCCTGATGCATCGCCGCTCTTACCCGCGATAAGATCAAGGCAATGATCATAGATGGGCGCATGGGGTTTGCCGGCATAGGTCGCCCTGCCACCCTTCTTCTCGTAGGCTTCAGCAAGGGCGCCGCCGCAATAAATCAACCTGTCGCCGCGCTGAACAACGATATCAGGGTTGGCGCAAATCATTTCCAGTTGACGCTCAAGGGCCTGCGCCAACAGAGCTTCGTAGTCATCCGGGGTTTCGGTCTCATCGTCGAAAAGTCCGCTGCACAATATGAACTCGGCGTCCTCAAGGGATGTCTTTTTGAGCTCCATGCCATCGAGCAGCGACTGATCACGCTCCGGGCCGAGATGAAAGACCGGTCGACCGCGGAAGCGTTCAAGCTCAACCCGCGTCACATCGCCGGAACTTGCCAAATGATCATAAATATCGAGCGGCACACCGATCTCGTCAAATTGTGGAAGAAGCAGCTTTGACGGACGTGGTGCATTCGTGATCAAAACAACCAGACCGCCGCTTGCTCGCCAGGTTTGCAGGGCTGCTATCGCCTCGTGGAAGGGGGTCTGGCCGTTATGCACCACGCCCCAGATATCGCACAGAAGCGCATCGTAGCGCTGCCTCAGAATTCCGAGCCCCGACACAATTTCCACAGTGTTTTGCGATCCTGCCATATCTGTTTCCGCCCCGCTCTTGCCTGAAAATACGAACGGCGCGGGTTATAACAGTATGTCAGAGGTTTCGGGAAATTTTCTGAAGTCGCGCCGGAATCTGCGGCGAAGACTAGAAACCGGACGCCTGATCCTCGTCCGGAGCATGATAGGCAATTGGTTTCCACATCGGACCACGGTCATAGTCTCTGGACCCTTGCGCGCCGATTGCCGCTTCAACTTCTTCAAGCGGTCTGGGCTCACCGAACAGATATCCCTGGCCGAATTTTACTTCATATTCGAGAACCTCCACGACCTGGGATTCTTGCTCGAGACGCTCGATGATCAAATCAATTCCGAACCGCCCGAGCAGTTCGTGCAGATCTGAAGGATGAACAAAAGAACTCCCCGGTTCTGCATTGCCATGCAGGAAGAGGCCGCTGGCGACCTTGATATAACGGAAGTTGCGTTGACGCAGATCCGGCAAATCCAGATCAAGATCGCCAATACGATCAAGTGAAAACTTGAAACCAAGCTCGGCCAGACGGGACAGGTTCTTGCTCTCGTCAGGACCGCATTTGTCGATGGTCTCCCTGGCAAACTCAAAGACCAGCGTATCGGCAAGGTCCGCGTTGAAAGACATGAAGTCGAGGAAATAGGGGAAGAAGTTCCTGTCCTGCAGAGAATTCAGAGAGATGTTGCACATGATGGCAATATCCGTCTTGTGTTCAGCGAGGCGTCGCACCACTTGCACGCAGCGGAAAAGAAGCAGGTTGTCAATAATCGACATCAGGCCTGCAGGCTCGGCGACGCGCAAATATTGAGCGGGCAGAATGAGTTCACCATTTTCGCTGCGCAGTCTGGACAGGGCCTCATAGAAACAGATCTGACGCTGCGGCAAGGTAACAATTGGCTGAAGGTAGAGATCAACACGGTTCTCCTCAAGCGAAGACCGAATGATACGCAGCAGCTCTTGCTCGCTCATGGAATCAAACAGAGCCGCCTTGTCGCCCGGCGTCATATCGCCGTTTTTTTCTGCTTCACTCAAGGCTTGCTCAATGCTGCCGATCAGGCGTTTGACCGCTTGTGGATCATTGCCTGTGAGAACGTTGGTCTGGGCTTGCTCGACAACTTCCATCGCAGCCTTGCGGGCCTTCTTCTCGAGTTCGCTGGCCATTTGCCTGATCAGGGTTTCAAGTAACCGGACTTCAGAAATCACCTGGTGATTGCGCTGCTGGACTTTTTCTTCAAAAGACTCCGCCAGGTCATCGTTCTGCCCGCGCATGAGATCAATCTCTTCTGAAAGCGCGAGCTTGCCGTTTTGCAGGAAGGTGAGTTCATTCTCGAACGACTGGCGTTCCTGTGCCCGATTAAACGTCTGGTGAACCTGGGCTGCCAGCAAAAATGACAAAGTGCTGGTCACGAGAGCGCCGGCGGGCTCGAACCCGAAGAGCCTGAAACAAACAATCCCGATGGCTGCAGAGAGAACCACATAGGAAAGAGTGATAAGCCAATTTGTAAAACTCGGCATAGGACTAACAACCTGCTACATTTGGTGGCACCTCGCCATGGGTAAAGTCATCCATGGTTTCCGCCAGCTTTATCCATCGCCTCAAATTATGGCGAAACTGTTTCGATTCGGTTAACTATGATGTCATCGCCGCCAGGGCAATTGGTTGAAATCACTGATGTTTTTGAAGCTCCACATCAAATTGTAGCGACTTTTGATGACATCTGGGTGTTTGGTTATGGATCCCTCATGTGGCTGCCGGACTTCGATTATCGTATTGCGGTTCCTGCGCGACTTTGCGGTTGGCATCGCCAGTTTACCTGCCGGTCTGTGAAAGCATGGGGAACGCAGGATCGCCCGGGTCTTTCAGCAGCGCTGCATCCTGGCGGGTCGGTGCTGGGTGTTGCTTTTGCTCTGGCACCGGAACACCGCGAAGGGTCCTTGCACGCGCTTGATCGCCGCGAGGCCGCCTACCGCCAGGCGTCCGTAGCCTGCACTCTGCCCGACGGCGAAACGATCACAGCGCTCACTTATGTAGTCAATTTTGAAAACGGGCGATTTCTGGATAATCCGACCGAGAGTGATCAGCTCCTCCACATTCGCCAGGGCAAGGGACCGAAAGGCACTTCATTGTTTTATCTGGAAAGCACTGTGCATTGTCTTGACCGACTGGGCAGCGGCAAGACCCGGGCTCATGACCTGCTGGATCGCGCGCGGTCCTGACCTTGCGCCGCCTTGATGAACGCCCCGAAAATGGCGTTGCCATGATGATCTGTCCCATGAAACTTTTCCTGATGCCACTGGATGCCGAGGGCGAAACGTTGGCCCGCCAGCTCGATGGCCTCGATCACGCCATCGGGAGCGCGGGCCGATACCACGACACCCTGCGGAACTTCCACCACCGCTTCATTGTGGAGCGAGTTCACCACGGCATTTGTGGTCTTCATGATCGCCGCAAGCTGTGAGCCCGCGGCGATTTCCACATCGTGGCTGCAGTCTGTACCATTGTGGATGAGAGGATTTCCGGCCTTGTCCGTTATGTCGCCGACCAGTTTGCAGCCGACAAGTCCGGCCATCATTTGCATGCCGCTGCAAATACCAAGGACCGGCTTGTCTGCCGACAAGAAGAGCCGCATCAACTTCAGGTCAAAATCACATCGCTCTGACGGCGGGGCCGACGAAACACGGCCTTCGACATACCAGGCTTTTGGAAATTCAAACCGCCCGCCAGGCGATATCAAACCATCGTGATCGCCAAGAATTTGCTCTTCCCGACCCGGCAGGTAGGGGATGCCGTAAGGAATTTCTCCTGCATCAGCCACCATGCGAAACAGGGTTTTCGGAGACTCGTAAAGCGTTGCATCGCCGCTGGTATTTTCATCAAGAAGAACGGCAATACGCAGGGGCGCTGAAGTCATCACAGGAGACCCTTGTCTTTTCCAGTCACCACTTGCTCAGGCTTACGCACCATCCGTATAGGGTGCAATGCGAATTTCCACACGGCGATTTTGCTGACGACCTTGCGGTGTTTCGTTCGATGCAATCGGCATCCGCTCGCCAAAACCGCGGACCATCATGCGGTCATAGAGGACACCTTGTGATGAAAAGTAATTCGCGACGCTTCCTGCTCGCCGCTGCGAGAGATCTTCGTTGTGGGCGTCAGAACCAGTGCTATCGGTATGCCCCAGAACATCAATATAGGTTTGCTTATACTCTTCAAAGACAAGGGTAACGGACGAAAGGACGTCATAGAAGCCTGACTTGATCGCGTCGGAATCAGTATCAAACGTCACATTCCCTGGCATGTTGAGAATGATTTCGTCGCCCACCCGTGTCACACCCACTCCGGTGCCTTCGAGTTTGGCGCGCAAAACTGCCTCCTGGTTATCCATATACTGACCAATGCCCGCGCCCGCGAGCGCACCGATACCGGCTCCGATGAGCGCATTGCGCTGCGTCTGATTGCCGTCCGAAGTGTTGGTCAAGGCTCCGACCAGGGCACCGATGAAGGCACCGCCAATGGCGCCCTTTGTTGCTTTTGCGGTTTGTTGCTCACCGGTATAGGGGTCAACGGTCGTACAGGCTGCCAGCAAGGAGGCGGCAACAAGTGCTGTGAAAATTCTGTGTTTCATGAGGTAAACCCTTTTCATTGCTTCAGCCATTGCGCCGGCATTTTTCCGAGCGCTGGCATTGTTCCGACCTTTGTCCAACCGCGAGATTTCGATGTTTCGTCAATCAGAATTTCGAACACCATTCCTGATATCCTCTCGAATCATACCTGATTTACGCACTTATTTCCCTGAATTATGTGGCAATGTTGAGGCGACTGTCGCAAAATCGCCCGGGAAACGCTCGCCTGCCGAATTTGGCTGGACAATTGTAAAACAAGAATAACAAGAGAAAGGGATGAAATGACCCTGTTTAATCTGGACGGCAAGGTTGCCGTTGTCACCGGCGCAAGCCGAGGCATTGGCGAGGCCATCGCGTGGCGGATGGCGGAGCACGGCGCAAAAGTCGTCGTCTCAAGCCGCAAGGTCGAGGCCTGTCAGGAGGTGGTCGACAAAATTAACAAGGCGTTTGGCGCAGGAACCTCTATCGCCATCGGCTGCAACATCTCCTACAAGGAACAGCTGCAAGGCCTGGTCGACCAAGCCAATGAAGCCTTCGGCAAGATCGATATCATGGTGTGCAACGCTGCGGTCAATCCGTTCTTCGGGAAATCTCAGGATATTCCGGACGATGCGTTTGACAAGATCATGAACTGCAATGTGAAATCGAACCACTGGCTGTCACAGATGGTCGCTCCGCAAATGGCCCAGCGCGGCGATGGTGTTTTCATCATTATCTCGTCTATCGGCGGACTTCACGGCTCCGCGTCGCTGGGGGCTTACGGTATTTCAAAAGCCGCCGATTTCCAGGTTGCCCGCAATATAGCTGTTGAATATGGCGGCAATAATGTGCGGGCCAACTGTATCGCACCAGGGCTGATCAAGACCTATTTCGCCAAAGCGCTCTGGGATGATGAAACGATCCTGAAAGGCGCTACCCAGAGATCGCCGCTCAAACGGATCGGCGTGCCGGACGAAATCGCCGGTGCAGCGGTTTTCCTTGCCAGTGAAGCCGGCGCCTTCATGACCGGGCAGCAACTGGTGATCGACGGCGGCAATATGACGGCCTGATCACATAAAAGACCCCGCGTGAGGGGGCACTCACGCGGGGTCACTCAGGGGTTGGGCATTTGATGCCCGGGGTATGTGCCCGGAGCATTGGGCGCTCACGGGCTGAGGGTTAGCCGTGTGATCGAAGAGGACTTCAATTTCGCGACTGGAAGACATATATGTATGCAATCGCCAGATTCCATGTGACCGGCATCACAGGTTCACTCCTGTAGGCCCAATTCACCGAAAAGGTAGCTGAATGAGCCCGACTTCGTCCCCTCATACCCCCAATAATCACCATTTAAATGACATTGACCTGTTCGCAGATCTCACCCCGGAGGAGCTTGCGGACATTCAGTCAGCCTGCCAGTGGCAGACGTTTGGATCGGGAGACGATATTTTCACCAAATCCTCCACAAGCCGCGATGTCTTTTTCGTCGTCGCGGGCCGGGTCAGAATTGTGAATTTTTCCCTGACCGGCCGCGAGGTGGCCTATGCCGAGGTTGGGGCCGGGGCGTGTTTTGGCGAATTGTCAGCGCTTGATGGCAAGCCGCGCTCGGCCTCGATCGTCGCTCTGGAAGACTGTGTGCTGGCGTCGCTTGCGCCGGAAGCATTTCTGGATGTTCTGCGCAAATTTCCAAATGTGGGGCTGAGAGTTTTACAAAAACTGGCAGCCATGGTGCGCTCGGCCGATGAGCGAATTATGGATCTGGCAACATTGTCAGCCTATCAGCGGGTCTACCGCAAATTACTTGATCTGGCCCGCCCCGATCCGGTGCGGGAGGGTTCCTGGCTGATCTATCCTCTGCCAACCCAGGCCAAGATCGCGGCCCAGGCCAGCACGACCCGCGAAACCGTCGCCCGGGTGCTCGGTCAGCTGGGCGCTGAAGAAATAGTCGAGCGCAAGGGCAAGACGCTCTATGTGCGCGATATGGAGCAATTGTCAATCCTGGCCGAACGGGTCGCCCTTGGGACCACGCCGGAGACAAACTGATCGCTCAATCGGCTTGCTGGATCAGTTCTGGCACTTGAATGAACAACGACTACTGACTGCGCCCGCGCGCCGTGACGTCCCAGATGTCGACCAGTACATCGCCCCGCACGCAATGATAGACGTCATAGAGATTGACGGTCGGATCGCAATGGGGCGTGATGCAGTTCACGGCACTGCCCAGCGGCAAGGTGACGTCCTTTGACTGCAGTGCGATACCGCCCTGCTCGTCGCCAAAGAAAAAATAACCTGCGCCTTCAAGCGCATCGGCCTCAGCGCCGGATGCAAGCCCTGCAACAGGCCCGGATACCAGCAGCGGTGCATCGGCATCGGCGGCAAAGGACTTGAAGCCCGCGTCAGTCGTCACCAGTCCCGCAGTGTTGGCGCTGATCACAGAGGTCTGAACCATCAATGATGTTTCGAAGGGCATGGACTGCCCGTTGGCCAGCGGAACGTCATTATACTGCCGATCCATAAAAATATAGGATCCGGCCTGCAGCTCGGTCAGAACACCTATATCGGCGTCTATATTATAGGTCCCGGTTCCGCCGCCGGTGATGATCTGCGGTGCGAGGCCCTTCGCGCTGAGAACATCTCTTGCTTGCTTCAGAACATCCATACATTTGGACGAAGCCCCGGAGCGCTCCGCGAAATCCTCTATGTGCATCACATGGCCTGCATAGCCCTGAATGCCGCGGTAGATGAGCCCTTCGGACGACGCGACCGCCACCGTGAGCGCCAGAGCCTGAGGGCCCCATGGAATACCGGTGCGATGCAAACCGACATCAAGATCAATGATCACGTTCAGTGGCTTGCCAGCACTTTTAGCAGCCGCGCCAAGCTTTGCGGCGGTCGCCATATCCTCGACCGTAATCATAAGATCCGCGATTTTCGCATTAAGCGCCATAACACGGGCGATGCCAGGATCTGTGACGACAGGTGAGGTCAGGTGGATTGACTGGATGCCTGCTTGCCCCAGGGCTTCGGCTTCGCCGAGCTTGGCTGCGCAAATCCCCAACGCCCCTGCGTCGATCTGAAGCCGCGCGATTTGCGCCGACTTGTGTGTCTTGGCATGAGGCCGGAGCCCCAGACCTTTGGCCTTGCAGTGTTCCGCCATGATCTGAAGATTACGCTCGAAGAGGTCAAGATCAAGAACCAGCGCCGGTGTCGCCAGTAACCCGCGCCCTCCTGCCTTGCCGATGAGAGGCCGATTGATATCCCGGGGACCGGGGGCTGCGGACGAAATAGCTGACATATGGGGTTTTCCTGTTGAAGAGTGGTCGAGCGAAGCACACCTGCTTTGACAATAATCTTCAGGCGAGGCTCTGTCTTGCAGTTTCAACAAGGCATTTGGCAAAAAGATGAGCCTTGCCGCTCCGACTCCTGTAAAATGGTCAAATGGATACCAACGATCAACACAGTGTTCTGCTTATTGAAGATACCGCCTCCCTTGCGCGGGTCTATCTTGAATATCTGCGGGATGGACCTTATGAGATCATGGTCGCGGATACGGGCCGCAGTGCGCTTGATGCCGTCTCACGCCAGACCTTCAGTGCCATCCTGCTCGACCTGCGCCTGCCGGACATGGACGGTATGGACATTTTGCGGGAACTGACCAAGCGCGAGGTTAAATCCAGCGTTGTCGTGATCACTGCGCATGGGTCGGTCAATATTGCCGTCGACGCCATGCGGTCCGGCGCTGTCGATTTCCTGCTCAAGCCTTTCAGTGCCGACCGGCTCCGGGTGACACTCGAAAATGCAATCGAACGCTTTCGTCTGCGCGAGGCGGTTGACAATCTCACCGATGATTTCACATCCGATGACTATGTCAATTTCATTGGATCATCACCGGTGATGCAGGAGGTCTACCGAATAATCGAAAGCGCGGCCCCCTCAAAGGCGACCACCTTTATCACAGGCGAGAGTGGTACCGGCAAGGAACTGTGCGCCGAAGCCATCCACAAAAAAAGCCCACGCGCGGCAGAGCGTTTCATAACACTCAATTGCGCTGCCATTCCGAGAGATCTGATGGAGTCCGAAATTTTCGGTCACGTAAAAGGTGCTTTTACCGATGCCAGTTCGGATCGCGACGGGGCGGCGAGCCTTGCTGATGGCGGAACACTGTTTCTTGACGAAATCTGCGAAATGGATCTTCTGCTACAGACCAAACTGCTGCGGTTTATTCAAACCGGCCGCATTCAAAAAGTCGGCGGTGATGTAGAGGAACCCGTCGATGTGCGCTTCGTGTGCGCCACCAACCGCAATCCCCTGCAGGCGGTTGCCGACGGGGAATTTCGCGAGGATCTCTACTACCGGCTGCACGTCATCCCGATTCATCTGCCGCCCCTGCGCGACCGCGACAAAGACATAATCCTTATTGCCAATCGGCTGCTTCTTGAATTTGCCCGTGAAGAAGGAAAGCTGTTTCGCGGTTTTGATGGAGATGCCGCAGGCGTCTTTGCACGGTACTCCTGGCCGGGCAATGTGAGGCAGATGCAAAATGTGCTGCGCAACATTGTCGTGCTCAATGACGGTGAACAAGTCACATTCGATATGTTGCCATCGGAGTTCACTGGCGCCGCCAGCCTGGGCACATCACTCGCCAGGCCATCAACACCCCTGCCTGCCAGCCTTCCGGCAGAGCTCTCTCATCTCCAGCAAGAAGGGACGCATCTGCAGGGCGAAGCAGCGATTGTCCCGCTGTGGCGCATCGAACGCCGCGCTATTGAAGATGCGATTGAGCGATGCGGTGGCAATATTCCGCGTGCTGCGGCCTTTCTTGAAGTCTCGCCGTCAACACTTTACCGCAAGCTTCAATCCTGGGACAAGTCGGTCAAGGAAGACCTCTGAGAAGAATTTTCAACCCCGGTTGAGCCGGCTTCATCCAGCACGGTGACACGTACTTTTCGCTCAAGATACTTGAAGCTGACAACCCCGCCTGCAAGGACGACCAGGGCGCAAATCACCCAGATGATCCCGATGCCAAGGCCGAGCGGTTCGCCCTGGCGCTCCACCTGATTGAGGATCGCGCCGCCAAGCCCGGCAGCAAGGGCGACGCTGAGACCTTCGGCAAGGCCCGAGGCGATGGAGGTTGCCCCTTCCTTGCCCTTCATGGTGTGCGCCATGGCGCTTGTGATGACCGTATTGTAGACGAGGCCGGTCCCGGCGCCGCCTGCGGCCCAGAAGATAAAGCCCCACCAGTAGGGCACGCCCTCGATCAGAAGCAGTGTGAGGCTGGAAACCGAAAGTGCGATAAGGACCATACCGCTCACCGCGAGGTTTCTCGGGCTCACTCTGGCGGCGAGACGCGACTGGGTAAAGGCTGCCGCTGACCAGCTGACCGCCGCTGCCGTCATGACAATGCCGGCGACGAAGGCTGTCAGCCCGTGAATTTCGATGAGGCCGAGCGGCAAAAATGTGTCCGCGCCGAAAAAGCCGAAGACGAGCAAAAACTTTATTCCGAGCGATGCAAGGAGAATACGCCGCGAGAGCCCCTGGCCCGGCGGAAGAATACGTTTTAGCGGTCTGGCCGCCAGAAAAGGCCCGGCCACAAGCAGAAGAACAGACCAAAGGTCAAACATGCGCGTGATCGCCGCGATGAGCATGGAGACACCGACGGCGATGCGGACAGCATCAATGGTCTTGTCCGTTGCTGTTTCGTGGACCTGACCCGGGCCCATTGCCCGCAACCCCTTGAGCGACAGGGCAAGGGTCACAGCCACGAAAGGCAGGAGCAGGACAAAGATCGCACGCCAGTTCCAGAATTCCGCAATGGCACCGGCTGCCACCGGCGCGACAAGCCCGGGAATGACCCAGGCCGAGGACAGGAGGGCCATGATATGGGCTCGCTCCTCATCCTTCCACCCGCGATTGACGCTTGCCATTATGACAGCAGAAAAGGCGCCGCCGCCTAGCCCCTGCACGCCGCGGGCAAGCACAAACATCCACATGGTGGGGGCCATGGCGGCGAGGACGAGCCCGACGGAAAACACGACCAAACCGGCAACAAAGGGAAAGACGGGGCCTTTTTCATCGGTCATATGCCCCGACCAGACAATCGATATGATACTGGTCAGGAGGTAGGACGAAAAAGCTACACCATACAGAAGAGCACCGTCCAGTTCCCTTGAGATGATGGGCAGAGCAGTGACAATGGCAAGCTCGGCAAAGGCGTGCAAGGTGACGGCGAGCAATAAACCACTGAGCAGCGCCCTTCGTCCATGAGGGGTTTGCGCCTGTTGCTGTTTCTCGCTGATCGCCGGTTCCAGTGTCATGGACAGACTCTATACACCATTCGTCGAGAGACGCCATTCATCGGATCCGGTACGCCATGTGGATAAGTCAGAACACTGAGTCTTTTGAGCCTCTTGACCCCGCGTTCTGAAAGATAGAATCAATGCCGAAACCGATCCGTTTCTTCGCGAATGTGGGCATTGAGATTTTCTGCCTCGCGCCTTGCCGCTTCGTGGGCCTTGTCGATGGCACGGTCGATCGCCTCTTTGGCATGGGCGGTGAGACCGCCTGTTTCAAATTCGCGAACGATGATTTTTTCCAGTCCTGCCACCAGCTTGTCAACCGACGGGCCCTCCGGCACGTCCATATCGAGACCCGCATGTTTGGCAGCACCGAAAAGATTGATCACCGTGTCCGATCGTCTGCCGGTTTTCATCAGAGGATAGAAGTACCGCCCCGGGCGATCCTTGTCGCGGAAGAAGCCGACGAGAGCTGCAATGATTGAAATCGGGCTGAGGGCCAGATCCCGCAAAGCGTCGAGGGCAAGCTTGCCCTGAAAAACAAGAACATCGCGCATCAGCGCCCAGCGCCCCGGATCCTCAATATCGCCTGCCCAGGCGTCGAGACGATCAAAAATTGAACTCTCGCCCGCGTTTTCCGGACTCTCATCCGGTTGCTTCTCTATCTCATTGGTCATTGGTTACCCTCCAAAGGCCCCGGCCCTTCGGTTAATGTATGGATTCCGGGAAGCATTGTAACCCCTTGCCACTCCAGGCTTTGACGTCTTGCACTTTAATCAACTCCTGTTAGCCTTGATGCAATGAAAAAAATCGGGAGAAATGCGAGACATGGAACAGTTCACCAACGCCAACGGGATCGAGATTTGCTACGAGACTTTCGGGGACAAGGGGAACCCCACGGTTCTTTTTGTAATGGGCCTCGGCGCCCAGATGATCGCGTGGCCCGATATCTATATGACCGGGATGGTCGAGGCGGGCTATCACGTCGTACGCTACGACAACCGCGACGTGGGGCTCAGCCAAAAGTTTGACGACGCGGGCATGCCGGACTTTCAGGCGCTGGTCAAAGATCTTGTCGCCGGCAAAACACCCGAGGCGCCCTACTATCTCGCCGACATGGCCGCAGATGGCATTGGCCTGATGGACGCCCTTGGCATCGACAAGGCCCATATCATCGGTGCGTCGATGGGCGGCATGATCGTGCAACAGATGGCGATCGACGCTCCCGAGCGCGTCACCAGCATGGTATCGATTATGTCGACGACCGGCGATCCGTCTGTTCCCCAGGCGACAGAAGAAGCTATGGCCGTCCTGACAACGCCTGCGCCCGACACCGACGACATCGAAATCCTCGTTGATCACGCCATGAAAAACCGCAAGGTCATCGGCGGCGATGGATTTGAGGACAATATCGAGGAGGCCCGCGCGATGGCTGCCCGGATCATCAAGCGATCTGTCTACCCCATCGGAGCGGCGCGCCAGCGCGCCGGGATCATGGCCAGTGGATCGCGGACCGAGGCCCTCAAATCGGTCACCGTGCCGACCCTTGTCATCCACGGGGACAATGACCCGCTGGTGCGCGTCGAGGGCGGCATTCACACCGCCGAGACGATCCCCGGAGCCCGCCTTGAAATTATCGAGGGCATGGGGCATGCCAGCTTCCCGCGCTATCAGCAAAGGATCCTGGCGCTTCTCTCCGACCATGCAACGGCCCACGAACCAACCCGCGCCAATGCCGCTGAATGAAGCTCAAAGCTGTCAGGACCTACATCACATCAAAACCCGGCGCCTGGGAAGACACGCCGTTCGGGCCCGATGTCTTAGTGCCAAAGGTCGGCAAGAAAATGTTTGCGATCATCGCCTGGAAGGCTGACCCCTTGCGGCTCAGTCTCAAGGGCGATCCGTTTCTCAATGAAATGCTGCGCGAAAAATATGACGCAGTGATCCCGGGCTATCACCTCAACAAGAAGCACTGGAACACGGTGGTGCTCGACGGGTCGGTGCCGAACCGGGAGGTGAAAGACTGGATCGACGCGTCCTATGACCTTGTCGCAAGGAGTTTGACCAGGAAAGAGCAAGACGCACTGGAGCGCCCGCCTTCACATTCAAAAGACAAATGAGACTCCGGGCCGGGCGCCCTCAAACGCGTAACGGGGCGACGAGTCTAGCTCGTCGATGTGGTTGTGGTTGTCGTCGTCGGGCTTGGCGTCGGTGTGGGCGTCGGTGTTTTGGCCTTGTCGTCGTCATCAGCCAGAACGAGGCCGGTAATGGTCACCAGAAAGATGAACCCGCCGATCATGACGTAGGAACCAACCGGCATCGATGCCCAGGTGGCTGTGTCACCCCCGCTCGGACCAGCTGATGGCGACTCTTGAGCAATCACCGGCGCAGCAACGAGCATGGCTGCAACCACACCTGCAGTAAATGTTTTCATCACTTTCACAATAATCCCCACTTCAATGTCACATTCCCCATGTGCCACGCCATGTGATCGCAAAGACTAAATCTCGCCACTACAAGCGCAACACTATCGTCATATTGGTATTCATTTCGGGCGCACACTTCAATTGGAATATAGTTAATCCTGCAGAAACACATGCAAGTGTTGTATTCCAGGTACATCTTTAGGGGGATTTAGAATCAGTCCAACCTGTGCTCGCCTGTGACGTTACCGAGGAAATCGGCGGCTCTTCCGGACACGTTTGATGGCAAGGCGAAGAGTCTAGCTCGTCGTTGTGGTTGTGGTTGGCGGGCCCGGCGTTAGAGTGGGCGTCGGTGTTTTGGCCTTGTCGTCGTCGCCGGCCAGAACAAGGCCGCCAACTGTCACCAGGAAGATGACCCCGCCGACCATGACGTATGTGCCAACCGAGTAGCCTTGCCAAAATCTGAGAGGTTCGCCGTTGTATCCAGCCGCAGGGATATTCTGGGCGGCGACAGGAGCAGTCACCAACATTGCTGCCAGTACACTTACAACTACTTTCTTCATCAACATCATAATGGCACCTTCCTGAGCGGCTCAGAGAAGCATTGTACCCCAGATTGGTGCTACAGCCAAATCGCACCTCCGGCTTAACCAGCAGGCCGATGGGCCTATGAGCCGATGGGTACCTGGTCCTGTCTCCCGGGGCGCTTATTTTCAGCCTTCAAATTCCTCCCTGTACTTCGCGCTTGCGCGACTAACTGTCGAAATGTGCGTGCTAAAGGCCTCGGCAATATCTTT
>JAUWTJ010000013.1 GCA_030614785.1 Alphaproteobacteria bacterium | reverse complement strand
GACATCGGCTCGAAGGGTTTCGGTCTCCGTTTTGAGGGTATTCACATATTTTTGGTCCAGATGAAGCGGCAAATAGATGATCAGCAGGGCAAGCAGGACCGGAAGGCTAAAAATGGAAGCATGCAATATTTTCCGAATACGTCGATCCGGGGGCTGTCGATCTATTTCCTGCAACAGTGGGCCATGTTCACTGGATAGAGAAAAATCACCCCCTGCAGCTCTTCTCACCGTCTCTACCAGGTTCTCGAGCCGCAGTTTCGGTGCGGCATACAACTCAACATCAATCTGGCGAGCCCGGAGCCGCCGCTCGGCAACCTGCCATCCAACCCATGCGTCCTCGCTGGACCACGGGGTCAGGGCATCCAGCTGCCCTTGAAACAGCCTTGTCAGAGAGGCTTCCGCCAGGAGCGGGTAAGTCAATTGCCGAACCAGCACCATATCCGAATCCAGAATAATGCTGGCTCCGGATCGCCTCGTTGAGTCTCCCCCAAGAACCCCTTTCAGCTGGCTCTCGAGCTCACCGATCTTATCCTGCCAGGACAACACTTCAGTCGATCCGGGTTCCCGGGTTTTCCCCCCTCGCGAAATAGTCAACCGATCTCTGGACAGGTTGATCACAACCCTCTCCGGGTCACCCTCAATGAACTTGAGATACCGTGCGGGAACATAACTGCAGATGTCCTTCCACCATGCTTTCATGATCGCTCTGCCGAAGGCGACAGATTCACGCATTGTCAGTGCATCCAGGGCCACTATTCCAAACTCTCCTGACTTCTGGGGAACGTTGTTCGCAAAACCATCCGTTTTCCGATATCATTTCCTCCAATATAGACCAACTGTTCCTGCGTGAAAGCCCTCTTGCCATTGTTCATGATGGAACTGCGAATCGTATAGATTGGCCCAACGGTAGCCGACAACCACCCTCGTTCTTTGGATAAATTCCGTGCATTCAATTGCCGAGCAGGCTCAATGGCGCTGTCGGATGACCTGTCATCAACAAATTGGTCAATAGAGCGCCGGTCCGAGCCACGCAAACTCACAAGCACCTCTCTGGATGCGGTCCAGGCCGAAATACTCCTGCGGGGACAGGACACGGTTACAAATTGAGCCAGATCGCCCATCATCGAGGCATCAAATGGATCGAGAGAAAGCAACTCCTCCAAAGATCCTGGCCGGGAGTTTTCTTTCGCTGCGGGGTCGCCTCTATTATCGCGGATCGAAAGCGACATCTTTTCGGCGCTCCGACTGTCAAATCCGACTTCACCAAAAAAACGCTTCATCGTCTCGGCGTCAGCAGTCTTCAGATTTAACTTTCCACACTCGTCTTCAATTTCAATCGCGAGGAGGCTGTCACCCAGTTGAACCTCAAACGGCGGGATTGACACGCGATCGGGCGCGCCACCCAGACGATCTGCAAGAACGGCAATTCCAATTTCGATCCCACCACTGGTTATCAACCTTCTTTCGACCCTTTCGGCGGAATTCAGGAGGATACTACCCCCCAGATGAGATCGCCTTGATACATCAGCCAGCAGCACGCCGATGGTCATCAGCACACCAAGGACAAAGACCAGAATATACCCCCGGTCCGCCCTGCCTTTTCCAACCCTGCCATCACTCATCGGCGAACCTCGCATATGAAGCCAGCTCTACCCATCACACATTCCGGGGCCAGGGCGTTGTCGATCTGAAATGTAATTTCTGCAACATCATTCTCATGGACTACCTTCAGACTGACGCCTTTTGGCAAAGTGTCAGGGTCATCCCAGTTACTTTGCCAGCTCGGCGCCCCTGTTTTGCGGTCCTGAGCAAGATACGAAAACTCCATGCGATCGACACCTTCAATCAACCGGCTTGTTCTTGTCGACATCTGACCAACGCCGTTGCCTTCACCCGGCACCATGCGGCGGCGAATCAAATCAAGTTTCTTGCCGGCCTCATTGTCGCTGATTTGAAGTTCAATGAACACGTAGCCGGCCTCATCGGGCCACGGAGGAGAGTAGTAGACAAAGGAAAACCTTTCACTCGTGTTTGCCGTCGAAGCCACGTCGGAGAAATTGGAAAGGGTGTTTACGGCATAGGCCCGATCAAAAAATCCGGAAAGCAGCTGTTCGGACATGGCAATCTGCTCAGCCTGCCCCATCCTGCTTTCAACCTTTGCCCAAACTGCGGCCCCGGACCGCAAGCCATTTGTCATCACCACCATGACAAGCGAGAACACGACCAGGGTCACCAGCATCTCAGCCAGTGTAAACCCGTCTGCGGACCTGTTACCAACCTCACTGACCCGGCTCATTCTGCACCCGTTGCCCTTTCCTGGATTTGGCGGTAACGAGCTCAACTGATCGTTCTGCACCGGCACCACTCCAGAAAACTCTCGACTTTATTTGGTATATTTCGAGGGGTCCGCCACCAACCTCCTCCAACTCGAGGAGCGATATTTCCAACTCCCGGTCCCGACCGTTTTCGCTGTCCCTCACAATGGAAGGCTCCAGCGGGATTTCAAACCCGACACGGTGGATATTTGACCGCGCCAGGATTGTCGCGAAATATTTGTCCTCTGTCAGTTTCGTCGCCCGCGTACTCGCCGCCAGTCCTTGCATCATCAGCCCCATCGATGCGCTGATGATTGCTATGGCGACGACTGCCTCAAGCAGAGAAAAACCACTATCGCGATGCATCTGGATCCTCGACTATTGAAACCCGGCTGGTAAGCCAATCCACTTCTATCGACACTGCGTTCCCGGCATCCGACAATCGGATACTGCCCCCGGTTGAGCCTCCCTCCGGAAAAAAGCGGATTGCCGCACGACGCTCCCCCAACAGCTCGCTTTTCGCAGTGATAATTTCAATGGAAAATCGTTCCGGAACACTAATTAAATCCTCTGCAATGGTCGATATTTCATTGGTCACCGGATCAATAACGACCAGCACTTCGCGTTGTGTGAGAACTGACCGTGTCGAAGCGGATCCGATCAGGCTGGCAACTTGCGAAGACAACCTTGGCAGCGAAGCCTTGCCTGCACGGCCCAATGAAAACATCACCGAACCGCCCAAGGCGATTGACAGGATCAACAAAACAACAAGGAGCTCGGTCAGAGTATATCCGTTTGCTGATTTGGGCTCACTTCCCGACATCCGCATTTTCCCCTTCGCCGCCCTCCGCCTGGTCTGCTCCAAGGCTTCGCAAAGACACCCGGCCATCGTTCTGCAGAACGTAAATATAGGGTGCTCCCCATGGATCACGCGGGAGGTCAGTTGCTTCAACGTATGGGCCCCGCCACCTGACAAGCCCGCCCGGCGCTTCAACCAGTGCCTTCAACCCCTCCTGCGTCGTCGGGTACCGGCCATTGTCGATCAGGAAAAGGTCCAGCGCCGTTTTGATCTGCTCAATCTGAATCTCGGCAGTGTCCGTCCTGGCTGACCCGACGTAACCAATCACTCGAGCGCCGACAACACCAATCAGCAAGCTGAGGATAACCAGAACGACAAGCAGTTCTGTCAGTGTGTAGCCACTGTCGTCATCTTCGTTGGTAGCCGGCGGCATCGTTGCGGCAGGTTCTTTCACTTTATTCCTCAGGTGCCATTCCACAGACAGTCTCCCACTTCAATCACTCAGCCGATATAATCTGTCACACTCATGAGTGCCGACAGTATTGAAATTACTATGCCGCCGACCATAGCACCAACAGTCAAGATTACCGCAGGTTCAAGGATCGCCAGAAATGTCTTGAGATCTGCTTCAATCTCGGCATCCAGAATGTCGGCCGCATGTCCAAAAGCGCTGCCGAGATCTCCGGTTTCCTCTCCAATCTCTGCCATTCTCGCAACAATGGATGGCAACACCTGGACCCTGGCCAGCGGTGCCGCCAGCCCCTCCCCGCGCATCATGACGTCTCGTGTTTCACTCAAATATCGCGCGATGGTGACATTTCGGACGGTCCCTGTTGCAATTTCAATCGCTGTCAGGGGCGATATATGCCTCTTGAGCATAATGCCGAACACCCTTGCAAATCGCGCACTCTCCCGCCTTGCAACATAACTACCCAGTTTGGGCGCTTTCAAGATTATCTCATCCCAGCTGGCTCGCGCTTGTGGCCTTTTGAAGGCCTGGTCGAGGGAAATGATCACAGCCAGAAGGCCAACAAGACCGTGAATCCAGTATGTCTTCACGCCATGCGACAACGAAAACAGAAAACCCAACCACCCGCCAACCTCTATCCGACTGGAAATCAGGAGGGTCTCAAATTGCGGCACCACGTAACCAAGAAGAAATAGCAGGGCGCCACCTGATGCAAACACCAGTATGAACGGATATAATGTAGAGCTTCGAATTGAATCATTGGTCCGCTTTTGACGCTCGAGCAGCCGCGTCAGCTCAGCTACTGTTTCTCCAAGAGCGCCGGCGCTCTCTCCTGCACGCACCATGTTAATGTAGAGTTGGTCAAACAGATCCGGGCGGGTCTGAAGCGCTTCAAAAAAGGGTACCCCCTTGCGCACAAAGACAAGCAGATCGTTGGCAACAGGCCAGGCCTTGTCTTTAGCCAGGATGGAAAGGGCACGCTCTACATTAAAACTGGCTGAGAGAAGTCGTGAGAGCTCCTGTGTAAAGCCAAGGGGATCCTTCATGGATGCAGATTGGCCCCGAACAACCCGACGAACTCGTCCTTTGCCTGACCCTTGGCCCGATGGTTTGACACTGATCGGAACAAGACCCTGTTGAAAGAGGTAATTCTCAACATCCGAAATCGAATTTGCGTCGTGGTTGCCATCGACTTCATGACCGGAAGCATCAACTGCTCGATAGTCAAATGCCGGCATGATCATCACCCCCGACCACACGGAGTAATTCGTCAAGCGTTGTCTTGCCTTGTCTAACCTTCTCGAGACCATCTGACCACATTGTCTTCATGCCACAAGAAACCGCATAGGCCTCTATCTCGTGTGCGTCCTGATGATCCAGAATTTGATGACGGATCTGCTCATCAACCTTCAGATATTCATAGACGCCGATACGGCCGGAATATCCGGTGTCGAAGCACGCTTTGCATCCCTTGCCACGGGGGAGCGCCATACCGGGTTCAAATCCATGAGCTTTCAGGTCGTATTTCGCGAACAGCTCTTTTTCTACCGGCACGTCAACACTACACGCCGGACAAGTCTTTCGGACAAGGCGCTGTCCAAAAGCGCCGAGCAAGGTTGAGGTTATCAGATAAGGTTCAATGCCCATATCGAGAAGCCGTGTCACCGCTGATGACGCGTTGTTTGTGTGAACCGTTGACAGAACCAGATGCCCTGTCAGGGCAGATTGTACGGAAATTTCAGCGGTTTCCCTGTCACGCATTTCCCCTATCATGAGCACGTCAGGATCGTGTCGCAATATGGACCGCAGCGCATTGGCAAAGCCCATATCGATTTTGGGATCGACCTGTATCTGGGTCACCCCGTCAATTCGATACTCGACAGGATCTTCAACACTGATAATTTTGCGAGCACGCGCGTCGAGACGGTGCATTGCTGCATAAAGGCTTGTGGTCTTGCCGCTCCCGGTCGGGCCGGTCACGAGAACGATCCCCTGACGTGCCTCCAGCGCTTGCTCAAGTCCACGGCAAACGTCCGGCGACATGCCGAGCGCGGCAAAATCAAGCGCGATGCCCCCCGGACGTAGCAACCGCAAGACCGCACCCTCACCTCGGAGCGTTGGAATAATCGAAACACGGACATCAAGTTCACTGCCGTCGCCGACAAAGCGAAAACGCCCGTCCTGCGCGTGCCGTCGTTCAGCGATGTCGAGATCCGACATGATCTTTATGCGTGAAAGAATAGCAGGGGCCCGGTCGAGGGGAAAAGTTTCCATTTCCGCAAGGATTCCATCGCGCCGCATGCGGACTACCAACCGACCGGCGGACGGCTCGACATGAATATCTGACGCCCCCAGGGCCACTGCTTGCGATACCAGACCATTGACCGCCTGAATAATCGGCGCATCGCTGGCCATATCACGCAGAAGTGCAACATCGACTTCGTCCGCCACCCCGAAACTATTCCCGTCGAGGATCTCGCTAACGTCAGCAGCAACCGTTTTGTCCGGGTAGATCTTCGCCAGGGCCTCATTGAGGTCGTCTTCCAGCGCAAGGTGAAGCACAACAGGTTTATCAAAGGCCAGTTCCAGGGCTGGCCTGATAAACGATTGTGTTGGGTCGGGAATCGCAAAATGAATTTCACTCTCCAACTCACTCAGAGGTAAAACCCGATTGGCCTTCAGGAAGCGCTCGGAGCACTGCTCTTGTGGCAGCGGGTCTTCCGGAAACTCACCAGACCCGATCGTCGCCAGATTAAACTGTTCACCCAGTGCGCCCAGCACATCCTCTCTGGACGCGACACCAAGCTGAATCAGAATCTGACCAAGCCGCTCCTGATGTTCGGTCTGCGCGCTGAGAGCCCGATCAAGATCAATCGGCCTGACCGCTGATCTGGCAAGGAGTATTTCGCCTAATTTCTTTTGAGCCATCGAGACAACTTGACTGTTCGTTCCTGCTTCGATCACAATCTAGCACAAAACTTGCCATAAAAAACGGAAATGGGGCAATCCGACGCACGCGACCCAATATACTCGACTCGTCATTCAGGATGCGGCCCGCGCCATCGGAAACTTCCTCCGCAATGAAACTAATTCCTCAGATATGCACCCGCTGCGGCATCGACATACGCAAATCTAAACCCCCGCACCAATCAGTCCGTTTACCATAAAACATTGCTGACCAGTTGGAGTCACTAGACCCCCAAGCCTCCAATGCGCTCGTCACGCCCCAGGCTGGAGGTCGTAAGCCCTTGAATATTCGACCTTTTTAGAGTATGATTGTCATTGCGCAACTGCCGGGCCAAGATAGCGCTACCTCTCCCGTGCAACAGAAAGAACGATCATATGTGGGGATATTGGGGCAGGATCGGTCGCCCGCAACAGATCATGATGGGCCTGAGTGTTGTTCTCGCCGCGTGCCTGTGGGCCTCGATTCAGTTTCGATCACATACCCTCCCGCCTCATGTGGAAACCGCTCTATTTTCAAGTGACGAGATATCGACTGATAGTGCCGTAGAACCCCGGGAAAAGACACCGCCGGGACTGGAGACATTCGATGCAATAGATGATCGACCGCTCTTCTCGCCCTCGCGACGCCCATCCGAAAATCAGGACCAGCAAACCGGGGATCGTAAGGAAGAGTTCATAGGAAAGTATCTTTTGCAGGGTATTGTTATTGGAGAGGCCCAGCGTCTTGCACTACTTGTTGATCCAGCAACGAAAACAACGTTGCGGCTTGCCGAGGGCGAAGATGTTGGCGGCTGGGTTGCCAGGGAGATCGGCGAGGACTTTGTTCGCTTTGAAGCGAAGGGCGTGGAAAAAATGATCCGGCTACCAAAATCGGGAAACGAACCGGGCAATTGACGTTGCTGACCGTCAACGACGGTTATGACAAGTATCGACAGGGGTGCTGAGAATGAATGTAGGGCGTAAATATCTGTGTCTGCTGGCAATGTCCGGCGCTTTGTCTGCTTGCAGCACGTTTTCCGGTGAGGGCGATAGCGTCGCAGCAACCGGGGTGCCGGTTGCCGAACAAAGCCCTGATCAGTCCGCTACCGCAAAGGTAGAACACCCGAAACGTACTCCGCCGGGAAATGGCTGGTCAAAAAATGCTGCCGCCACTATTGAGATCGGATCGGGCGACTTTGTTTCGGGAGATGACTTAAAGATCGGCGGAGCGGAAATACCCCAGGGCACAGTCACACTCAACTTTGACAATGCGGACCTGAGGGAAGTCATTGGTGTGGTTCTCGGGGAAACCCTCGGCCTGAGTTACGTGCTGGATCCACGCGTCGGCGGCACAGTCACGTTCCGCTCATCCGCGCCGGTTTCTTATCAGATCGCGCTGGAATCCCTGGAAATTATCTTGCGCATGAACAATGCCGCCCTGGTGCCCAGCGGGGATGTCTTCACGATTGTTCCAGCCAATGAAGCAGCACTCTCCGCACTTCCGCCGCGCCTGTTGAGAAACGGCGGTGATGTTCCGGCTGGTTACTCGATCGCTCTCATCCCGCTACAACATGTCGGCGCCGCCAAAATCAAGGAGCTAATCGAGCCCTTCCTGCCACAGGGCTCGATCAAGCGCGTTGATCCTGAGCGCAATCTGCTTCTTGTAGCCGGTGCGGGGCCCGACCTTGCCAACATTGTTCAGACCGTGCGGGCATTCGACGTCGACTGGTTAAAGGCCCGGTCAGTTGGCATTTTCCCCCTACAACATACCCAACCGGCTGCCATCATCAGAGAGCTATCCACCATTCTTGATACAGATGAAAGCGGCAAGGGTCCGCTTCGTCTTATGCCGATCGAACGCCAGAATGCCATCCTTGTTGTCGCTAATAGTCAAAACATCCTGGCACATGTTGAAAGATGGATTGAAAAGCTTGATCTTGGAACCGGCGATGGCGAGAGGCTGTATGTCTACTACGTCCAGAATGCCAAGGCCGCGGATCTCGCCGGCGTGCTTGGGGAATTGTTTGGCGGCAATCGCCAGACCGATCAGAAAAACGGGCAGAACGTGGCCCCGGGCCGCACGCCCGTCAAGGTCGATGCGTCAGGCGTATCAGAAGTAAGCGGCGCGGATGCTTCATCAATCCGCTTGTCCGGCGGCAAAGAAATTCGTTTTGTCGCCGACGAGACAACAAATGCCCTGATGATTGTCGCATCGCCTGCTGACTACAGTCTTATCGAGAGCGCAATCAAGAAAATCGATATTGAGCCGCTACAGGTCCTTATAGAGGCGACGATTGCTGAAGTGACCCTTGGGGATGAATTCAAGTTCGGCCTGCAATGGGCCTTTGAGTCGGGCGATCTTGGGCTGAATGGCGGTTCCGGTCGAGGCGTTCTCAGTTCAGGGGACAGTGGAACCATCGGGTCCATATTTCCAGGGTTTTCATTCATTCTTTCTGATGCCACAGGCGCCAGAGCCGTTCTGGATGCTATTGCGACCGAAACGGAAGTTGATGTCATCTCATCACCCACTCTGCTCGTCCTCGACAATCAGACGGCAAGCCTTCAGATAGGTGACGAGGTTCCAATTACGACACTGAAGAGACAAGGCACGGACGACCCGCTGGCGCCGATACTCAATTCGGTCGAATATCAGGACACTGGTGTCATTCTGGAGGTCACACCAAATGTCAGCTCCAGCGGCAATGTAATCCTCGAAATTGCGCAAGAGGTCAGCAACGTCTCAGAATCCGTTGATTCCGGTGTTCTGACGCCGACGATTTCACAGCGCAAGGTGAAAACCGTTGTTTCAGTCAGGAGCGGTGAGACCATTATCCTCGGCGGTCTTATCAGCAATCTGAAAAGCCGAACCAAGAGAGGTGTCCCCGTATTATCAGATATCCCTGTTCTCGGCGCCCTGTTTGGCGGCAGGGAAATCAAGTCCACGCGGAAGGAGCTCATTCTGCTACTCACGCCCAAAGTCCTCTATTCCCCCGAAGACGCCCGCCGCGCCACCGAGGAGCTAAAAGCAACACTGGAAACATTGAAAGCACTTGAGAGCGAGCCTGATGCGAACCTGCTGATTGAAATGCTGGCAAAGTGATTGATATCCGCCTTTAGATTTGCGAGATGGAGAGAAGATCGCTATCGCGACCGGCCACCTGTCAGCTTATGAAGATCGGTCCATAGAGCCAGGTCAGCCAAATCCCTGCAGCCAAAAATGGTCCAAAAGGAATTGCATCTGTTCCGCGGACTTGTCGCCCAAAGATCCTCGCCGTACAGACGGCCAGGATTCCCAGTAGCGTAGCCAAGAAAAGCGCCGAGAAAACGCCCGTCATGCCAATCCAAATCCCACCTGCAGCGAGCAGCCGCTCGTCCGCCTTGCCCAGACCTTGCCTGCCCTTCAGCCGGTGATAGGCGTGTCGGACCAGAAAGAGAACCGCAAAACCGGTTACGGCGCCAAGAGCATGATCCGAAAATGATGACCTGAACCAGATCAGGGACGTGACCAGACCAGCCCCGAAGACAAATCCGGACATGATGTCCGGTATCCTCATTACACGGATGTCTATGAGACTCAAGGTCAGCAATGACCAACCCAACAGGCAACTTGGCAATATGAAAGGCGCGTCCACAACCGCCACCGCCCAGAGTGCGATGACGAGGGCTCCTGCCTCGCTCACCAGGTAGACCCTTGATATGTCCGCCTCGCAATAGCGGCACTTGCCGTTCTGAACCAGCCAACTCACTACAGGTACAAGATCGCGAACCGCGAGCTGATGTTGACATTCCGGACACTTCGACCGCCCCGAAAAAGCGCTGTCCGAGGTTTCAAAACGCGTAACAATGACTCCGAGAAAACTCCCAATAAAGGGCGCTGCGACAAGGATCCAGACTATCAGCATTGCAATCTCAACTTCTATAACGGGCTGGTGTAAAACTCATAGTGAAGGGACTGGCCCTCAAAATCCAGTACGAAGCCTCTCATATGCGACATCGCAGTTTGCCCGGACAGTGTTTCAAGTTAGGACTATGGGACCAATCACATGGCAAATATTCCATTAAGGTCAGCTGTCAAAATGTAATAAATGTGACGCCGAACGATTAATCTCGAACACGTATTCTGCACTCCTGATCTGGGGCGAATCCCCGGGTTAACATGAAGGGGTCAGGTTAGCTTTTGAGAGAGTCAGCGCGCACTATTGTTTTGGTCCGCACCACGTCGCAAATTCTGCTGACGTGGCTGTTTTTTGGAATCGCTGGCATTGCGGACGTTCATGCCAGTAGCATAGCAGGCTCACCGCACGATCTCTCAGTGAATGGCGAGGGAATATGCGTCTATTGTCACACACCGATGTCGGCTTCCCTTGATGGATCGACGCCTTTGTGGAACAGAAAAACATCCAGCAAGACACTCAGCATGTACAGCAGCAGCACCCTGGACATGACGATCGAGGCCACTCCCGGTGATGTTTCGCTCATGTGCCTGTCGTGCCACGACGGGTCGATGGCATACGATTCCCTCATCAACAATCCCGGCGTCGCCAATAATGGCGTGATGACGGGCACCTCGGCAATCGGCGCGGACGGGCTGGCGAACGATCACCCGATCTCCATCGAATATGATCCGTCAAAGGATTCCCACTTTGCTCCCGCCACAAACGGAAGAGTTGGTGGCTTGCCACTTTTTGTAAAAAATGGCCAGACTGGACCGGCGACCCAGGTTGAATGCTCTACATGCCATGATGTCCATGATCCCAGTAACGGAAACTTTTTGCGAATGTCCAATGCCGGAAGCAGCCTTTGCCTTACCTGTCACGTCTTGTAATCATGACGTAAAGGCCGCCTGGTATTGATTTAATTCAAGATCCCGTCGGCCCCATCAATCCTGATAAAGATCCAAATACCACTCACGAGACTCTGGCCTCAGCTTCCGACTAGCGCGGGTCAACCAAGTGTCATGAAGACGCTGGCCAGCGAGGCACTCATCAGATTTGAAAGAGTGCCGGCAAGAACCGTCTTGAAACCGAGTTGGGCAATTTCTGATTTGCGGCTGGGTACCATCCCGGCCAGCCCGCCCATAAGAATGGCCATCCCGCTCAGATTGGCGAAACCACACAACGCAAACGTGATGACCGCCTGACTATGCGGGCTGAACACATCGCGGACCTCGGCAAAACTGATGTAAGCCAGAAACTCATTCAGGATCACCTTCTGGCCGAGAAGGCCGCCGGCCTGAACAGCCTCTTCCCATGGAATGCCGATGAGAAAGGCAACCGGCGCAAAGAGATAGCCAAGCAGGAACTCAAGCGTGATCCCTTCGAAACCGAGGAGCCCGCCGACACCGCCAAGAAGGCCGTTGATCAACGCCACGAGGGCGACGAAGGCAATCAGCATGGCACCAATGTTGGCTGAGAGCTTGAGCCCGGCCGAGGCCCCGTCGGCTGCGGCCTCAACAACATTTACCGGCTTGTGCTCACCATAAAAGGCATTGGCCAATTCCCCTTCATCCGGCTCAAACGGCGTCCCGGTTTCGGGAACCAGAAGCTTGGCCATCAGGAGCCCCCCTGGGGCGGACATGAACGCAGCTGGCAAAAGATACTTCAGTTCGACCCCGAGACTTGCGTAACCGACAAGAACCGCGCCGGCAACGCTGGACAGTCCGACCGACATAACGGCAAAAAGCTGGGAGCGCGTCAGCTTTTCAAGATAGGGCCGGATCGTCATAGGGCTTTCGACCATGCCAACGAAAATATTGGCTGCGGCATTGACCGACTCAAGGCGGCTGGTCCCAACAAGCGTGCGCAGCACAAAGCCCATCCCCTGAATAAAGGCCTGCATAATCCGAAGGTGGTAAAGCACCGCGACCAGAGATGAAACAAAGATGATGACCGGCAGAACCCGGAAGGCCAGGATGAACATTTTTGTAGGGTCACCAAGATCGCCAAACAGGAAGATGATGCCATCATCCGCGTAGGAAATGATATTCTGCGCCCCTGCCGTCATAACGGCCAATACTGACTGGCCTGTCGTTGTTGTCAGGGCGAATCCCGCCACTGCAGCCTGAAGCGCCAGTGTACTGAGGACAATTCTCAGATTAATCGCAGATAACTTTTCCGAGGCAATTACCGCCACACCAAGGATCGCAATAATTCCCAATACTCCGCTGGTCAGCATGAGCACTTCCCCTTTTTTGATTTCAATCGCACACGGTCATACGCCATAAGGCAACCACACCGTCTTGGTCTGCGTCGCACGGCGCATAAAGGTCCGGCTCTCCCCTTCGGCAGAAAACCAGTCCCGCGCCTTGCCATGGTTCACCCATGTTTGTTTCAGGTTCCCTACGGATTCAGCTTCAACCATTTTGCTTCCCGCACCAGAGCCATGGTACCACAGGGCATTAACGCCATCATGTTGGGCAAGGGTTTTGGCAAGGCCATCGCGATCTCCGGTGACAAGGTTCACCGCGCCACCAGGCACATCGGATGTCTCCAGTATCTGATAGAAATCTGTCGCCAGCAGAGGATAGCGTTCCGACGGAATAATGATGCAGCGGTTTCCCATGGCAAGGACCGGGCCCATCAGCGACACAAATGAGAGTAACGGCATGGTATCGGGGCAGATAACTCCGACGACGCCAAGCGGCTCATGGATGGACCAGGTCACGCCGCGAATCGGGACACCATGCACAGAGCCGTCATATTTATCTGCCCAGGCACCCCAGGAAAACAGTCGTGACACTGAGTGCTCGACCTGTTTTTTCGCCTGTGCCCGGCTCAACCCGGTCAAAGACTGAAGGCGTGCGGTGAATTCGTTAGCGCGGGTGCTGAGATTTTCCGCAATAAAATAAAGCACCTGAGCCCGGCCGTGACCTGTCGCTCTTGACCAGGCATCCGATTTGACCGCGGCTTCAACTGCATTGCGAATGTCCTTGCGGCTGCCCTCACCGACCCGTCCAGCAACGCCGCCTTTGGCATCCAATACAATTCTTGTACGCCCATTATCGGGGCGCGCCTGCTTACCGCCAATATAGAACTTGGCCGTGCGGTCAATAGTAGCGTCACCGGAACCATCGCCGCTTGCCTCGGGCGGGTTGATAATGGCCTCGTCGTCGGTTTTCGAAGCAAGCCAACCTCTCCGGTCTCTGGTATATTCATACAGGCCGACTTTGCCCCCTTCACGGCCAAAGCCGGACTCGCGATATCCACCAAAGGCTGCGGCCGCATCAAACTGGTTTGTTGAGTTGACCCAGACCACACCGGCTTTCACTTTGGATGCCGTATCAAGCGCACGGTTGATATTGTCAGTCCAGATGCTGGCGGCAAGGCCATACCGAGTGTTGTTGGCTAGATCGACCGCTTCCTTCTCTGTCCGAAACGTCATGACAGTCAGGACCGGGCCAAAGATTTCGTCCTGAACCACCTTGTGGCTTGGCGTCACGTCGAGGAGGAGTGTTGGCGGAAAGAAGCATCCTGTTTCAGGAATTGCAATATCCGGCTGCCATTTCACGGCGCCTTCTTTCTCACCGTCGCTCACCAGGGCTGCAATCATCTCGCATTGCGAGCGGTCAACAATGGCCCCCATATCGATCGCCTTGTCCAGCGGATCACCTATCCGGAAGGTTTCGAGGCGACGCTTGACCCTCACTATAAATTCGTCGGCGACATTTTCTTCCACGAGAAGACGTGATCCGGCACAGCAAACCTCGCCCTGATTAAACCAGATTGCATCAACCAGTCCCTCGACAGCACCATCAAGGTCCGCATCGCCGAATACAATGAAGGGAGATTTCCCGCCGAGCTCCAGCGTGAGCTTCTTGCCGGAACCGGCGGTCCGCTGACGAATCAACCGTCCAACCTGGGTTGACCCGGTAAACGCGATCTTGGCGATGTCATCGTGATTGACGATATGCTCACCGGTCTGCCCTGCCCCGGTAACAATATTCACAACGCCGGGCGGCAGCCCCGCCTCCTGACACAGTTCGGCAAAGTAGAGCGCCGTAAGGCTTGTGAACTCTGCGGGCTTCAGGACAACACAGTTTCCCGCTGCCAGCGCAGGAGCTACTTTCCACGCCAACATCAAAAGTGGGAAATTCCACGGAATGATTTGGCCGACCACGCCAAGCGGCTCCTGGTCTGGCAGCTCGGCATCCATGAGCTGGGCCCATCCAGCATGGTGATAAAAGTGGCGCGCGACCAGAGGCACATCGATATCACGCGTTTCGCGGATTGGCTTGCCGTTATCGAGAGTCTCCAAAACTGCCAGAAAGCGCGCATTTTTCTGTACCAGACGCGCCAGAGCGTAGAGGTATTTGGCCCGCTCGTGCCCTGGCAGCCGCGACCAGTTCTTGAAAGCCTTTGCAGCAGCCCCCACGGCGCGATTAATGTCTGTTTCATCTGCAGACGGAAACTGGGCAAGGTGTTCGCCTGTCGCCGGGTTCGTCGTTGTAATGGTTTCTCCCCCGTGAGGGGCGACCCACTCGCCGCCAACAAAGAGTTTGAAGCCGTCCTGATGATCCTTCAACCAGCCATGCACAAAACCGGCATCTTCCGGTGCCGGTCCATATGACATGGTTTCATAAATATCAGATACACTCATGCAGAAAACCTAACTCATTGGATGACGATTGGAAGCTGAATAGTGCCCGGTGACAAAATGTTCGAGTTGCCGCTCAATATCACCCAACAGACTGGATGCGCCGAAACGGAAGCGCTCGGGCGTCAGCCATTCCGCGCCAAGTTCTTCCTTAATCAGAATGAGATAGGCCAATGCGGTCTTGGCATCGCTGACACCTCCGGCGGGCTTAAAGCCAACGACATGACCGGTCCTGTCATGGTAGTCCCGAATGGCTCGAACCATGGTAAGGCTGACTGGCAGGGTCGCGTTGACGCCCTCCATCCCTGTCGACGTCTTGATGAAATCGGCACCAGCGTGCATCGCCACCAGCGAGGCCCTCGCCACATTGGTCAAGGAGCCAAGCTGGCCGGTCGCGAGAATGGTCTTGAGATGGGCCGGGCCGCAAGCCTCCCGAAAAGCAACAATTTCATCAAAGAGCGCCTGCCAGTTTCCGGTCAGGACATGGCGCCGTGAGATCACAATATCAATCTCCTGCGCCCCCGCAGCAACAGACAGCTCGATTTCCCGCAGACGCGTCTCAAGGGGCGACAGGCCGGCCGGAAAGCCGGTCGAAACAGCCGCGACCGGCACCCCCGATCCTTGAAGGGCGCTCACCGCAGCCGCGACCATATCGTGATAAACACAGACCGCGCCGGTCGTGAGGCCCAGATGCTCTATGCCGAGCGACGTCTGCAAGTCCTTGCGCAGAGGCATACGGGCCTTCGCACAGAGGCGGCGTACCCTGTCCGGGGTGTCATCACCCGAAAGTGTGGTGAGGTCGATACAGGAGATCGCCTTGACAAGCCACGCGGCCTGCCATTCCTTCTTGACACTGCGGCGGCCGGAAAGCGACGCAATACGGCGCTCTGAGGCCGACAGATTGACACGAATGTGCTCCAGCCCCTCAAGGTCAAGCGGTACACCGGGATTGCGCTCGGCACCGGATGCGCAATGTGCGTCCAATTCGACAATATTGTCACTCGGCATCAAATCTCGCCCCTGTCACCCATAATCCAGCTACCCTCAACTCTGGCTCAGCCCCGGCTCCTTCACGCGGTCGCGCAGAAAGGATACTCCGTTTGGCAACGCGGGCAAACCCATATGATCGGCTATACTCTGGCCGATATCAGCAAATGACATCCGCTTACCCAGGTAGCCAGGGGCAAGAGAGGGCCCAAAACAGACCACGGGGATGTGTTCTCTTGTATGATCGCTGCCAGGCGCCGTCGGATCGCAGCCATGATCAGCGGTGATCACCAGAATATCTGTTTTCCGCAGTGCGGCGAGGAGTTCAGGCAGCCTTGTATCGAAGGCTTCAATCGCTGCGGCATATCCGGCGACATCGCGGCGATGTCCATAAAGCGTATCAAAATCAACAAAGTTGGTAAACAGAAGCGTATTGTCCTGTGATGTCAAAAGTTCTGAAAGAAGAGCATCAAACAGGGCTTCATTGCCGTGCGCTTTTACAGTCTTACTAAACCCCTGATGCGCAAAAACATCTGATACCTTCCCTATACTGACAACAGACCCACCTGCCGCAATCACATGGTCCAGCAAAGTCAAGCCATGCGGCGGTGTAGCATAGTCGCGGCGGTTGCCCGTGCGAATAAACCCTTCTTCGGCGGTTCCGACAAAAGGTCGGGCAATGACACGCCCGACGTTGTATTTGTCAACCAGATTGCGCGCGACAGCACAAACTTCATAGAGCCGCTCAAGACCAAAATGCTCTTCGTGCGCAGCAATCTGCATAACAGAGTCAGCCGATGTGTAAACAATCGGAGCACCGCTTGCCAGATGCTCAGCGCCCAGTTCTTCAATAATCACCGTGCCCGAGGCGTGACAATTGCCAAGAACGCCTGGAAGCGCTGCTTCGCGGACAAGATCCGAAAGAAGCACCTCGGGGAACGACTTTTGCTTCTTCTCGAACAATTTCCAATCATAGCAAACCGGCAATCCAGCCATTTCCCAATGACCGCTGGGCGTATCCTTGCCAAAACTGAGCTCTGCAGCGAAACCCCAGGCGCCCATAACTTCACTGGCAGGTGGAAGGGCGAGAGCCTTGCCGCGCGAAGCCTCAGCCGCCTTTACAAATCCCAGCCTTGCGAGATTGGGCGCAACAAGCGCACCCGACCTTACTCCCTCAAGATCAGCCCCCCCGCATCCGGCAGCCTCGACAATATGACCAAAGGTATCGGCATTCTCGTCGCCATAGTTCGCGGCATCATCGGATGCACCGATGCCGAGCGAATCAAGAACAGCAATAATTGCGCGCACTGTGTCCGTCTTTCCTGTTTTCGAGTTTTTCATGCCTCCTGCAAGATTTCACTGCTCCGCAGCACCAGGGGATTGAAATCGCAGGCAAACCAGGATGATATGGTAACGTTGCCAGTATGGCAAGCCACGAGCCCCGCCAAAACCGCTTAACCCCAGACCAAAGGCACTCCCCTCTCATGCGTGAAATTGATGAAAACCTTGCTGCCATTCGGGCCCTCTATTCAGGGACGTTTCCCAGGGTCGCACTTGTTCTGGGAAGCGGACTTGGACCCTTTGGTGAGACGATCGATCCGGAAGCTGTGATTTCCTATGCTGACATCCCCCACTTTCCTCAGCCTACGGTAGAAGGTCACGCCGGGAAGTTGATCATTGGATCTGTCGGCGGCACTCCCGTCGCCTGCTTGCAGGGGAGAATGCATCTCTATGAGGGGCATTCTCCCCTGGAACTGGCCATCCCGGTGCGGACGCTGCAACGTCTGGGTGTTGAAGTGCTTGTTCTGACCAATGCTGCAGGAAGCCTCAAATCCGATATGCCGCCTGGCTCACTGATGATCATAGACGACCACATAAACCTGTCTGGCCACAATCCTCTGACCGGTCCCAATGATGCCGAGTTCGGTCCACGCTTTCCCGATATGACCGAGGCCTATGATGCGGACTTGCGCGACCGGATCAGGATGGCCGCAAAGGCAACATCAGTGACCGTGCATGAAGGGGTCTACGTTCAGGTGGCGGGTCCCAACTTCGAAACCCCGGCCGAAATTCGCATGTTTCAGGTGATCGGCGCTTCAGCTGTCGGGATGTCAACAGTGCCCGAGGTTATCGTCGCAAGACACTGCGGCGTCCGGGTTGCCGCCATTTCCCTGATAACAAACTTTGCGGCTGGACTTGGCCATACGGAGCTCACGCATGAACATACCATCCTGGAGGCCGATAAGGCCTACGAGAACACCAAAGCTCTGCTGACGCATTTCATCGGACAACTCGCGCCCTGATTTGATTACGAACCGGATGCCGATTGCACTTGCTACGTGAAGAAGATATGAAGCAATCCTGGTCTTATAAAAGGAGAGCCTCCTGAAAATGGATAAACTCTACATTGATGCAAATAGTCTGCTGGATGATTCTTTTCGCCTTGCTGACAAAATTCTGCAGAGCGGGTTTGAACCCAACTATATCGTTGGCATCTGGCGCGGCGGCACGCCTATCGGTATCGCTGTGCAGGAATATATGGACTATGCGGGCATAAGTACCGATCACATTGCCATCCGTACGTCCTCCTATACCGGAATTGCTCAACGAAGCTCGCGGGTTCGGGTCCATGGACTCGGCTACATCATCGATAATATCAATGCAGATGATCGGCTTCTGATTGTTGACGATGTTTTTGATACGGGCCTCAGCGTTGATGCCGTTCTTCGGGAACTTCATGAAAAATGCCGACGCAATACGCCGGATATGGTCAAGGTGGCAACGGTCTACTACAAGCCAGCCAAACGGAAAACCGAAACCCCGCCGGACTATTTTGTTCATGAAACGGACGAGTGGTTGGTCTTTCCACATGAGCTACACGGTCTTTCCCCGCAGGAGATTGCAGAGCACAAGTCGCCGACTATTGCCAGGATCGTCGCCAGTCGCTAGACCTCGGAAAACTACACTGTTGATCCACTTGAGGAACAACTGCCGAACAGACAGTCGTTGCGAAAGTGTGTTACGATATAGCAACTATGTTTTGAAACTCACCGAAAAGAACCCCTGTGAAGAAAAACATCATCCCTGACACTATTCGCGCGCTCGACGAAGCTTCTGACTTCACGGCTTGTGGAACTCCAGCTGAGGCCCTGGAGCAAATCATCCGAATTTATGAAGAAAGCCTCGCCCATATCGGACAAGACTTTAACCGCTTCGCACAAGGTAACATCCCCGCAAAGAGGCTGGATACCACCTATCCCTACCTTGCTATTGAAACAGGAACCGAACAGCCACCCCAAATTAGTAATCTTTCTTTCGGGAAAGTTTCATCACCCGGGGTCTACGGGACCACGATCGCCGCTCCGAAACTCTTCCAGTCCTATTTGCTTGAGCAACTGCGGTTGTTGGTCGAGAATAACAAGGCGAGGCTTTTCGTCGGACGCAGCACGTCGCCGATCCCTCTGACCTTTGCTCTTGAAAAGGCAACCGCTGCGCTATCCCTGGAGCAACGACGCAATATCCAACATTCATTTCACATGCCGGATCTGATTGAGACCAACAACAATGTTGTCGATGGTACTTTCGTCGCCAAACCAGGCCAACCTCAGCCACTGTCTCTTTTTACCGCAGAGCGCATCGACTATTCACTCCACAGGTTAAAGCACTACACGGCCACCGGCCCGGAGTTTTTTCAGCGCTTCGTAATTTTTACGAATTACCAACGCTACGTAGATGAATTTGTTGAGTACGGATTGGATGAAATTGAAAAGGGTACATACGATTGCTTTGTTGAACCAGGTAATCGAATGACACGCAAAGGAAAACCCTCCACAACACCCGCGTTGACCAAACTTCCCCAGATGCCTGCCTATCATCTGGTCCGCGACGAGCGCTTCGGGATAACCCTGATTAATATTGGCGTTGGCCCCTCCAATGCCAAGACCATCACGGATCATCTGGCTGTTATGCGTCCACACGTCTGGCTCATGGTTGGCCATTGCGGCGGCCTGCGCGGCAGCCAGAGACTGGGCGATTATGTCCTTGCCCACGCCTATTTGCGCGACGACCACAGCCTTGACGAGGTTTTACCAACCGAAATTCCAATTCCTACCATTGCCGAGGTGCAGATGGCCCTGACCGCTGCGGTTGGAGAAGTCACCAATCTATCGGGCCTTGAGATGAAGCAGCGCCTGCGCACGGGCACTGTTGTGACTACAGATGATCGAAACTGGGAACTTCGATTTGACCAGTTGGCGGTGAGATTTAATCAATCCCGCGCGATCGGCATCGACATGGAGTCAGCAACAATTGCCGCAAACGGCTATCGCTACCGGGTACCTTATGGGACATTGCTTTGTGTTTCTGACAGACCGCTTCACGGTGAGATCAAACTCCCGGGAATGGCTGATGCCTTTTACGAAGAAAGTGTCAGCCAACATCTACAGATTGGCATTCGAACACTTGCGCTCCTGCGCGACGAAGCCGCCGCTGGAACACTTCATTCGCGCAAGCTGAGAAGCTTTGATGAACCGGCGTTTCGCTGATCCAAACGGTTTCTGCTCAGCTCCGCCCGATGATGTCAGATATTTTTCCTGATCCAGGTTTCAACGAGCGCGCGAAGACGTTTTCTGGTTTTTTCATCGCAGAAAGCTGCATCGATTGAGTTCAGTGTAAACTGCATCATATCTCGTCTGGACAATCCATGTGCGACTTCAACGGCAGCATATTCTTGACCAATGGTGGTATGGAAAAATGGTGGGTCGTCTGTACTGAGAGTAACTTTAATACCTTGATCAAGAAAGGCCTTAACCGGGTGAGTTTCATAGGAGTCAAAAATGCCGATGGCAATATTGGACCCGGGGCAAAGCTCAAGGGTAACGCCGCCATCTTTAACCCTTGAAACGAGATCCGCATCTTCCAGGAGGCGCACGCCATGCCCGAGGCGTTCCGGGTGCAGGGCATCCAGGGTCGCGCGGATGCTCTCAGGGCCTGCGACTTCACCCGCATGGGCTGTTCGCCTCAGACCTGCGTCCGACGCCATTTCATAGGCCCGAACAAAGTCTTTTGGCTCAAACTGGTTCTCGTCCCCCGCAAGACCAAAACCAACCACCTTTTCATGCGGGTGCAGTTGCGCATTTCTTGCTGTTCGCTCGGCCCTCTCGGGTCCGCGGTGCCGAATGGCTGTGAGGATAAGCCGTCCAACAAGTCCGGTTTTTGCCTCGACATCATCAAGCGCCGCCGATACACCGTCGAGGAAGGCATCGAAGGAAAGACCAACATCTTCGGGATGTTCTGATGAAACGAACATTTCCGAATAGATCAATCCTTCTTTCGCCGCTCTGGTCAGATAGTCGAACGCAATATCATAATAGTCTTCAGGCGTGCACACCACGCTTGAGACCGTATCATAGGTCTTCAGAAACTCCGGAAAAGTCGACCACTGATAATTTCCGTCCGGACCAAAGATATGCGAGATCTTGACCTTGTGACGTTTCGCCAACTTTCGCGCCATGTCCGGCGCTATAGTGCCTTCAATGTGGCAATGTAGCTCGGCAAGGGGCATCTTTCCCCTGCGGGAGTTTTGGTTCCCATTGCCAAACCATGTTGAGGGCTGAAATATCCGCGCCACAGGGATTTACCTTTCAATTTTTTCAGTCAGAAGACACGACAAGAAAAAGGGCCACGAATTCCTTCGAGGCCCTTTTCCATTATTCTTGGCTTTCACACAACACCCGAATGCCGGCAACTGTGCGTTGTAATCTAGTATCTGCCACTGATGGACAGGCCAATGACGCGAGGATCGTTCACGAAACCGGTGTTGTTGTTAAAATCAATAGCACCCTTGATATTTTCCTCGTCGGTAATATTACGACCAAAAAAGGCAATCTCCCATGAGCCATCGTCCTTTGCAAACCCGGTCTTGAAGCCCAGTTCGTATTGGCCATCAACGGAAAACTCACGTGCCTCATACAAGAAGAGGTTTGTGTCACCCTGGTAGGATAGGTCGGCTGTCATGAAGAACTCATGATCGCCGTATACCGGACGATTGAAGTCTGCAACAAGGTTGAAGATCTGTTCCGGCGCCTGCGGCAACGGGTTTCCGTCGACGATAGCACCCAGGATATCGACAGGATCAGTCACAGTACATTGACCGGTTCCGCAAGTCCCTACACGCAGGCTTTTGTCGGATATCTCAGTGTGATTGTAGCTATACCCCACACTGATGGTAAAGTAATCCGACAGCATGAACTCAGCATCTGCTTCAAACCCATACCCTTCAACCTTGTCGACATTGACAAGCTGGATCAGGTTATCAACACCGCCAACGGCCGAGACCTGAAGATCATCAACCGCATATCTGTAGAGCGCCATATTCAACCGCGCCCGGTCATTGAACAGGTCAGATTTTGAACCAGCTTCCAGTGAAACATTGGTTTCCCCTTTTGCCGTTGACGGCGAACCGAAAAAGGCAACGTCGCGTCCCTGAATCGATGGGCCTCGGTAACCTGAGGATGCGCGTGCGTAAAGGTTTGTATTTTCTGTGTAGGCCCAATCGACACTGAAGTCCCAACTTACCTGTTCGTCAGAAATATTCACTGGAGCTTGAGGAATAGGAGAAGCCTGTACAGTCAGACCCTTTTCTTCATCCGTATAGCGAAGACCGCCAGCCAGCGTGAAATCATCATCGACATTAAATGTCATCTGACCAAAAAGCGCCCAAGCGGTGTTGGTGTGGGTCAAGGTCGACGCTGCAACAAAGAACGGATTGGTCGTGATCTGAAATTCAGAGTCGAAATGATAGGCACCGACTTGCCAGTTGATATTGTCATTGCTTCCCTGGGCCAGACGGATCTCGTGTGTCGTCTGTTCCAGTTCATCAATGCCATCTTGTGTATCCGACGGAAATGGAATGAAATATGGCGCATAGCTGTCGACCAGATTACCACCATCAATATCGCCGCGGCTAAACCCGTCAGTTTCCTCACGAGCGCCGATATAGGTCATTTCAACACCACCATCGAACTCATGCTCATACCGAAGCGAATAACCGAAGCCGTCATAGGCCTGCGGATTGTTAGCGCCCTCATCAAAGGCGACAACATCGCGATCAAAATATTTGGTGAGGCCGTTCGGGCCAAGAATATTGGCCCTGAATATCGCAGCCGTACCCTCCAGCTCCCGGCTATGAACATTGAGCAACACTGACGTCGCTTCGGACGGCTCCCACAAGAGCTGGGCGCGAGCGGCACTTTCTCTGAAGCCACCCGTTGCGTTTTGCTCTCCGGTGAATGAATTGTCAATCCAGTCATCACGATCTTGTTTGTGCACCGAAATGCGCCCGGAAATCGAGCTGGTCAGAGGCATATTCGCCGCTGCCTGAATGGTGGTAGACCCAAAGGTTCCGACCGAAGAATTTACAACAAGCTCAGTTTCCTGGCTCGGACGGTTTGTCGCAAATTTGATGATGCCGGCACTGGTATTGCGCCCAAACAGCGAGCCCTGCGGACCGCGCAGAACTTCGACCTGCTGCACATCAAACAGTGGCGTCGATTTCAAAACGACACTCTCCATGACGACTTCGTCGATATACATCGAAACTGGCTGGGAGGCGGCAAGGTCAAAATCTGTATTGCCAAGGCCGCGAATATAGAAGCGCGGGGCCACCCGTCCATTGGAAGATTCAGCGTAGAAACTGGGGATCCGTGCAGCAAGGGCAAGGATGTCCTCACCCGCCATAAAAATGTCTTCCAGTTCATCGCCATTGAGCGTGCTGATCGAAATCGGCACGTCCTGAAGGTTTTGCGCTCGCTTCTGCGCCGTTACGATAATTTCCTCGATTGCTGCGTTGGCCGGAGCCAAAGCACCGCCCGCGACCAACATCACCGAAGCGGCTCCACCCAGGAAGGCCCGGCGAAGTGTTTGATTTCCAGTCATGATTTCTCTAACCCCATTTTTTCCACACCAAATAGTCAATATACCGCACGTCGCCGATGATTCGGCAGCACAGTCGCGGATAATTAATACTTGGTTAACAATATTTCGAGTTTTTGTACATTCGAGATTCATTGAATCAGAGCAACGATTGAACCGGCGACCCTCAATTCGCCCCGAGTGTCACCCGAAGAGCACACGGACCCCAGATCCAGAGCAAGACGCGCGCCCAACCCTCACTCAAGGTTGCCTAATACAGGCTCTCTCTACTTATATCAATCGCGTTCAGACACCTGTCTCACTGATCCCAGATCCTTCGTGAAGGCTGATCCGGTGCGATACCTTTCAATGGTGAGTTTAGCCTAAGTGATGTAGGTTTTTCTCCTCGAAACTAAATATGGAGCTTTGCTGTGACACTCGCCTGGTATGACTTTCTTGGCACTCTGGGCGTACTTCTGATCGTGGCAGGATATTTTCTGCTTCAGGTGGGACGTGTGCGATCCGACAATCCTGCCTATTCCTGGCTCAACCTGATCGGTGCCCTGATGATACTGACGTCGCTCCTTTTTACTTTTAACTTCTCATCATTCGTCATCGAAATATTCTGGATTGCCATCAGCGTGATCGGCCTTGTGCGCGCCTACAAGAAAAAATTGGTCAGGGATGAGCCATAACGTCGCGCGCAGGAAAAGGGTTATTCATGCGAAAATTAATTTCGAACATCTCATAGACCAGAACCCTCTTGCGCGCTCCATATGTTCTATCCGCGAACATTTTCTGGTCGAGATTTTTGGCTAACCACCACACGAGGACACGCTCAAACCTACGATTCTATAAACGAAATATTCTGATTCCAGATCAAAACGGCCGACAGGACGTTCGTGGCATAAGCTCCGGTATCAATTCCAATTCTGTTAGGTCTTATTTCCGGTTTTGTCACATGGCTGTGTCCATGTACGACAATCTTTTCGCGAACATCCTTGTTGTTGAGAAACTTACCACGCACACCCAAGAGATCATGGGCGGACTGATCAGAAAAGGATCGCGCTGGATCAATTCCGGCGTGGACGAAGAAGAAATCACCTGCGCTATAGCAGAGATCTGTGCTTTCCAGAAATTCTCTGTGTTCTTCAGGAAAGGAACTGCAAAATTGGTCATGAATCCGTAACCAGTCAATGTCGGTGCCCCTGAGAAGGTTGAACCCAACTCCGTATGCTGCGAGCGTTTCGAGGCCGCCAAAACGAATCCACTCCTCACCTACATCAGGGTTACTCAAGAAGTTGAGAAGAATTTGCTCATGATTTCCCCGCAGAAAGACGCACTTTCGCCTCGACCGAAGTTCGATGAGGTAGTCCAAAACCCCCCTCACCTCCAGACCGCGATCTACATAGTCACCCAAAAAAACCATCTGTTCTTGCGACGATTCGTATTTTTGAATATTCTCTTCAAACCGTTCGACCAGGCGTTTCAGGCATTTCAGTTGGCCATGGATGTCACCGACCGCGCAAACCAATTGATCAGGCGGGCCCTTTGGCTTTCCTGACGCCACTCTCAGTTTTCTGAACCTGAATTGTTTCGACCAATGTTTCATAGAAGTACAAATTATCAGTCCGCAAATCGTTTAAATTATCAATCACGTGCTTTGATGCTATTTAGCCCGCGTCTTGTCAGGAACCGTGATAAACATTAAGCACAATCCAGGCATGACTGCAATGGGATGGTAGTCTGGCGGCCTGAGACAATAGATGCCCGGAGTATCCCGGCTATTCGCGAGAAAGTTACGATGTCAAGGTTCGAATCACAGAAGGTCAACAGGACTTTCGCGGCTGTAAGAGGTGCCGACAATTTCCTGTTCACCGGTCTGTGCTTTCTCGTCATTGTGATCGCCGTTCCTTTCGGTGGAGTGGATTTGTGGGCGCGCATGCTATTTGCAACTGGCATGGGTGTTCTGGTGTTTGCCTGGGCGGTTGTACATTTTTTTTCATCTCGACCCCTCCCCGTCGGCATATCAAAAATCGTTTGGCCGGCTTCACTCTTTCTGTGTGTTTGTCTTTGGATTGCACTTCAGACAACTCCATTTGTGCCGATAAACTGGCAGCATCCGATCTGGTTGCAAGCGTCGCAAATACTTGACCAGGATATCCCCGGGAGCATTAGCATCAACCCTGAAACAACGTTGCAAGGGCTAATATCACTTGTTTCAGCAGCGGCAGTCTTTTGGCTAGCTCTTCAACTTGGCAGGAGCCCCGAAAGAGCAGGTTTTGGCATCAGACTTTTCGTAGTTTCAAGTGTCTTCTTTGCCCTTTACGGGATTTTGAATTTTCTTGGCGATGGTTCGAATATTCTCTGGATGGAGAAACGATTCTATCCGGAGTCGGTTACAAGTACTTTCATAAATCGAAACTCCTATGCGACATATGCCGGTCTTGGACTAATCTGTTCCGTTGCCTTGCTAATCGACAGATCAGTCGAGCCATTTCGGTCGGGAAATACTGCATTTCAGGGTTTTGTGAAAGTGCTGGAAGGTTTTTTTACACGGAATGCCATTTACCTCATCGCGACTGTTCTTTTGTTCACCGCGCTACTGTTAACTCAATCCAGGGCGGGTAACGCGAGTGTCCTTATTGGTTTGTGCGCCCTGCTGGCCGCGACAGCGCGCGCGGGCATTGTGAGGCTGCGTCAAACCTTTATAGCAGTGCTGATGCTTGCGCCTGTTGTTGGCGTTATTGTCTCCGTTAGCGGATCTGGCCTTGGGGCCAGGATGCCGACTGTCCAGAGCTTCGATTTGGATGGTCGAGGGGCCTTATATGCCGTCACAATGGATGCAATCAAAGACCGGCCGTTTCTCGGATCTGGTTTCGGCACGTACAGAGAAGCCATCTATCCGTACCTGAATGACCAATTACTGACGGACAGGTCCTGGTTTGATGCTCACAATACTTATTTGGAAAAGACACTGGAACTCGGAGTTCCGATTGCGTTTGCTCTTTTTTCGACAATCCTGCTTCTTGCCTTGTCTTGTTGGCGAGGGCTCCGACGTCGCCGCCGCAATCAAGTTTTTCCGGCAATTGCGGTGGGAGCCAGCTGTATGATTGCAACCCATTCCCTGCTTGACTTCAGCGTTGAAATTCCGGCGGTGACTGTGTCTTTTGTGTTTTTGCTGGGGATAGGTGTTGCTCAATCCCTTCCGAGTTCGAGATCAAAGTCCTGGTAACTATCGAGTGCCGCGATCGCTTTTGGAAATACGCAGCCAATATCGGAACTTGCGAAGATTATCCGGCCCCCCGGAACCCACCTCCTCTACTATCCCCAATAACTCTTCTTGAGCAGTCGACGGGAGAGATGCTGCATACTGCGCAAGGTCGCGCCTCAAGCTATCGTTCTTCAACGCCAATTGTATTTGCCCCTTTGCTCTTCTCCTCAAATTCTCAGGCAGTGCCGACCAATAGCCGAAACACCAGGAGATACGGGGTATCAGGAGTTTTCCTTCTGTCTCACCAACATCAAACGAAGTGTTTAAGGCTGAAAGGGCTGCCTCGGAAGGGCCATCGATTGCCTGTTCTGAGTAGGCAAGCACGAACCATGCATAAGGATCCGACGGGCCGCGAAGCAACCCCCTTTTGGCATCAACGCGACTATTGTCGAATTCAATTTTCGATGACTTGAATTTTCCGTCTTCCGCAAGGCGCATTGCATTTCTCAAAGAAACATCCGCAGACTGGGCGTAGTAGATTGAAGAAGCCGGATTTAAGTCTTTTGATCGCCTTAGTGATAAGAGTGCGCGCTCATAGGCATTCCCGGCGACACTTCTTTCCTGCTTATTGTCCCGGTAGATAGATTCTGGTCCCATCTCGCCGAGCCCCGCCAGGAAACGAGGCCAACTGCCTGTAACCAGAGCCAGCGCCGCTAAAATGAGAACCGTTCGTCCCAAGAATAACACTTGGTTTCCTCTATTTCATATCCAGTTCAGCTGCTTCAGGGCGGGTCCGGGAAAAGAGCTGCCGATTCCGACCCTAATGCCCAAATGTCTAATTGGTATAGTAGCCATCATACTCTTTGCCATATCCGTAGTAGCTATCCCCGTAATAACGGTTTTGCTGCCGAACATCCAGTAAGCTAAGCGCAGTGCCAGCAACATCGACGTTGAAATCTCTGAGCCTTTTGAAGGCACTTTCTACAACATTCTGCGGGGTTTTGTCCCAGGCCACCAGCAGAATGGTCTTATCGACCTGCGCAGCTAGGATCGGCGTGTCTATAACCAGCAAGACAGGCGCAGTGTCAAACAGAACGAGATCATATTCCGCTTTAAGAGCTTTCAACAAGCTGCCAAACCGGGGAGAGTTAATTATGTCGTTAGCAATTCTCGATCTCGAACCACTTGGTATAAAATGTAATCCGGACCTCTTGTCGACAGTATAAATAACGTCCTTCAATCTGGCTGCCCCGGCGACAACGTCAATCAGCCCCTTCTTTTTACCCTTCTTCAATTGTCTGGACAGGGCGCCTCGTCGAAAATCCGCGTCTATAATAAGAGTCTTCAATCCGGCATCAGCAGCCTGAACCGCCATGCAATAAGTTGTTGTTGTTTTGCCTTCGTCTGGAACGCTGGACGTTACGGCAATCAGCTTCGGTGGATTGTCCAGATCCGACATTTCCAGGGCAGATCGCATCGTGCGAAGTCCTTCGCTGAATACCGACATTGGGCGCAGCAAGAGGTAATCCCACAGAGTGCGGGTTCGGAACCTGATCGTGCGCTCACCCTTCTGAACCTCAGGGATGGCTGCAAGATTGGGAATGCCCAGGGCGCCTTCCAGCTGCAGGGGCGTCTTGAAGCCATTGTCAAATGACTCAATTACAAAGGCCAGGCCAATGCCAAGGAAGGCGGATATAACCAGGGCGAGGCTACCGATAAGTTTAGGCTTCGGAAACGATGGGTCACGTGGAACGCTTGCGGGAGATATCTTTCTTGTGTTCGCTTCAATTGAATCCGTTCCAGAGAGTATCGTCGATTTTTTTGAACTCTGCAGCAGGTTTTCAAATACCAGTCTGTTTGCGTCAGCTTCCCGGATGAGGCCATTCAAAACCACGCGCGATTGTTCATCTTCCGCGCCTCCATGTTGGAGTGTGGCCAGGCTCCTCTCAATAGATTTGACACGACTACGAGCAACCAAAACCTCACCTTCGAGGCTGTCAATAATAAGATCAACTTCAGACTTGATCCGCATTTCCAGATCCGCCAACTCTGCCCGAGCATTAATCATCACAGGATGTTTGTCACCATATCGATTTGACATCTCTGCCAATTTTCTGGTGAGCCCGGTCTGCTGCTGCTTCATTTCAATGATGACATTGGAAGACATGATCTGTGCAACGATACCGACCTCTTCGCCAGCGCGAACCAACTGTTTAACGCGCCGATCACGCGCTTCCAACTCCGCCAGATTGGCGTTGGCAGCGATAAGTTGCGCATTGGCATCTGATCGCTGCTGCTCATTCAGCGTTACTCCGGACGAATTCAGAAGGCCATTTTCAGCGCGGAAGTCTTCTACAGCCCTTTCCGATTCAATCAGCTTTCCACCCAAATCATCCAATTGGGTACCCAGCCATTTATCTGTCTGGCGTATCGTGTCGAGACGCCAGTTCATCTGATGTTCCAGATAGGCATCAGTAAAAGTGTTAGCCAACATCGCTGATTTCTCTGGCGATTTGGTAATTGCTGTCACCAAAATCACATAACTCAGTTCCTGACGGCGCACGCTGATCTTGCTCAAAAGACTGTCAACAACGAGGACCCTCCGTTGACTGGCTGTCTGATATTCAACCTTGTCTTCTCTCGCTGCCTCCTGCCGCGGTTCAGAAAACCAGGTCGTTCCCGCTATCTCATCTATTGAGGTTTTCACCCACAACCAAACGCCTGTGCCTGCATTGGATTCGAGGGCGGAATTGAATTCAGGGTCATTCATCAAGTCAAGTTGATCAACAACCTTTCCAGCGAGGTCTCGCGAACGCAGTATGCTGATCTGACTATCGATCGAGGCACTGTTGGAAGAAGTAGAAGTATCAAAAGCCTGAAGATTAACCAGAGTCTGCTCAGGTGCTTTTATCAGGAGTTCCGCAGTGGACGAGTATTTTTTCGGCAATTGGAGGGTCACCAGCACTATCGTACCGGTCACAACCAGGATGACACCGAGAATGACATTCAACCGGCGCCGGATAACCATTGCCAATTCTCGTAGGTTTATCTCGGCGCCCGTCCCGTATTCACGTCCGCCATAAACCGGGCTCCCTCTGACGTTGGCTGGCTCATTCCGCATCACACACCACTGTAGTCGCACCCTGATTTGGTCACCAGCGCTCGACTATTCTCTGTCCCAGAGTGGAACAGAAGTCAGAGCTGTACCCGGTAATTCAATTGCACGACATGTCTTGCATGATCCACGCCAACCACGTTCGAACTCCTGTCAGAGTATTCATACCCGAGGCCCAAAGACATTCTGCGGTTTACCAAATATCTGACACCGGCACCGGCGCGAGCGATATCATCGTCACGACTACTGCCTTCAAAGTCATAGTTAGTGTGACTGGCTTCGACCGTAGCGATTACATTTCTGCGAAACTCGTGATCGATTGCTGCCCCATACGCCGTAGCCAAACGTCCCCCGGCGAGTGCTGATGTTGTGTCTTCGGCACTACGCCCACCTTCAAACCGCAAATCAGTCAGGCCCGATATACTCCATTTGAGTTCAGCGGAAAAAGAAGCGCCTTCAACAGCTGTAAAGGCGACGTCATCATAATCTTGCTCGAGATACCCGATCATGATCTTGCCATTTACAAGATTGGTAACTCCAAATTCGAGGCCACCTTTCACATTATACCCCGTTGAATCTCGATCAAAATTCAGACCCGGAACAAAACCGGCATCACCCGGTTCGAGATCGTAATCTCGACTATTAATCTCAGCCTGCAGGACGACATTGCTTCCGGCAGAAAACTCATATTTGGCCGTAGCAATGGTAACAGCGACACTCCTGTCTCTAAAGTCCTGATCGATCATTCCACCGCCGAGACTGGCCAGATCATCATAGTCAAATGTTGTAAGACGCCCCCCGAGACTGAAACTGAACCGATTTAGACGTTGGCTAAAACTAAGTGATCCAGTGGCCATATCATAGAGGACTGGTTCCGCGGCCAAACCCACCGCATCAATGGAGCCCCGGGCCTCAGCCAGATTATCAAAACGACCATCAGCACTAAGAATACTTGATCTTGAGGCGTCAATCCGCCCCTTCAAGCCCGCTCCCCATTCAACCTGGTCTTCATCCGGGTTTTCGTCGTAGTACGTTGATCGAGCATAGGCATCAAACACCAGTTGATGACGGCTCCAATTCGACTGCAGGATCATCTCGGGATGGAGACTTCCGAAAGTGTCACTTACTTCGAAACCTTCTGTTGCAAACAAATTGTCGTCCGAACCGATCGCCACACTCAGACTTGGAAATAATGTAAATCCGCCCGCTGGCACGCCAAGCGCGTCATACTCAGGTCGAGATCTGTCCAGCACTCCTGTGTCGCCTTGTTCTTCCTCGGCATTGGCCTTAAATGCGCCAAAGGCCAGTAACGCCGCGCCTAGTACAGCCTTAACACCGATCGTTTTCATTTGTTTTCTCCTTGTAGAGAATGGTTCCCCTCGCCCGCCTTCAACCCGAGAGACTGCAACTCAATCAGCTGCCATAGCCTAAGGTTCAGATTGAGGAAAACGACTAATTACTTGTTGGAGACGTACTGTCGTTCGAGCCTGCTGTTGTGCTCGGCACCACTATTGGTGTTACCGGAGCGTGCCCACCAGACCCACCAACATCACCACCGGATCCACCAACATCACCGGAAGACTCATCATCATAAGCAGCAGATTCGTCAACGCTGCCAGCAGATACATCAACATCACCAGAAGATCCGTTGACAAATGAGCCCCCACAGTCAGACATGCCGCCGATATTAACGGCTACCGCAGGCGACATGCCCCCCATGACCGCGTCTTGCATCGCCGAACAAACCAGTGTCTTGAATTCCATCCCGCTAATCGACTCATTCGACCGCAATGCCTCCGCAAATATTACCGCCTCGGTCAGAACCCGCTCCCGAGGTCTCTGCGAATCATCTTGAGCCAGGGCTCCCAAAAATACGGGTGGGCCGAAGAGAATGCTTCCTGCCACACAAACTCCGATCTTGAACTGTCGTCCCATGAAATCCTCCGTAATTTGGCCGAAGCAATGGAAAAAGCTCCTGCGTCAGGCTCTCGATAGTATCCAGGACATGGCATCTGCGAATCGCCCTGTTCAAATTTACAAGCAGGGCCTGCCAGGCGCAACGGATAACTAGCGTTAACCCTTATGCTAGCAATCCTTGTGCCACACACCTTTTTAGCCCTTGAATTGAGGGTTTTCTTCCGTCTGAAGATATCTGAGGTTTGGCACGCAATTTGAAAGCTCTGCCATTATGGAACTTTGCAAGTTTAACCGGCAATTTGCTCCATCGTAAAGGTCCGTTCGTGTTGAGCCCGGGGAATTTGGCGTAAGAGGTCGAGTAGTTATGTACAAATTGGGACTGGCAAGATGCAGCTTGCTCTTGATGGTTGCGGTTTCCCTGGTTGGGATCGCGTGCCATTCCGAAGCATATGCGGCAAATAACAGGACGGGCAAAACTATTCCTGGAATTGAAGATACCTACAAATTGGGTGCCGGCGATCAAATCAGGGTTATTGTTTTTGGCGAAGAAGATCTTTCAGGTGAGTTTACTGTAGATGCCTCGGGGGACGTATCGCTGCCGTTGGTTGGACAGGTTTTGGCACGGGGGCTCTCCCTTCGAGCATTCGAGGCTGTCGTTGAGAAAAAGCTGAATGATGGCTATTTGAAGAAACCTCGCGTGAATGCGGAAGTTGTGAGTTTTCGGCCGTTCTATGTTGTCGGCGAAGTGAATAAGTCAGGTGAATATCCCTACGTTGCCGGAATGAACCTCATAAAGGCAATCGCAATGGCCGAGGGGTTCACCTATCGCGCCAATCAGAAAAAAATTCACGTCACACGAGCCCGTACCGGTGCCAGAATTACCGTACGCGTTGGCGATGATGTTTCGATTTTCCCGGAAGATGTGATTGAGGTCCCCGAGCGATACTTTTAGCTATGGAGCGCTATGAGGTTACCTGGATCCAAACCTGAACTGATGACTGATGTATTTCTTTTTCCCGGTGTAGTGCCGACATTTAGACTGATATTTTGTGTATGTAGAGTAGCGTGTTTGGAGTAGCAAGATGGGTGTGGTTAGATTTGGGGGTGGCCGTTTAGCTGAAGAAGCGGAGACCATGGGGGCATGGAAACCTGATTCAGCATCTGCAAATGGTACCAGAAACAAGAGTAGTCGCGGGTTTCTGAATCAGGTGAACCGTCGACAGGGCGCTGCAACCCTCGATCCGCGCAGGGTTTTCTCAGATGCCGTCAGGCTGAGTGATTTTTTCGTCTGCACTTTGGCCGGAGCTGGCGGAGAATACCTGTACCATCTGCTGTTCCTTCAGGTTCATGGCGACCTCGCCGGGGGACTGGCGTTAGGAGCATTAGCCGGCATAATCATTGTCATGATTGGTTCTAATTCCGGCAGTTATGCATTCGACAAGCTGCTATCAGCTGACTTTCAGATACGCAGACTTGGGCGGTCCTGTCTCATCGCTTCCTCCATTTTCCTGACCGCGGCCTTCCTGTTCAAGAACTCTGACGAGTTTTCTCGCGGCGCCATTCTCAGCACGCTCGTGTTGGGCGTGTCAGGATTAATCATTGTACGCACTGCTCTCCATTTCCTGGCACAGGGTCTGTTAAAAGGCGGCGGCGTCCTGAAATCCAGACTAGTAATTGTCGGGGCAACGCCCCTTGCAAGCCAGCTCCTCGAAAAATGCGCTCCACTGAGTTCAGACATATCCGTTATTGGGCTGTTCGATGACAGGTTTGAGCAGGGCCTGGATCGGCGTTCATTTGACGAAACAGGATCACTGGACGATTTGCTCACCCTGATCGGAACGACAAGGGTTGATGAAATTGTAATTGCCTTGCCATGGAGTGCGGCGGAACGGATCGAAGAGGTCATGGACCGATTGTCTGTTGTTCCGGTTCCAATAAAGCTCTGCCCGGAGTGGCTGCCCCTTGAGAAGGTAGGTGCAACAATGACCGATATCTCAGGGATACCAATGCTGGCAGTAAAATCCCGCTCAATTGATGGCTGGCGCGGCATCGCAAAAAGTACAATGGACAAAACTCTTGCGGCGGCCCTGCTGGCGGTTTTGACGCCGGTTTTCCTCTTGATTATACTGGCTATAAAACTGGACTCAAGAGGACCCGTTATTTTCAAGCAGGATCGTCATGGTTTCAATCATGATATTTTCAGTGTCCTCAAATTTCGAACGATGGTGCATGGCGATCAAAGCAAAGACGCGGTGCCGCAGGCCACAAGAAACGACGCTCGAGTCACACGCGTCGGAAATTTCTTGCGAAAAACCAGTTTGGACGAGTTGCCTCAGTTGCTAAACGTGTTGACCGGGAGCATGTCCCTTGTCGGACCTCGTCCGCATGCTACAGCTCACAACCGCGAACACACTGGATCCGTTGACCGGTATGCGCAGCGACACAATGTTAAACCGGGCATTACCGGGTGGGCTCAAGTAAATGGCTTGCGCGGCGAAACCCAGGGTACAGATCGAATGCGTCAGCGTGTCGAACATGACCTTTACTATATCGTCAACTGGTCCTTGATCCTTGATCTAAGGATATTGATCCAGACTCCGTTTGTTGTGTGGACTCAGAGTAATGCCTATTAATCGCACAGAAATATCATTTGATTCTTCCTTGCCGTTTTCAGGGCATCACGCTTCTGAACGATTTCGCGCGACAAGTAGTTTATACAGATCGATCGAGACTCAGGTGAAACAATTGAACTGGCATTTAAATCGACTTCGCTCCATGGGTGGCCCCGAAGTTTTACACCGCCTCGTAGAACAAACGAAACGGCTTGGCTCACAGCAGCGTTCCTACGACTGGGCGGACTTCGACTGCGGAAACATCAAGTTACCACGTCTACCGATCACTGCGGAAAAACCTGAACAGCCACAGGGCCTTCAGGACACGTGGCGACAAACCTGGACAATGGCAAAATCCAGATCATTTGAGTTTTTTGATGTGAAATGGCCAGATGATGCAGGTGCAGACATCTGGCATGTGGATCCGGTCTCCGGCAAATGTTGGCCCTCCGATATCTATTGCTTCCGCATCCCCTATCGCAACAACACTCAGATGGGCGATGTAAAGTATGTCTGGGAGCTTAACAGACTACAGTTCCTTCAACCCGTCGCCGCCCTTTCCGCCCTGACAAACGATCCCGAGCCTGCCAAATTCTGCCTCGGTGTTCTGGATGAATGGATAGAGTCAAACCCGCCGTTCCAGGGCATAAACTGGGTGTCAGGAATTGAACTCGCCCTGCGCACCATCAGCATCTTGACGGTCTTGAGCTTCATCGACCCGAAACTGATTTCCAGCGACCGACGCTCCAGGCTCTCTGCCTGCCTCAAAGCACACGGGTTTTGGCTAATGCGTTATCCTTCAAGGTTTTCTTCAGCCAATAACCATCTCATTGCCGAGGCCGCCGCCCTCTATGCCCTGGGCACTTGCTGGCCGGAGCTCGAAGAGGCGTCGCACTACGCCCAATATGGCCAACAGGTTCTCAGTGAACAGGTCGGGCAGCAGATTCATGTCGACGGTGTCGGCGCTGAACAGTCACCGAGCTACACAAGTCTTACACTGGAGTGGTATTTGCTCTGCCTTTGGATCGGCGAACAATCCGGCGCGCCTTTTGGGGTGCACGTTCGCGATCAACTCGGCAAAGCCGGGCATCACCTTCGCTGGCTCATGGACACAGGCGGCCACGTCCCTGCAATTGGCGACGATGATGAATGTAGCGTTTTTGCTTCCCCGCAAGACAAAGGAAGGAATTATGTATCGTCTGTTCTGGCAAGTCTTTCAGCCTTCCTCGACGATCCCGCCATCGCCCCGCCGGTGGTTCGCCCGCACATTCGAGACCTGTTGTTTGGCCAGGCCGCGCCCAATGAACACTTTCTCGAAGGGGCGCGAACCTTCGCCTCGGGCGGCTATACGGTTTTTCGAAAAACGATGCGAAGCAAGAAGGTCCTGCTAGTCCTTGATCACGGACCTTTGGGACATTTGTCCATTGCCGCCCACGGACACGCCGATGCCCTCTCCATCTGGCTGCATATTGATGACCAACCCGTCTTTGTCGATGCCGGGACCTACCTCTATCATTCAGGCGGTGCCTGTCGAGATTACTTCCGCAGCACCAAAGCGCACAACACTGTGGCCATCGGCGAGGCCAATAGCAGCAAAATAACCGGAGCCTTTAATTGGGGATGCCGCGCAAAGTGCCAGATTGTCACCCCGCTCAAACAGGAAGAGGGCACTTGGTCAATTGCGGTTTCTCATGATGGCTACGAGGACGACTTCAGGGTCCAGCATCAACGCGAAATCCGTTTCCACTGTGAAGGCAAAATCGAAATTTTCGATCGGCTGATCGGCAACACCGCGAACCTGCCGTCGGCGCATGCCGGGCTTTTGTTGCATCCAGATCTAACCGTAACCGACACGGACGGCGTCATTGATGTATGTCACCCGATGGGCAAAATGTTGAGCGTTTCAACAACAGACAAGCAAACACCCCTTCAAATCGAAAGCGCCCTGGACGAGCGCCCACCACAGTTCTCCGGGACATTTGGATCAAAAGAACCAACCTGCCGACTGGCCCTTGAGATTAACCACGAAACACAAAATGGCGCTGAGCGAACCGCCGGCATGATATTTCAGGTGTAGAGAATATGATGCAATTTGAAATAGCGAGTGTAAGGAGTAGGTTGAGAGCCGCGGGGGTATCCCTGTGAGTCTCTCTGCAACAGCTTCTGGCAGCACAGGCGTGAACTGGAGTGGGCCTCTCTATCGGCTCGCCATTTCCATACTCATCAGCCTGAGTTTTACCTATAGCCTGGCCTTTGACTATCTGCCCGGTCAGATGCGGCTCGGGTCCGCCGGCCTTATTGCCGCTGGTTACATTGCTCTGTCCCTTGAACGCGTTCTGTTCAGTCGCGACCCGGCGATCCGATGGATGTTTATGGGCGCAACCCTGATTGTCCTGGCGTGGGCAACAGGCGCCCTTGTTGACCCCTTCAATACCGCACGCGCGAGTGCTTCCCTCGCCACGGGATTTCGCAACATTTCAGGACTGTTGTCAGGAATTGCCATCCTTGGTTTTGCCCACAGAATTAATCCCAGGCTGATCCTGTCCGGCTTCGTCGCCCTGATTGTCATAGCCGCCGCTATCGCAGTGGCCCGCCCCGGTGTCAATCTCGGTGGCGTGGTACGGTTGGCTCCTTTCACAGGCGGAGAAACAGGATTGCATTCCAGCGCCTATACCGTCGCCCTGGCCTCGCTTGGCATATTTTATGCGTGGAGAACCAGGGCCCTTGCGACGGTGATCGCGCTGCCAATCTTGATGTTGGGCACCTGGGTCCTGCTTGGTTACGAAGTGCGTACGGCATTTGTGTTACTGACTATTGCCGCACTGGTAGCGTCCTTTCAAGCCATGACGGGCCGCATCCGATACCTCGCACCAACTCTGATCAGCTTTGGCCTTGCAGGACTTTTTCTGGCCCTCCTGTTTCTTTTCAGCTTTATGGACGGTGGCCTGTGGAAGGACCTCTCAAATTTTTCCAGTGGACGCCTGGCGACTTATGCCGAGCGCATAAGCGGCCTTATACAAAGAGATATTCCAGGCCATCTGTTTGGCTCCGGGCCGGGCAGTGACGTCAGCTTCTCCCGCCAATGGTATTGGGGCGCAAAGGACAGTCACAATGATTTTCTCCGACACTTCAAGGAGGATGGCCTTATCGGTGCAACCGGTGTCGCCTTGTATCTGATCGGCATTTTCCGATTTGCCAGGTTTGACGGGCTGCCTTTTGTACTATGCCTGATCGGCTCATCAGCAATAAGCAACGCACTTCTCGCCCGACCGACAATTATTGTTTTCTTCTTCATGACCCTGGTGCTACTTTTCCATGGTCGCTCTTCATCCAGCAAAACGGCCTGGGACGTGTTATGATCAATCAGCACCCTTCAGCACCTGTCGAAGCAGAATACGTCTGGCCACGACAACGGTTGGTCGGGCTGCAGAATTTCGCGCACAGAGCCGCCCAAAACCCGCTGACCCGCCCTTTTGCGCGCGTTATCGAGATTATCATCCGGCTGGTTTTCAGTGCAACGCTCCCGGCCTCTGTCGCAATTCATCGCTCGGTCCACTTTGGTCATAATGCGCTTGCGGTGGTCCTGAACCCGATGGTGGTCATTGAAGAGGGATGCCAAATCGGATCTCACGTTGTCATGGGAGGCAAGGCGCCCACCATTGGTGCGCCCCATATCAAGCGCAATGTCATCATCCATACCGGAGCCAAATTGATTGGCCCTATCACCATCGGCGAAGGCTCGGTGGTGGGAGCCAATGCCGTCATTGTCAAGGACGTACCGCCATTCTGCGTCGCAGTTGGGGTCCCCGGCAAGATCATCAAACAGGGGATAGACCCATCAGATTATCAGCCCTGACCGCAACCGTGCCTTTTGGGAACGCCGCTATTCGGCATCAAATGTGCATAGGACTTTCAATCGCAGCAGTATCCTTTTAAGGGGGGAAATATGAGTTATCGTGAATCCCATGTGCGTAAAGGGCACGATTACAGCAAGACATTCGAGGACGTTCCCCATCAGGCAATGGTCTGGCTGCTGGAAAGACGTATTCTGGATAGAATGCTTGTCAAATACTTTGCGACAGACAAGCCGCGCCACTTTGACTTTGCCTGCGGGACCGGCCGTATTCTTGGATACATTGCCGATCGTGCCGAGACGTCTACCGGTGTTGATGTTTCAGAATCAATGCTGTCGGTGGCAAGAGACGCGGTCGCAGGCGCCGAGATTTTGCAAGCTGACATCACCCGTGAAAAGGTCCTCGAGGGTAAATCCTTTAATCTGATTACCGCCTTCCGCTTCTTCCCCAACGCTGAACCCTCACTGCGGGCAGAGGCAATCTCCGGGATTGTACCTCACCTTGCTCCCGATGGTATTTTCATTTTCAACAACCACATGAACAGAACCAGCCTGAGGCGCGCCGCGCAAAGGTTATTCGGTCGAGGCGAAAAACATACGATGTCGAAGGCAGAGGTTCTCAGCATGGTCGACGCGGTCGGCCTGGAGATAATCGAGAGCCATCCAAACGCCATTCTGCCGCTGCCAGACAATCTTCTTCTCTTGCCGCAAGGCCTTGTTACCGGCCTTGAAACCATAGCGACCGTTCTGTTCGGCTGGACCGGCCTGGCCCAGAATACGCTCTTCATCTGCCAGAAGCGCGGGGCGACAAACAACAGCTAGCCGCAATCAAGGACGTACCGCCTGACCTGCGACAGCGAAGCGGCACGAACCAGCATTCTCAGGCGCCCCTTCGGGCTGCGGTGGATTGCGGTATAGGCGTCGACAAGAGCGGGAAAACATCGTTTCAGATTCGCGATCTCGGTCTCATCGCCGTATGCTTCCGTGTAGCCAGCCAAAAAGTGATCGGCATAGACCTCAGGCTGGGGAATGCGAAACCTCTCAAAGGGCCGCCTGACAAACAGTGACAGGATAAAGGTGCCCAGATCAATGCAGGCAGGCCCCCGATTGCCCTGCCCGCCAAGCCATGCGGGCGCCGACCAGTCCACGAGGAACAACGTACCACGCAGCGTTTCATAGAGAATATTTTCAATCTGAAAATCGCCGTGGAGAAAGACCGGTGCCAAGTTCAGGTCAGGGGTGAACCAGTCAGCGGCAATATCGCAAACCCCTTGTGGAGGCGGGCTTTTGTGGATCGCCGCAAGACACGCACCGAGGGCCTTTATGGTGTCTACAGACAAACGACCTTCGCTCAGGGCGCGCCGGACATGGAGTTCATTGCTAATGCGCTCAAATTCAATTATACCGCCTGACACGTCATGGGAAAGAACCTGCGGCACGTCAAACAATCCGGTTTCATGCCCGATAACCCGCCCGTGTTCGCTCGCCAACACTTCATGACGCGCGCCTTCCACATCGCGGTATTTGAGGACCGCCCTGTCCCGGATTTCAACCCTTGCCTTTGTCATGCTGCCCCCCGCTTCCCTGTGAGACCCATCCGCGCGGCGATCTTTGTTGTCGTATCGCGAATCGATGCGACGTCGCCCGCGTTGAAGCGAAAGAGGTCCCGGATGGTCCCCTCTGTTGTCCGCGCATACAGGCCCAGGAGTACAAACATGCGCACGGCAAACCCGGCTGTCATCGCCCAGGCAGCCGCACTGAACCCCATGACGGGATAGAACGTCAGAACCACAGCGATGTTGACGGCCAGAGCCAGCCATATCACCCACGAATTGACCCCAGGCTGATCGACCGCGCGGAAATGCGCCATAAGAATCATCGCCACACCCTGAAACAGGATACCCGGACCAAGAATCCAGATGATCGGGATGGCAGCAGAAAACGCCGGCGAAAACAGGAACGGAATTAAAGGAACACTTAACAGCATCAGGCCGACAACCGCAGCGCCAGTTAGACAAGATGAAATTCGGACTGCGCGCCCGAGTAATGCGTGTTGCCCTTGCGGGTCTGCGGACAGACGCGGCAAAATCGCAGACTCAATACTTTGCGGGATGATGCAAATCCTGAGCGCCAGCGTGACCACCGCGGCAAACAATCCAATCTCATCCCGCGTCGCCAGTATACTGAGGAAAAGAACTCCGATCTGGTTGTCAAGCAAGGTCCCAAAACGAGCGCCAAAGTAACGCACACCGTAAAAAAGAACGGGCCGGATTTGCAGCCATGCAGGAAGCCTCAGCACAAGATCACAGTGACGCTGCAGATCGCGAATGAAGAGAACGATGACCAGGACGAGACTGCACTCATAGGCCAGCAGGGCACCGGACACACCTGCTTCGAAGCCCAGGAGGGCGATAGCGAGAAAGACAAGGTTCGCAGCCACCTGAATCAAACTGAACACGCCAAGCCGGACGAAACGCCGAAGCCCGGCGAACTGGAGTTGGAAAACCACAAACAGGATGATCAGCGGCACCAGCGGAAGCGACAGCCGGAACTGGGCAATATCCGCATTTGCGAAGAACGAGAACGGCAAGTCGGCAAGAAACCAGCCGACAACCATGCCGAAAAACGAGCCAACCGCCGTGCAGGTCAAGGCGACCGAGACACTTTGGGACAAGCTCAGGCCTCCTGACATCGTGAAATGTTGGGACGCCCGATCACACCCCATGATGAAGAACACCCCGAGCAACATGGAAAAGACCAGGCAAACCGCATAAGCACCCCGCCCTTGCGGCGCCAGACCCCAGGCCAGAAGACTTTGCGTTCCCAGCGTGACGAGCGTGACAAAAATCTGCGAGCCCAGGACGACTGCGGTGTCTTCGCCCCTGGATACTGACAGGTCATCGTCGTCTGAGGGTGTTTTGATCATAGGCTCAAATGATACTCTTGTTGAAAGAGCTCCAGATTGAGGAGCGACCAGATAGCCTTCTCATGATTTTGCCGTCCCGATACGTGTTCACCGAGTATATTTTCCAGAACCTGGCGATCATAAAGCACTGCGGTTTGTGACGCAGCAGAGGTCAGATGGTCATAAATGTAATCTTTCATCGGGCCCCGGAACCACTCATTGATGGGCACACGGAAACCAACCTTCGGACGCGACAGGATATTGCCGGGAAGAATATCACTCATGGCAGCTCTGAGGACTCTCTTTTGAACCTTGCCGCGCAACCGCCATTCTTCCGGCATCCGTGATGCAAATGAGGCAAGTTCGGTGTCCAGAAAAGGCATGCGCGCCTCCAGTGAGGCCGCCATGGTCATGCGGTCCCCGCGCTCCAGTAGATTGTCGGGCAGCCACGATGTTTGATCGAAAAACAGTAAACGACGCACGGCACTTTGCTTGCTATCGGCGCTGTAGGGATAGAGATTTGTTTCCCTGTAACGTTCAAACCGCAAAAGCGACCGTCGCGTTTGATCGGTCAGGGCTCCGAACCACTGATCGGTTCTCCTGGCAAAGTCGGGCTCAGCAAAGGCCCGCGCCGCAATTTTCACCCGACGAAAGCTGTAGGGCAAAGCATCGATCAGCGGCGAAACCAACCCTTGATGCACCCCGCCGGGGACGCAGCGCCCATACAGAGCCGCCCATTTTTCAAATCGATGTTTGGGATAACCCGCCAATATTTCATCTGCACCTTCCCCGGTGAGGACAACTTTCACATCCTCGGCAGCGGCCCTGGCCAACAGGAAAATCGGGATATCGGAGGATTCCGAAACAGGCGCATCCCTGAAGCGAACAAGCGAAGGCAGACAGGTCATAATATCATCAGCAGAGATCACCAGCTCGCGATGATCGGTCTTGAAAAGCTTTGCCACCTGCCGCGCATATCCTGCTTCGCTATAGGTATCTTCGGAAAACCCGACGGAGAACGTTTTCACGGGAGCCGTGCTATGGCGCGACATCAGCGCAACGACCGCCGAAGAATCGAGCCCTCCGGAAAGAAAGGCGCCAATGGGCACGTCACTGATCATTCTCAGTTGAACAGCCTCATCAAGAGCGTCCAGGAATGCCGCAGGTGTATCAGCGGATGCTGCAAGCCTGGCTGGAGCGGCAATGTCTTCGGGAACAAAATATCGAACAACTTCCTTTTTCCCGCGCCGCCATGTCAAATGAGAGCCCGGCGGTAATTTCGAAATCGTATCGAAGAGCGTATGAGGCCCAGGCACATAGCGCAGAACAAGATAGTCGCTTACCGAGTTTTGATCCAGTCGGGGGCGCTCAATCGGGGCTTCAAGAATTGCTTTCGCCTCAGAGGCAAAGAACAATCTGTGGCCGTCATCATAAAGGTAGATGTTCTTCTTGCCGAACTGGTCTCTAGCCAGAAACAGTTCCTCTTTAACCGCATCCCAAATGGCAAAGGCAAACATGCCCCGAAACTTCTCAACGCACTTGTTTCCATATTGTTTGTAGGCTGCCAGAATGACTTCAGTATCAGAGTTGGTGGTAAACTGATGACCCAAACCCGAGAGCTCTTGCCGTAACTCTCTGAAATTGTAAATTTCGCCATTAAAGCTGATGGTAAACTGACCTTGATCAATGACCATGGGTTGGGCGCCAAAATCCAGATCGATAATGGACAAGCGGCAGTGACCAAGCGCAACCGAGTATGCGCCGTCTCTGGTCCTGGCAAAAGCCTGTCCCTGCCCGTCCGGCCCACGGTGCTCAATTGAGTTAATCATCCGTTGCAAGACCAGGGAAGGTTCCGACATATCGTTCGAGGTTACCCACCCGGCGATACCACACATGGAAGATGAATCTCCAATAACACCCTGAAATTCCGAGCATTTTGCACTTGAGAAGGTTGCTATATCAATAAAGTTTTATCATTCCGGCTCTATAATCAATGCCAGTGTGTAACGTTTCGCCGGAATTTGGATTTTGACAAGAACACCGCAGAAGAGATTGTTTTTGACCGGGCGGGGCTGGCCCCATCGGGTATACTCTGTCTCCCGTTGGCACAGATCAATATTCAATCTGAGTTATTCGGGCGGTGTTAGTTAGATGAACACAGACAATGGCCATTCGCCGCCACGCATCATCATCCTTGTTCCCGATCGAAACGGCGGCATCAACTCGCTCTTCCAGCAACTGCTGCAACACGAGAACCAGGCAGCAGTAACCAGTCTGACGATATTTAATTCCACAGACAAGCGAGCCCTGATGGTTCTGAGGTTTCCCTGGCGGCTCTTGTGTTTCCTTGTCGCCATTAGAGCCGGGTCCTTTCAGCTCTGTCACATCAACCTGTCCACCGGAGGGAGTGCGCTGCGCAAAGCCCTCTATGCAGCCCTGTGTCGATGGGCAGGCTTGCCCTATATCATCCACGTGCATGGCGGCAGTTACCGGGAGTTCTACGCAGGATTGCGCGGCCCCTTTAAGACGGCTGTAAAAACACTCTTCCTGAAGGCGGAGCGGGTCATTGTGCTCGGTGATGTTTGGCGTGAATTTATCATTTCGGAAATTGGAGTCGAACCTGGCCGCGCCGTCATTGTTCCAAATGCTGTAGCAGGCCCGGACACCTATCGTCCGCACACCCCGTCAGAATCCCCACACCTTCTCTTCCTCGGGATGATTGGTCCGCCCAAGGGCACCCCGGAGCTTCTTCAGGCTCTTGCCCAACCTCAAATTCAGGCGCTTGGCTGGACGGCGACAATCGCGGGCGACGGCGCAGTTGAGGAGTTTCGCGAAGCCGTTGCCAGCGCCGGTCTTGGCGCGCGCATCGAGGTCCCCGGCTGGGTCGGGCCTGATGAGGTCAAGGCGCTCCTTGCCCGCTCACAGATCCTTCTGCTGCCGTCCCATGTGGAAAATCTTCCGCTTGCCATGCTGGAAGGCATGGCGTGGGGCCTCTGCCCCGTTGTGACACCTGTGGGCGCTGTGCCGGAGGTCATCCGGAATGAGGAAAACGGGTTGGTCGTGCCGGTCAATGACGCATCGGCTATCGCCGAGGCCCTTAAGCGATTGATTGCAGACAAGCCGCTGCGTGCCCGTCTCTCGTCCAATGCCCGTCGCGACTTCGAAGCCGAATATGACATTCGCAACTACCAGCAAAAGCTGGAAGCGATTTATCTCGATGTTTGCAGGGGTCAGATCTTATGAAAAATTCTGATAGTCCCGTATTCATTGTCGGCGCCCCGCGATCCGGGACAACATTGACAGCACGGCTGGTGGGAAATCACTCGAATATTTTCATGCCCGGCGAAACCCATTTCCTGAATGATGTTTATGCGCGCCGGCGGGCGCTTGGCGACCCCCGGGTTCGGGAAAATCTTGACGCTATCACAGCCCGCCTCTCGACCCTCTATTCCCGGCTGAATGAACTTCCTGATCAGGAGCGTATTGACCAATTTTTGGCCAGCGGCGCTCTTGCCTCCGCCCTTTCGGGATGTCGATCCTACAAGGACGTTTTTACCACTTTTATGGAAATTCAGATGGAGGGTGAAGGAAAGGCCAGATGGGGCAATCAGGTTCCACGAGAGGTTTTCGAGATCCAGGTTTTGCTGGAAATGTTTCCAGATGCCAAAATCATCGGGTGCGTCCGGGATGTGCGAGATTTTCTGTTATCCTACCAGGGAAAATGGCGCCGGGAGTCAGAGGAAACAGCCGTCCGCCTGAAGAAACTCTATCACCCCGTCATCACGTCGATGATATGGCGCAAAAGCAATAGCGCTCTGGAACAAGCCCGCAAACTTTATCCGCAGAACGTCACAATCAGCCGCTATGAAGATCTGGTTAGCGATCCTGAGAGGACGCTTCGTTACCTATGTGAATTTGTCGGCGAAGCCTTCGAGCCCGAAATGCTGGAAACACAATTTTCCAATTCATCTGCACAAGAGCGCGAGTTCGGAATTTTCCAAACAGGTATTAACCGCTGGTGCGGCCAACTCCCTGAGTCTGATGTCTTTCTGGCCCAGTTCATTTGCGGCAAATTGATGCGCCAATATCACTACCAACCAACGCCAACTCACCCCCGCGTTAGCTCTTTAACAGGGATTATCCTGTCTACTCCTTTCAAACTGTTTCATGCGCTTCACGCAAATCGGACAATCCGGGGGCCCCTTGTTCCCTATTTGTGGAAGCGGATCAGACCGACGCGGATTTGAGAGAAGTGCGACGAGAACGGAAGGAAAGATAGACAATGGAGATCTCAGTATTTGGCATGGGATATGTCGGTGTTGTCTCTGCTGCATGCCTGACAAACGACGGGCATACCGTCATCGGCGTCGACACCAATGAAACAAAAGCCGATCTCGTAAACGCGGGCACATCCCCTGTTATCGAAAAGGATGTGGCATTTTTCTTGAGCACCGCCCATGCCGAAGCAAAATTATCGGCAACAACCAATGCCGCCGAGGCCGTCGCTGCCAGCAGCCTGTCGCTCGTTTGTGTCGGGACACCCAGCCGCAAAAACGGAAGCCTCAATACATCCATTGTTGAAAAAGTGTGCAAGGAAATTGGCGCCGCCCTAAAGCTCAAGGACGCGTACCATTGTATCGTCATCCGCTCAACCATGCTGCCCGGCACGATACATGAGGTTGTGATCCCGGCGCTTGAGTCGTCGAGCGACAAGAAGGCTGGCGAGGGTTTTGGCCTTGCCATCAATCCCGAGTTTTTGCGCGAAGGAAGCGCCGTCTATGATTTTTACAATCCTCCCAAAACCGTAATCGGATCCTTGAACGCACGCGATGCTGACCTTGTCGCCGCGCTTTATCGAGGTCTTGAAGCCCCGCTTTTCAAGGTGTCAATTGAAGTGGCCGAGATGACAAAGTATACCGACAACGTCTGGCATGCTCTCAAGGTGGCTTACGGCAACGAGATTGGAAACATTTGCAAGGCGCTTGGCATCGACAGCCACGATGTCATGGACGTCTTCTGTCAGGATACAAAACTTAACATCTCACCGACATATCTCAAGCCCGGTTTCGCTTTTGGTGGATCCTGCCTGCCCAAGGATCTGCGGGCTCTCAACTATAAGGCACAGGAGCTCGATCTTTCCGTTCCTCTCATCAAAAGTGTTTCAGAAAGTAATCGAACCCAGATCGAACGCGGCATTGAAATCATTACCGCACATGGCAAGAAGAACGTTTCTTTCTTTGGCATCAGCTTCAAGTCGGGCACCGACGACCTGCGTGAAAGCCCGCAGGTTGAGCTTGTCGAACGGCTCATCGGCAAGGGCTACAAAATCAAAATCTATGACAAAAATGTTGAAATGGCCAAACTGGTAGGCGGCAACAAGGAGTATATCCTGCAGGTCATTCCGCATATCAGTGACCTGATCGGCGAAAGCTTTGACGATGTGCTGGCCCACGGCGAGGTGATTGTCATCGGCAACAGTGAACCGGAATTTCACGACATCCCGAAATCCATGAACGCCACGCAAATCCTCGTTGATCTCGTGCGCATTCCTGAAAGAGACCTCATCGGAGACAGATATGACGGCGTCAACTGGTAAGGGCTCGCAGCGCAAGGTCCTGATCATCGTCGAGAACCTGCCGGTGCCCTTTGACAGGCGCGTCTGGTCCGAGGCGACAACCCTGCAACAGGCGGGCTACGGTGTCTCGGTCATTTGCCCGAAAGGCAAGGATGCCGACAAGGCTTACGAATATCTGGATGGCATTCATGTCTACCGCCACCCTCTTCCCTTCGAAGCGCGAGGGATCTGGGCCTATCCGGCGGAGTATATCACCAGCCTGATGTTCGAATTCTGGCTCTCTTTACGTGTTCTTCGGGTCCGGGGATTTGACGTGATCCATGCTTGCAATCCGCCTGACACAATCTTTCTCATTGGACTCTTTTACAAACTCTTGTTCAGAAAGAAATTCATCTTCGACCATCATGATCTCAACCCGGAGCTTTATGAGGCGAAGTTTGGTCGCAGAGATTTTTTCTATTCTCTGGTGAAACGCCTGGAGGCCTGGACCTTCCGGACCGCAGACATTTCCATCGCGACCAACAATTCCTACCGCCAGATCGCAATCGAACGGGGCAAAATGGATCCTGAAAATGTCCATGTTGTGCGCTCCGGCCCCAACCTCACGCGCATGAAACAAGTTCCTCCGGACCCGAAGTGGAAGAACGGACGCGAATTTCTGCTCGGATACGTTGGCGTCATTGGCCAACAGGAAGGTATCGACCTCCTGCTCGAAGCCATGGATTATATTGTTCACACTCGCGGCAAGGAGAACATTCAGCTCGTCATCGTTGGCGGGGGGCCTGAGGTTTCCACATTGGAGGCGTTGTCCTGTGAACTGAATCTGACGGACTTCGTGACGTTTACTGGAAGGGTCTCGGAGGAAGACTTCCTGATAACTCTGAATACCGCCGACGTCTGTGTGAACCCGGACCGGGTCAATGAAATGAACGACAAGTCGACCATGAACAAGATCATGGAGTACATGGTGCTGGCCAAACCGGTTGTGCAGTTCGAAGTCACTGAGGGCAGGTTTTCAGCGCAAGAGGCATCGCTCTATGCCGCAAAGAACGACCCCGTCGACTTCGCCGAGAAAATCCTCGAGTTGCTGGGCGATGAGGAAAAACGAAAGACCATGGGCGCATATGGACGCGACAGGGTTATCAACATGCTCTCCTGGGACCATGAGGGACCAAAGCTTTTGGCGGCATACGATCAACTGTATGCCCGCGAAAGAAAAATACGATAACTCGATTGCCGGAATTTCTCTCAATGCGTTCCACGCCGGTACCCGTCACGCAACATATTGCATTGCACAAGGTTTGCCGACGGGAAACTAAAGGTCAACAAATCCGTCGAGGTCAATTCCGTCGAAACGGCTGAGGGCACAGTATACCTGTTTCGCCTTGAGTTTATTACACAGATCATACACCTGTTGTTTGGTTTCGAACGGTCCGGCCTTCAGCCGAATGTATACAGTGCCATCATCCCTTGTGAACCTTTTGGCTCTTGGCACCTGGTGGGCCAACAGGACAGGGAACTGTTTTCGTAGCTCCGTCCACCCTCGCTCCAGATATTGCATGTGTTTGTACGATGCCAGATGAATGGCAAAACTACCTGACGCTACTGGACGATCATTGCACCCGGCTCCGCCAGCGCAATGGGATGGCGCGCTCGCATCAATGAACCCGGGGGCTTTTTTGTCGTCAGAAGGCTGGACCTTTGCGCTCAGAAATTCAGCAGGCCTGGAGTCTTCACCGCCCTCTTTGCCTTTTTCTTTCACCACCTTTGTGATCGGCCCGCCGCCATGGCCGTCGGCCAGTGCAACGGGGTCAATGACAAGGGGGTCAATATCAGAGTCATTGGCGATCACGTGCGCAGGACCTGTTTTCGGGTTTTCCAGTTCCGCCAGTCTATGGTCAAGGTTGGCCAGATTGGCCGCCACGCGGACCTCCGCAGCCGAGGGAGGCAAGGGTTGGGTAAAGTTATGCCAAGCTTCAGTCTCGCAAGCTGATACAGCAAGAGCGAAGCTACAAACTGTCAGAACTCTGGATACCTTCATCATTTTCACCTGTTCAAATCAATGTGTTATGGCAGGGCTACACGCGTCAATTTTTCCGTAACACGCATTACAGGAATTAACTATAATAGAGAAAAATTCACAGTGTGTGAACAGACGGAAATAGAGTGCTGTTGCGAGTTTTACTATCAAAATGGAATTCAGGAGCGAGGGCCAAACCGATAGAGCCACACCAGGACAAACCGATCCAGGAGAGAGATACGCGCCCTGCCCGGCGTCTTACGATGCAAACCGAAAGCTGCTGGCGTAAAGTCAGAATCTCGGCCTCACGCCGTGAGCTCGATCTGAATAGTCCGGCCAAAGCAGATATCAAATGTTTCAACGTATCGATCATCAAGGGCGATCATGCCACGATTCCCACAATCTCCCGCCTGGATCCGGTTTTTGGTATGGACAGGGACAAGAGACACCAGCTCCTCGTCCCTGCCGAAATCGCATTTTTCAAAACCGCCAACGGTCTCACATGGCAGTCATAGAGCCGCTGCTGTGCCGACTGACGGCTGCGATGACCTCGCCCGATAGCTCGTGCGAGGTGTTCTGGCTCACGTCGCCAAGGCTTAACAGTCCGATCAAGTGTTTTTCACTGTCAACAACCGGGAGGCGCCGAATCTGTTTTTCCTCCATCAGCCTGATCGCATCCTCCACGTCTTCGTTTTCAGAACACCAGACCGGATGAAGCGTCATAACCTCACGCACAGAATGCTCCGCAATATCATCGTCATCGACGAGACCTCTTACAACGATATCACGATCCGTCACAATGCCGATGATTTCATTGTTTTCGCAAACCGGAACGGCCCCAATGTCAAATTCCTTCATCTTGGATGCAACATTCCAGATTGTTTCGGATGGAGCTACCCAGACCACGTCCGGTGACATCACTTCTCTTACCAGCATATTCATTGTCCTCTCCCTTTCCTTTTCCCGTCGCCAACGTCCATTCAGAACGGACCCCGACCGACAACGCAGGCCTACAATAAATTCCGGCAGGTCGTGTTGACTGCAATCAACATGTGCTCCCGCCGCACGGTTTTGCGCCCCGACGTATCTCATCCAGAGGAAGCCAGCTCCATCGCGGGGCTGTAATCACCAAAACGTGCCGCGCCGTTCAGTTTTGCGCGGTGGTAGAGCGCCGCTTGGGTGAGTGCGGCATTGGCTTCATCACCTCTCCACGCTTGCAAAGCAGGTTCCTGCAATGCACGCCCATAGGAAAAACTCAATTCCCACGGCTGCTGTGGCAAGCGGTTCATGGCGCTGAGGTTGACGGTTGCCTCTTCAGGCGTTTGGCCGCCGGAGAGGAAATTAATACTAGGGACGGCGGCCGGGACTGTGCGCCGGAAGATCCTGATCGTCTGCTCGGCGATCTCCTCCGGGCTTGCCGCGTGGGTGTGCGTTTTACCCGGTGTCACCATGCTCGGCTTCAGCAGCATGTGCTCCAGCACAACATGATGGCGGTGCAATGCACAAAAAACCTCATGAAGCACCGCTTCGGCAACATCAGCACAGCGATCAATACTGTGATTACCGTCGATGAGCACTTCGGGTTCAACAATTGGCACGATGCCTTGTCCCTGGCAAACGGCGGCATAGCGGGCCAGGACTTCGGCGTTGGCCTCGATAGCCAGCCGGCTCGGTGTTATTACCGAAATGTGGTAAACATCACGCCACTTGGCGAACCGGGCCCCTTGCTGTTTGTACCCCTCAAGACGTTCTTCCAAACCGTCCAGTCCCAGCGTAATTTCATCACCAGGTGCCCCGCACAGCGGCAATTTTCCCTTGTCGACCTTGATGCCTGGCACGATGTCTTGCTGGCTGGCCAGTTCCGGCAGCGGGGTCCCATCATCAGCAAGCTGCCCGAGGGTTTCCTCAAACAGAATGACCCCGCTGATGAAATCACCCAGACCCGGTGTCGTCAGCAACAAACTGCGATAGCTGCGCCGATGTTCCTCGGTTGATTCAACATCTATGGCCTTGAAGCGTTTCGCAATTGTGGGACTGCTCTCGTCGGCAGCAAGAATGCCCTTGCCTTTCTGAACCATGGCCTCAATTGTTGCCTGAAGCTCGTCTTGTATGTTCATATCAATCTCCGTTCACAATCTTACGGACCCTCCCGCAACACCCGAATGAAACAGGGCCGAGCTAATATGCCACAGGCTAATACGCCATAAGGCTCGGAAGTGATTCCTCGACCAAATCGGCCCAGGCCTCAAAAGAAATGCCGGTCATGACCATTCCTTCGTTGATCAAAATTTCGTCCGCCGGGTCGCTCCTCTCCTCGCCCAGCGCATACCGCAGGAGCCGCTCTCCATCGAGGATTTCAATCTGCCCCCTTGTTTCCATGCTAATCATACCAAGGTCTTTCAGGCTTGTGAGACATCGGCAAACCGTTTCAACAACAAGCCCGAGATAATCCGCAATATCCGTCCTGGTCATCGGCAGACGAACGCCGCGCGCATAATCTCCATCGCCCCCGTGGCGCGCCGCCATTTCCAGAAGAAACATTGAGACCCGTTCAATCGGTGTTTTGCGGGTCAAGAGGACCATGTGTTTGCGTGCATTCTCCAGCGCATTGCCTTCGAGGGACAAAAACTTTTCAGCTGCCCTGTGATGCTCCCGGATCTCGCGCCACAATCTTGCTCGCGAAATTGATCGAACGACACACACTCCAACGGTTTGCGCAAAATAAGAATGAACATCGCGCATGACAAATCCGAAGTAATCGCCTTTCTGCAAGAAGCCGATAACGGTCCGGCGACCATTTTCCGAGATCGTGTACAGCATCACCATGCCATCGACGACCTCATAGACCGTGTCGGCATCATCGCCTTCGTTGAACAGCACATGCTTGGAAGGATATTTCTTCGCTTGCTTCGCGCTCGCCCCTTCCGGTTGACATATGCGCTCGCCGCGCGACTGGTCCGGGGTCCGGTCGAGCCCGAAGGCATCCGGGCTCGCATTATCGTCAAAATTCCAGGTTCGCAGAGTGTTTATCATCAGACAATCCACCAGCTTGCTGCAGCGGCCAGAAAAGTGGCCAAAGCAGCTGTTCTCACCCTGTAGCTATAGCGCCAGCAAATCGTCCAGGTGAACAGGCAATTCGCGTGCCTCGAGATACATCAAGTCCTTGGCCAGTTCGCCATAAACGAGATTGCGAACCGGTATCGGTAAAAGGGCACGAAGGTCACCAAGTGCCTTCGGCGATGCGACCAGGATTAGCCGGTCAAATCTGTTTTTGTTATGCCCGTCCTCAAGAAACGCCACCAACTGCCGCGCAAAGTTGAATTTAGCCTGGCGGTTCGGATCTGTACGCGGCTGCATGCGTCGGCGACCGGGCCCTGCACTGCCAAAAGACAGGCCGGATTTGTCAGCGTTTATTTCTCGGGTCGGTAAAACGGGCTCGTCGAACGTTCCGTCTGGCACGGGCGTCAATCCCTTGCCAACACCGTCATTTAGATAGATACGCGCGTGAGAGCCGTCGGCCAACAATACCCATGTCTGCTTGCTCCTCATGATAACACCTCGCTTTCCGACGCTCCGTCATTTGCCGTTCATATCCTGACGCTCCACGCACGACTGATGGTGCGGTGAACGAAGATAGTTTTGACTAATGACAGAGTGTGAGGTTCATGGTCCATTTTCTCCCAGCCAATTCAACTGCTCTGGTATACCGGCGAGACAGGAGTGTAGAGTAATATGGATCGTCGCGCGCGTACAGACAAATCGGAAATTGATAGCCTGAAATCTTGCGCGCGAGGTCGCCATCACGCACACGGCTTTCGAAGGTCAGGGTTACTTCAAAAATCCAGGGGGTCAGCCTTGGAGAATTGTCGAAACCTTGCTAAAACCACTTGCAAATCGGACCAATTGGATTCATGAAGACTGTGCTGACAGGGTTGATATTATAAGCACCATACGAAAGAGAAAATTAAGACCCTCTCGATAACATTCGGTCATGGCCACCAGAATCGACCATCACCGCTGCAGACCACGGAGCTCCGCCATGACTCAGTCCTGGTTCCTGAAGCGACAAGATCTAAGGCTCCACCCTGACCCTGCAAGGGTGGTTGTCCGACCCTTCAGACCTGCAACCGAACCACGCGAACTCAACCCCCTCGAAAAGAGCCGTGTCGAGCACATTGTTGATCGGGTACTGCGGCTTGATGCAAGGACGGCAGAGGAAAAACTGGAGGAAGTCCTCAAGGACTTCAAGGACCGACACAGGCGTCTTATGGATTTATTCGACGACCGCGCCACCAAAATGCAAGAGAAGCTGGGGCTGCATCACTCTCTGACAGAAGCGCAACGCTGCCTGATCGGCGCCTACTTTCTGCACGAATATTCCTTCGAGGCTTCAGCGCTTTTCAACCCGAGTATTGTGCCGGATCCCGATCAAACGAATGTGCCTGAAGGTGGATGCCGTTTCATTCTCAGCCTCCGGGCTGTTGGCGAAGGCCATATATCCTCGATTACCTTCCGTTCCGGAACCGTCGCCGCCGATGGAAGCATAAGTCTGGAACCGCCCACGGGTCTTGCCTCCACGCCCGACATCCAAAGTCACCGCACCAACGACCACAGTGACGAGGTCGAGATGACTTTCAACTATGACGACCCGCTTTGCGAGCGGGTTATTTTCCCGATCACCGGCAGTCAGGCAAACGGTATTGAAGACGCACGGTTTGTCAAATTCGACGACGCATCCCGGCCCGTCTATTATGCGACCTATACCGCCTACAGCGGCCGGGAAATCCGCTCCGAACTGCTGGAAACCGAGGACTTCAAGTCGTTTCGGATGGCGCGTCTGCGCGGTGATGCCGCAAGGAACAAGGGCATGGCTCTTTTCCCGCGCAAGATCAACGGTCGCTATGCCATGATCGTGCGCCATGACAATGAAAACCTGTATCTCATCTATTCGGATGATCTTTACCACTGGGACGGCGGTGAACCGATCCTCCAGCCGGAATTTCCCTGGGAATTTATCCAGATCGGAAACTGCGGATCGCCCATCGAACTGGACGATTGCTGGTTGTTGCTGACCCACGGCGTGGGTGCGGTGCGCAAGTATTCCATCGGCGCGGTTCTTTTGGACAAGGACGATCCCTCGAAGGTGCTTGCCAGATCGCGCGAGCCGCTCATTCGCCCTGATCCCAGGGAGCGCGAGGGTTATGTGCCGAATGTCGTCTACACCTGCGGCGCCATGCGCCACGGAAATCGTATCATCCTGCCCTACGGCGTGTCCGATACATTTACCAATTTCGCGACGCTTGAGATTGCGGATCTGATGCAAGAACTAACGAGCTGATCGCCCGGCCCTTACACCCGCAATGTTGACTCAGATCAATACGCTGACCAGCAGCTCTTGCCACACTTCAGCGGAGTGAAATTCTGCGGTTGATCGAGCACCTCCACAACGCCTTCAAGAACTGGATTGCAGCTCTGGTGCAACCGCGCATTGGACAGATGGGCAGAAAAACAGATGCCGGATAAAAGACACAGAACCACCCTCCACCAGGCAAACAACCCGCCCCCCCTGCAGCGTGTGGCGCTGATCGGGAATTACCCTCCCCGGCAATGCGGCATCGCCACCTTTACGGCGGACCTTCTGGAGTCGATCCGCCGCGTATCGCCGGGCACAAATTGCTTTGCGGTGCCCATTACCGATACTGACGAGGGATATCAGTATCCGGAACCCGTGCGGTTTGAAATTCAACAGAACGACCTCGCCTCGTATCGATATGCGGCGGACTTTCTGAACATCAGCGACGTTGACGTTGCCTGCCTGCAACACGAATTCGGCATTTTCGGCGGGCCGGCAGGGAGCCACTTGTTGAGCTTCGTCGAAGAACTTAGAGTCCCTCTCGTCACGGTGCTACACAGTATTTTGCGCGACCCGAATACAGATCAGCGGCATGTTATGAAGCGGCTATCGGCTTCCTCTGATCGCCTGGTCGTCATGAGCCATATGGGCGCCGATATCCTGTCGGAAGTCTACGGCGTTCCCAATGAGAAGATCGAGTTTATTCCCCATGGCATTCCGGACGTTCCGTTTACCGATCCGATTTTCTACAAGGATAAATTCGGACTGGATGGCAAGAACGTTATCCTGACATTTGGCTTGCTGTCGCCCGGCAAGGGCGTCGAGATTGTCATCCAGGCACTGCCCGAGATTACAAGGCAACATCCTGACGTTGTCTTTGTCGTCCTGGGCGCTACCCATCCCAATGTGAAGAAGCAAGATGGCGAAGCCTATCGCCTGTCGCTACAGCGAATGGCAGCAGACCTTGGTGTTGAGCAGCATGTCGTCTTTTACAATCGTTTCGTGGATTTCGCTGAACTACTGGAGTTCATTGGAGCGGCCGATATCTACATAACCCCCTATCTTAACGAGGCGCAAATTGTCTCCGGCACGCTCGCCTATGCCGTCGGAATGGGTAAAGCCGTTATCTCCACTCCCTATTGGTATGCCAGGGAATTGCTCTGCGACGACCGCGGTATTCTGATCCCCTTTGATGACCCAGGTGCGGTGGTCAGGTCCGTAAACGAGGTCCTGGAGAACAAGACAAAGTCCAACCGGTTGCGCAGGCAGGCCTATGCCCTGGGGCGCGAAATGACCTGGTCTGTGGTCGCCGGCAATTACATCGATTGTTTTGCAAAGGTCAGCGAGGGGCGCACCGCCAGTCCGAGGCGTGTTTCCAACGCCTCTCCTTTGCATATTCGTCCCCGGGAGCTGGTAAAAGTCGATCTACAGCACCTGGAGCGGCTCACCGATGATACCGGACTATTCCAGCATGCAACGTTTATCGTTCCAAACTATGATGACGGTTATACGACCGACGACAATGCCCGCGGACTTTTGGTCACGACACTTCTGGAAGAGTCCGGGCAACTGGTCAAGCAGGCCCGAGGATTGAGCGTTCGCTACCTGGCTTTTCTGATGCATGCCTTCAATCCATCAAACGGTCGATTCCGCAACTTCATGGACTATGATCGACGCTGGCTGGAAGAGGTCGGATCGGAGGACAGCCATGGCCGGGCTTTATGGGCGCTCGGAACCGTGGTTGGATCGGCGGAAGTTTCTGCCTATCGCGGTATGGCGACGCGGGTCTTCGATGCGGCGTTGCCGGCGATCGAGCACACAACAAGTCCGCGGGCCTGGGCGTTCACCCTTCTCGGGATTCGCGGGTATCTGTCTCACTTCTCCGGAGACCGCAAGGTGCAGCAGATGCGCAATCTTTTGGCCGGGCGTTTGCAGCAGGCGCTTGATACCTATGCAAGTGAGGACTGGCCGTGGTTTGAAAACATCTTGAGCTATGCCAATGCTGTCCTTCCCCATGCCCTGTTGATCAGCGGGAAAGCAATGGAAAACGACGACATGATCACGCGCGGTCTCACGGCCCTTGAGTGGCTGGCGGATGTTCAAAACCTGTCGGGAACGTGTTTTTCGCCGATTGGGTCGAACGGTTTCTATCCTAAAGGAGAAGCCCGAGCCCGCTTTGATCAGCAGCCTATAGAAGCCCAAGCCATGGTGTCGGCTTGTCTGGATGCTTTCCGCATTTCTGAGGATCCGGGGTGGCGGGCTAAATCCCGCTGGGCATTCGATTGGTTCCTCGGGCAGAATGATCTGTATGAACCTCTTTATGATCCCTTGTCGGGAAGTTGCCGCGACGGATTGCATGCAGACCGACCCAACGAAAACCGCGGTGCCGAAGCGACCCTGGCATTTCTTCAGGCATTAGCTGAGATGCACGCAATTGAGGGTCTTGTCGAGGTCAACAATCCGCAGCAAAGGACCAGGACGGCGGATATTTCACAAATAGCCTCATGACAAATATTCCAACCAGGGACAAGGAAAGCCAGCTGATGGGCGAAGAGAATGTGCGCCCGTGGGGTCGCTACGACGTGCTCCATTCTGCCGTTGATCACCAGATCAAAACGATCACCGTGCTTCCCGAACAGCGCCTCAGTCTCCAGGCTCACAAGCGTCGCTCGGAACACTGGATAGTCGTCCGAGGGGGGGCGATCGCGACTTTGGACGAACGCACTATTCCCCTCATGGCTGGAGAGCATGTTTTTATTGAGGCCGGCAGCGTTCACCGGATGGAAAACCCGGGATCAGAGCCCCTCGTTTTCATCGAAGTGCAGGTCGGGGACTACTTCGGTGAGGACGATATCATCCGTCTCGAGGACGATTTCGGGCGAGCATCCTGAGACATTTTGCTCAGGGCAGGCCTGTCATTTCAACCGGTTCCTGAGCCGCAATCGGACAACAGTCTCCTGGCACGTGGACCTCGCCGCAGATGCAATGGCAGTAGAGGTAGTCAATGAGCTGGTTGAGGTTTCCCGTCGCCACACAGACGGTCGTATCGGCGGCGCCATAGTAGAGTCGAATGGTTTGACCATCATCGTCCAGCACCCAGCCGCAGGGGAACACAACGTCCGGCACGTCGCCAACGCGCTCGTATGCAGCCTCCGGGCCAAAGATCCATTCATTGCCACGGACCAACAAGCGACCTGGATCCTCCCGGTCGAGCATGGCCAGGCCAAGGCGATAGATTGCGCCTGAAACCGTCATGCGCACGCCATGATAGAGAATGAGCCAGCCATAGTCAGTAAGCAGCGGCGGCGGACCAAGACCAATCGTGTCTGCGTCCCACCAGCCACCCCGGCGCGCATGGACAACAATGGAATGGTCGCCCCAGTGACGAAGGTCCGGGCTCCAGGAAAGCCAGATATGTGATCCAACCCTGCCCGCGGCATCGGATTGCGGCGCCGGGCGGTGAAGCAGTGCCCACCGACCATCAAACTTTTCAGGAAACAGGGCCGCGTCCTTATCATCCGGGGGCATCAAAGTGCCGCGACGATGAAAGGTCCGAAAGTCGTGGGTCGAAACCAGGCGGACGAGCGGACCGCCCCGGGAAAATCCGGTATAGACGATCAGATATTCGTCCCCAACCTGGGTGATCCGCGGATCCTCGATACCCCAGGCTTCCTCGTAGCACCCTGGATCCATTTGAAAGCTCGGCTCGGGCTCAATGCGCCAGTCGGTCAGGCCGTCCTTGCTGCGCGCGATGCCAAGATGAGAGATACCGCTGCGGTCCTCAACGCGGACCAACAGGAGCGTCTCATCATTGAACTTCACCGCACCGGCATTGAACACAGCATTTACCGTGTGCGCCCATTGTTCCGGTTTCAAAATGGGGTTGCCGGAGTAGCGCTCAAAGAGCTGTTGTTTGACCTTCATGATCGCCCCTCAATGTTTGGATCGACCTCATTCCGGTATTCTCCACCTCTCACGAGGCGCATGGTCTCACTATACGCTCACACGGAACGAAATGCTACGGGTGGAAAAGGTGATCCCCGCGACTCAGGCGCAGGTAAAGTTTGTAGAGTTCCATCACCAGGACAATCGAGAGTGCAGGCAGGGCAGACCAGAGCCAGGTTTCAAAACTCAAAGGCCGGATATCCAACACATTATTCAACCCCGGAATATGCATGGCGGTCAGATGCGCAAGCTGCAGAGTAACAACACCGCCGACAAGAAAAGGATTATTTCGAATTGGGGTTGCGAAGGCCGAGCGCACTTCCGAGCGGCAATTGAAGACGTGGACATTTTCAAAAAGAATGAGAACCAATAGCAGTTGGTTGCTGGCTTCAAAGGGACTCAGTCCGGCCCCCAGGTAGGATCGAAAGAGGAAAAATGCAGCCCCGCCGACGAAGAGACCTGACAGAACCGTTTGCTCGATCATCTGCCGATTGAATATACCCTCCTTCGGGGGACGGGGTCGGCGGTTCAACACACCGGGTTCACCTTTCTCAAAGGCAAGGGCCACGCCCTGTATCCCCTGTGTAACAAGGTTCAACCAAAGAAGTTGCACCGGGGACAGAGGAAGCGGCAGGCCGACTGCAATTGACATGAGGAAAAGCACAAGTTCGGCCGCACCGGTCGAAATCAGGAGATAGATCACTTTGCGGATATTATCGTAGGCGATCCGCCCTTCCTCGATACCATCCGCTAACGACGACAGCTCATCGTCCGCAAGGATCAGGTCGGCAGCGCTACGTGCAACATCGGTACCTGACCGGCCCATCGCTGCGCCAATATCAGCGGCAGCAAGGGCCGATGCATCGTTCACACCATCGCCTGTTACAGCCACCGTATGTCCTGCCCGTTGAAGGGACTGGACGATGGCCAGCTTCTGCAGCGGAGCAATGCGGGCGAAAATCCGTGTGCGCGCGACAATAGAATCAAAGGCGCTCTGGTCATGTTCGAGGTCCGCCAGCCGACTTCCTGTCACAACATCGTCATCGCCTTCGGCCATGTCGAGCTGCCGACCGATTTCAAGAGCGGTCAGGGGGTGATCGCCTGTAATCATGCGCACGGCCACACCTGCGTCGCGGCAACGGCCCACGGCCTTTGCAGCATTCGGTCTCAACGGGTCGATCAGTGCGACCAGGCCCAGGAACTCAAGCTCCCTGAGACTGTCACGCTCCATCCCGGCAACGGGGCCCTCAGCCAGCGCGAGGACCCGGTACCCTTTTCGGGCAAGAGCTTCAATCTGATTGTGTATCTCTTGTCCGCCCCGCTCCTTGCAGAACGGCAAAACGACTTCTGCGGCCCCCTTCACAAAGGCCTGAAAGCCCTGCTCCGCTTCGTGAAACGAGGCGGCAAAAGCAAGCGTCGGCTCATACTGGATGCGCCCCGTTCGCGGATTGTCCCGATCGATAACGGCGCGGTCGAACCCGGCTCTTTCGCCGAGCCTCAGAAAGGCGCCATCCACTGTGTCGCCGAACAATTGCGAAGTGCCGTCGGGCTGCTCCTCCAGTCTGGCCTCATTGCAATACAGGCCTGCCAGGACGAGACGGCGAAAAGGGTCGACCGCTCTATTCAACTCATTATTCTCTGCTCCCCCGGTCAGTGACGATATAGTCAAATTGCCAAATCCGGGAAGGCAGACCCTCTCGACAGACAACTCGTTCAAGGTCAATGTACCGGTTTTGTCAGCAGCGATCATAGTACAAGCACCGAGGCCTTCGACAGCAGCCATTCTACGCACAACAACATTGCGCTTGGCCATACGCGAAACGCTGATCGCCAAGGCCACGGTCAAAGCCACCGGCAAACCCTCGGGGATCGCCGCAACCGCGAGCGCCACACTCATCAGCAGGATGACCGAAGGTTCCGCCCCGCGCAATAATTCGATGAATGCTATAACGGCGATGACGCCGACCATTACACTCGCCACGATATGCGTAAACTTCTCCATCCGTCCAATGAGTGGCGGTGCGATTTCCTCCGTATACTTTAGCGACTCTGCAACCTTGCCTACCTCTGTCCGTGCGCCCGTTGCGACCACGACACCGGTCGCCCGGCCGCGCGTCACCGTTGTTCCTGCATGCAGCATACTGGTCTGATCGGCCAGGGCGACGTGGCCCCCCTGAAGGGCGGCCACGTCTTTAAGAACCGGGACCGACTCGCCAGTGAGCAGCGACTCGTCGGCCTCCAGCGCTTCGGTGCTCAGGAGCCGCATGGCAGCCGGAACCCGGCTGCCCGCCTCCACTTCCACAATGTCACCGGGAACCAGTTCGCGCCCGTCGATTATTTCCCAACTGCTATCACGCCGCACCGCTACCGTCGATTTAACCAGGTTTCTGAGGGCGAGAGCCTTTTCCTGCGCCTGCCACTCCTGCGCGGTGCCGATAATCGCATTGATCTGCAGTGCGGCGGCGATAAACAGGGCATCACCCACTTCGCCCAGCGAAAGTGACACCGCTGCTGCAATCAGCAACAAATAGATGAAGGCACTCCTGAACTGACTGAAATAGACACTCAGGAGCGTTTTGGGTGGCGACTCGGGAATGACATTCGGGCCAATCTCACGAATCCTTTTTGCAGCTTCGCCGGACGAAAGACCATCTTGCGATGCCTCCAGCGTGTTCAGCGTCTGGTCTATCGTCAAAGCATGCCACGCTTTAGTCTCGGTGATATCCATTACTGATTGAAACCCCGATAAGCGACTTGTGTTCAACCTGTATCCGGTCCAGGCGGCAGGGGGAATATAGCAAGATGACTGCAGTATAGTATAGCTGGAATAAAGCCTCTTTAACACTGGGTGACCAGTTTCAATTGCGTCGAAACAAACCCGCCAGGAATTTCAGTAACCTACACAAGACCTCAAGAGTATGCTATAATTCTACCCGTTGAAGGTTAGAACTGGAACTCTTCGAATGAGGGGGATGGCTAATGACAACCGTAGACCAGATACTCAAGCACAAAGGCCGCAAGGTTCATGCAATAGGCCCTGATGACACGGTGCTCGACGCAATCCGAAAGATGGCAGAGAGAGATGTCGGTTCTCTCATTGTAGTGGAGGGCGGACGCCCGATTGGCATTTTTACCGAACGCCACTATGCGCGAAATGTTTTCCTGAAAGGCAAATCGTCGCCAAAGACCTCGGTTCGTCATGCGATGTCCGATCGTCCGGTTTTTGCTCTGCCGGAACAGACGGTTACAGAATGCATGGCGATCATGACCAAAAACAAAATTCGGCACCTGCTCGTGCTGGATGGTGAGGATCTGGCTGGCGTTATCTCGATAGGTGATCTGGTCCAAAGTACGATCGCCGACCAGAAATTTTCTATCGAACAGCTCGAACATTATATTCACAGCTAGTGATGGTGAATTTCAATTTTGCGAAAGTATCTGGAAAGGGTCGAAGGAAAAAGCCGCCACAAGTGGCGCATGGAAACTCTCCGGCGGATGATCGACAAACCTGGAGGCAACAGTCTCATCGCCCAGCGCTTCGTTATGAATTTCTATTGAGCGAAATCCGCCGCTCCCTACCAAAAACTACATCCGAACATACTGATGATGCAATCCGCCAAGCCACTCGACGGATTCAATTACACCTGATCCCTGAATCGCTCTTCCATCCGGCGAATCCTTCGCCAAAGACAGATGTGTCCGCGCCAAATTGTAATACTGAACGTATAGCTACATGATCCGACGAAGATGCGCTTCGCTGAGGACAATCAGATGATCGAGGCATTCACGCCGGATGGTTCCAATCACACGTTCGGTATATCCGTTTTGCCAGGTTGATCGAGGTGATGTGGGTCTGTCTCGAATGCCCATTGCTTCCAATCTCCATTGATAGACGAAAACAAATGCCTCATCGTTGTCTATGAAAAGTAACAATGGAGCCTGCCCCCATGGGAAGGCTTCTGTGATTTTCATTGTGACCT
>JAUWTJ010000110.1 GCA_030614785.1 Alphaproteobacteria bacterium | reverse complement strand
GGCCTCCAGCGCCAGGCGTTCCGCAGCCGCGCAGTTTTCCTCCACGGCTCCCAGTGTCGCTTTCATTTGAATGGCTGCGGCTCGCATGGCATTCTCCCTATATGTCTATTTACGAGGTGTCACAGCAGGCCGCTACTACTCAGCCACCTCGGCCTGCACGACCGGATCCGGTTCGACAGCCTGCGCCTCAACGTCGTGATGATCGCATGGATGATCGGCGTGGCCGACATGATGTTCATGCGGGACGGAACTGTGGGTCCTGGCGTGGCGACGCCAGTTGAGGAAGTGCGCGAGGGCAACAAACGAGACACCGACCGAAGTGAACGCAACGTCGTATTCACCCGAAACGTCGTGCAGCGCGCCGAGAAACATCAGGAGGAGACCCGCTCCTGCGATGATCATCAGGCGTCTGCCGCCGTGCGCGCCTCTGACGCCAAGCCACAGACCCAAAAAGCTCAAGGGCAGCGCCGCAGCAAAGAAGAACACATGGGTTGCGGTTTCCTCAAAGAGATGTGCGCCGAGCATGGGCAGCACGCTCACCACAAGCGGCATCGCCAGGCAGTGGAACAGGCACAACAGAGAAAGGCCCATCGCGGAGCCGTCGATTAGCTTCTGTCGCTGAATTTGCACGGGTACACGCCTCGAAGGTTCGAAAGAAGGCATCTTTCATCCAATCGGGCCATCGAAGTCAAGGGTTATTCAGCCTCGACAGGCCCCTCGTCCGGCGCAGCGCCATTGTAGACGGACCCCATCAGATCCTTGATCGTCTCGACCTGTCCGAGTTGCGAGAACATCAGGATGACCCTGCCCGCACTGCCCGAGACACCCTTCATCTGCATGATGCGTTGCCATGGGCTGGCAGGCCCCGGCCAGACGCGCAGTTCCACCGGAGCATTGGCATCAAGACCGATCATGGTTTTGGTTTCGGCTATCGCGTAGCGGAAGCCACCGAGGCCGTCGATCAGCCCCAGGTCCCTCGCCTGGGCGCCGGACCAGGCTCGTCCACTGGCAACTTCATGAACAGCTTCAAGACTCATGCCGCGCCCTTCGGCAACCTTGAGCGTAAAGTCTGTATAAAAATTACCCAGAACCTTGTTCACCGTCTGCCAGCTTTCGCCGGAGCCTCCTGCCGCCTCCACGTCCGACAGCCCGTTTTTCTGTTCGCCAGGCCCTCCGGCCACGGTTTCGCTTAACGTCAATCCCAATGTGCCATACGACCGCCCCATCACAAACTTGCCATCAACAACTCCGATAGAACCTGTGATCGTGGTTGGCTGCGCGATAATCCTGTCCGCGGCCATCGCAACGTAGTAGCCGCCCGATGCCGCAACACTGCCCATGCTGACAACAACAGGTTTACCGCTATCGCTGGCGTATTTCACCGCGTCCCAGATCTGGCCGGATGCAACAGCTGACCCGCCAGCGCTATCCACGCGGAACAGGATGGCCTTGACGCTTTCATCATCAGCCGCATCTCGTATGGCGTTGGCAGTAATGTTGGCGTTGATAGTCGGAGTGGCGGCCCCCTCCATCTGGTCAGACTTGATCGGCCCTTCAGCATAGACGACCGCGATGACAGCGCCCTGGCCATAGAGCGTCCCGGCTCCTGCCAGATAGTCGCTCCAGGTTATTCCTGTAGCGCCCTGACCCGCTCTGATCAGCGCGGCGCTGCGCGCCTGATCAAACGGGCCCAGATGGCTTATGAGGCCGCTTGCCAGAGCATCGGCAGCATCTCGCGGACCCTCTTGCAGCAGCGCGCGAAGTCCATCCGGGCTCATGCCTCTGGAGATCGCAATTCCTTCAGTTGCGCGGTCGTGAATGGCCTGGACAAGCGACCCATAGGCGTCGCGGTCAGGACCAGAAAGACCACGCCTGGTGAAGGACCTGACGGCTGTTTTGTAATCCTCATACTGACCGCCGCTCGAGGCACTTTCATCGGTATTCGCCAATGCTTCAGCGAAGGAGGCATTAACCTGAACGTCCGAAGATGCAAATGTGCCACCGGGCTGCATCCACAGCTCATCGGATTCCGTCGCGGCATAATAGGCGCCAAGGCCCGCTGGCTGGAAACTGCGGGCGTGAACAATGACAAATTTGCCTTTTGCCCGGAACGATTTCAGGGCATCGCGAATTTCCTCGGCCTGCGCAATTGGCAACGTTTCTTCGCCATCCAGTGTCACGAACAACCCGGACACTCTCGCGTCGTCTTCCGCACGGGCAAGAGCTTCGACGACACGAATGATGGACGCAGACGACGCCCGTCCAGTGTCAAAAGATGACCCTTGAGGCTGATCCGTGAAAGTCCCGCCCAGATCGAGCTCAAGAACAGCCAGAGACGGGATCTCGGGTTTCTTCTGCCCCGTCACCAGCACCGGCAAGATCAGTACCGGCAGCATGACAAAGAACAGAACAAGCGCCAGAAAAACGGCAAAAATGGTGCCGGCGATGCGTTTCATCCAGACAGTCCCACAAACACACTCCGCCCCCCATGGCCCGGCGGTCTGGGCCTTATGGTAAAAGTACGCGATATTCGCCACGAAGCCAAGGACGACAGCACCCGCCTACCGCGCCCCGGAAGGTGGTGTGGCCCTGGCGCCACGCCCTGATCATGCTCGATTTTGAAGCATTTCTGCGACTTTTCGACTTGTGACCGATGCACAGGCCCGTCCGGTTTTGACAAGATATGTTGCAACGCCCCCTTGTGATCGCCTATAAGCCCCCCTATATCGGTCCAGTATATGCTGAACTGATAGATACATATAGGTAAAAACCGCAGAAATAAGGGACTTCGGGCGATGACCCTCGATGTCAGAACAATGTGCCTCGGCGCCTTGTCAGAAGCAGAAGCCAGCGGCTACGAGCTGCAGAAAAACTTCAAGGAAGGCCCCCTGGCCCATTTCCTTGAGGCAAGCTATGGCTCGATCTATCCCGCCCTCACGCGCCTGACCGAAGAGGGTCTGGTTACCTGCTCGGAACAGACTCAAGAAGGTCGGCCGGACAAGAAGGTCTACTCCATTACCCCCCAGGGTCAAGACGCCCTGGAAGTCGCTCTCCGGGCTCTGCCTGCAGAAGACAGGTTTCGTTCCGAGTTTCTATTTTTTATGAGTTTCTCAGAACTGATGGATGCCGGGCAGGTCTCAAGACTGATTGATGATCGCATCAATACAGTCCTGGGCAAACAGGCCATACTTGAAGAGTCAAATCGGGAAGACTTAACCCCCGGCCAGAAATTTGTCCTCGGTTACGGACATGCCATGATGAAAGCTTCCCTCAAATATCTGCAAGACAATCGTCATCTTGTCGAAGTGCCGCAAATGAGACCCGCACCGGCGCAAAAGAATAATGGTATCACCTCCCCCTCCCTGAACCAGGATCAGTGAAAGTAAATTATGTCTCAGTCCAACCTGCCCACCCACGGGAAGAAGAAAATCAAGATCAAGGGATCAGTAGTGGCCTCTATGACCGTTGCAGCCTTGATCGTCGCCTGGCTTGCATCAGGGCTCCTTGACCGCACGCCGCGAGCCAGTGTTATCGTGCAAACCGGCGGGGCAGACATCGCTGAAGACATGACTAATCTGACACGGGTTCGTGTCAAAACCATCGAGGCAGTCCCCCATGAGATCAAACTTACGGTCCGTGGGCGAACGGAAGCCTTGCGATCGGTCCAGGTTCGCGCCGAGACATCCGGCCGAGTAGTCGCACTCCCCGCTGAAAAGGGCACCATGGTCGCCGAAGGTGATATTCTTTGCGAACTCGCAATCGATGCACGTGCCGCACAAATGCAGGAGGCACGGGCGCTTCTGACCCAACGCAAACTGGAGTGGGATGCCGCAAAGCGCCTGCAACAACAAGGTCATCGCTCGGAAACCCAAACCGTTGCTGTCAAGGCTCGCTACGACTCAGCGAAAGCCAACGTACGGCGCATGGAAATTGAAGTCGGTCGGACAAAAATAGCAGCTCCTTATGCCGGCATCTTCGATGATCGCCAGGTGGAGATTGGTGACTTCATGTCACCAGGTCAGGTTTGCGGCGTCGTCGTCGATCAAAATCCCTATCTGGTCATTGCCGAGGTCAACGAACAGGATGTTGTCCGCATGCACATGGGCGATGCAGGCACCGCGCGGCTGGTCAGCGGAAAAGAGGTTACCGGCACGATCCGTTATATTTCGTCAAGCGCCAGCATGGCGACACGAACATTCCGTGTCGAACTCCAGATCGAAAACAACGAAAACCTCCTCTTCCGCGATGGCATGACCGCCGACCTCCTGTTTCCACTTGGCCTGGTTCCGGCCCACCACATTTCACCGGCCATTCTCGGTTTGAATACGCGCGGTGAGATTGGTGTCCGGATTGTCAGCGTCAATAATATCGTCAGCTTTGTGCCGGTCACAATTGTCTCGGACACGAACACAGGGGTTTGGGTAACCGGTCTTCCTACCGTCGCGACAGTCATTACGGTTGGCCAGGAGACCGTCAATCACGGGGAAAAAGTGAATGCGGTTGAAGAACAAAAGCTTGTGAAAAACTAGATCTTTTCACCACCCGCTCCAGAGCCATGCCAAAGCCAAGCCAGAGCCATGAGAGTCTAAAAGGAATATCCCGATGAACAGTATCATCGACGCCGCAATGAGCCGAACAAGAACTGTCATGACCTTTGTCGTCATGACCGTGTTGGCAGGGCTCTATGCCTATATCTCCATCCCGAAGGAAGCCTACCCGGACATTCAGTTCCCGTTCGTCTTCATTTCACTCCCCTATCCTGGTATTTCCCCGGAAGATGCCGAACGCCTTCTGGTCAAACCGATGGAAACCCGCCTGCGGACCATTGAAGGTCTGAAGGAAATGCAGACCTATGGCGCCCAGGATCATGGCGGGATCTTCCTCGAATTCGACATCAACATGGAGATGGACGCCGTCCTTCAAAAAGTCCGCGAGGAAGTGGATATAGCACGGGCCGAAATCCCCCAGGATGCAGAAGAGCCGATCGTCGTTGAAATGAATGCCGGCGAGCGCCCCATTCTGATCGCCACAATTTTTGGTGAACTACCAGAACGAACCCTTTACCGAATAGCACGCGAAGCCAAGGATGCTCTGGAGGCTATTCCGAGTGTCATGGCCGCAAATCTTGTCGGCGCGCGCGAGGAACTTCTTGAGGTCATTATCGACCCTGCCAAGCTTGAGACCTATGCCATCTCGCAGCGAGACCTTATCAACGCCGTCAATCTGAACAACCGGGTTGTGCCTGCCGGACAGCTCGACAACGGGTTTGGCAGCTTCGGCATCAAGGTCCCGGGACTTTTTGAATCAGCCTCGGATGTCTACAACCTGGCCATCAAGGCCGAAGGAGACGGCGTGGTCGTTCTTTCGGACGTCGCTGATATCCGAAGGACATTCAAGGATCGCTCAAGCTATGCCAGCGTCAACACGCACAGGGCTTACGGCCTTCAGATTTCCAAGCGTGTCGGTGAGAACATTATCGAGACCACCGAAGAAGTACGCCGCGTCCTTGCCGTACTGCAAGAGTCATGGCCGGACACGGTCAAAGTTGAATATCAGTGGGATAGTTCACGCCGGATCTCCGATGAACTCAGCGCCCTGCACTCCTCAGTTACAACCGCCATTATCCTGGTGATGGTCATTGTCGTGGGAGCCCTGGGCATACGCTCCGGCTTGCTTGTCGGGTTCGCGATCCCGTCCTCATTTATGCTCGGATTTCTCATGCTTTATGCTCTGGGCTTCACTGTCAACACAATGGTCATGTTCGGGCTCGTTCTGGCAGTCGGGATTCTCGTCGATGGTGCCATCGTCGTCGTAGAATATGCCGACCGTAAAATGGCCGAGGGTCTGGACAAGAAAGATGCCTTCAGCCTTGCTGGCAAGCGGATGTTCTGGCCAATCACCTCCTCGACCCTGACAACACTCGCGGCCTTCTTCCCGATGCTGTTCTGGCCTGATATTGTCGGCAAGTTCATGAGCTATCTGCCTTATACCCTGATCTTTGTTCTAATCGCATCTCTCCTCGTTGCCCTCATTTATCTTCCGGTTCTGGGAGGTATATTCGGCAAGGCAGAAGCACGAGGCGGCAGTAATATCGCAGCGCTCGCCTCAGGTGGCCAGGGCGACATCACCGCGCTTTCCGGTTTTTCGGGTATCTATGCCCGCTTCGTTGATCGGTCGATCAGAACGCCGGGGCGCTACATCGCGATTTCACTTGCCGTGATATTTGTTATTTTCTTTGCCTTCCGTATGTCTTTGATGTCCGGCCGCACCCAGATCGAGTTCTTTGTCAGCGGCGATCCGCAACAAGCAACAATCGATATCGCCGCGCGTGGTAACTATTCCGCCCTGGAGAAATATAAACTGGTTCACGAAGTTGAGGAAATCGTCGTACAGGTTCCCGGCGTGGCCTCGACGTTTACCGAGTCGAATGGCGGCGGAGGTGGCCGTGGCTTCAGTGATGGACCCGATGATACGCCAGGCAAAATTGGCAATATCTTCATCGAACTCACCGACTACCGGGACAGACGACATGGCCGCGAAGTCATCGCGGATATCCGCGAGCGCGTGTCGGTACTTGCCGGTCTCGATATCAAAGTCAGTGAAATTGAAGATGGTCCGCCCACAGGCAAGGATGTCCAGATCGAACTGCGGTCGCATTATCCTGAGCTGTTGACGCCGCTGGTCGCGAAAATCAGCGATCATATAAAAAACGATATGCCGGACCTGATCGAACTGGCAGACAATCGTCCGCTACCGGGTATTGAGTACGAGATCATTGTTGACCGTCAACAGGCCGGCCGCTTTGGTGCTGACATTGCGACCATCGGCTCCTATGTTCAGCTCATCACCAACGGAATTCTGATCGGAAAATATCGACCCGATGACGCCATCGATGAGGTCGACATTCGGGCCCGCTTCCCGTTTGAATCACGCAGCCTGGATCAGCTGGACCAACTGCGCATTCGCACACCGCAAGGTCAGGTTCCGATTACCAATTTTGTCAAGATTGTTCCGGTCCAAAAAGTTGACCGTGTGCAGCGTGTTGACAGCAAGCGGATGATGTACGTCAGCGCCAATGCGAAAGTCGGTGTCAATGTTGCCCAGCAGGTCGCGGCACTCGGCAAGTGGATTGAGAATGACGTCAATGTCGACCCCAGAGTTGATTTGACCTTCCGCGGCGCGGCTGAAGACTCAGACGCAACTGCGAACTTCCTGCCGAAAGCCGGACTGGCTTCGCTTGTCCTGATGGCGCTCATCCTGCTCACCCAGTTCAATAGCTTCTACCATTCAGCGTTGATCCTGTCATCGGTCGTCCTGTCGACCGCCGGTGTCATGCTGGGTCTGGTTGTTACCGGCCAGATGTTCTCCCTGATCATGACAGGCGTGGGGATTGTCGCTCTTGCGGGGATTGTGGTGAACAACAATATTGTTCTGATCGACACCTTCCAGCGGTTCATGAAGGATGGCTATGAAATACATCAAGCCATTGTGCAAACCGCAACCCAGCGGTTACGGCCCATCCTTCTGACGACAACCACAACAATCTTTGGCCTTCTCCCAATGGCGATCGGCATGACCGTTGATTTCGGTGGACGGGATATTACTTTCGGCAATCCATCAACTATGAAATGGGTTCAGCTCTCGACAACCGTCGT
>JAUWTJ010000032.1 GCA_030614785.1 Alphaproteobacteria bacterium | reverse complement strand
TCTTTCACTATGACAGGACCTATAAACGGGATACAACACTCGCACATGATGGTGCTGACAAACGATTCTACCTGATTGTCAGCGGCCGCGCGAAGGTCTCGTCGTATCATCCTGAAAACGGGCGAGAGCACATCTTATGCCTGCTCGCACCCGGAGACGGATTTGACATTGTCAGCCTTCTTGATAGTAAACCTCATGATGTCGTGGCGACGGCGCTGGATGATATGGAAGTCCTGACAGCGCCGCTTTCACAAGTACGTGAGTGGCTTTTTCACCATCCGGATTTCAACCGTACTTTTTTACCCTATCTGGGAGATCAAATTCACCAGCTGGTAGATCAAGTCGAGGAGCTGTCTCTCTATGATACCGAGACTCGTTTGGCCCACCTCATCCTTCGACATTTGACCAGCAACTCCCCGGTACACGGCCTTCGCCTCATCAATGACCTTTCCCAAGAGACGCTGGCTTCGATGATAGGTTCAGTTCGTATTATTGTGAGCCAACATATTCAGAAATGGAAAAGGCAAGGAATACTGTCCGGGGAGCGAGGGAAGTGGTCCGTCGAAGACATCCAGGCGCTGCTTGAAAAGGCGGAGCGTAAGTTCGACATCCATCTCGACAAGCCCTAACGAAGCATTTCACAAATCGGATTACATCCGTCACCCCCCTGATGTGCACAATTATTGAAAAAAGATGACTACTTGTAACCTGGCGAACATCGCTTCCTGTGTTTTCTTCATAAATTTTCGACACTCCAATGAGCCGCTGTCTGCAATTCTGCGCGGTAAAACGTTCGGAGATATGGAAAGGAGTTCCCAATGTTAAAGGACCTGAGAAAACAGATTGTAGATGGCTTGAAGGAGACAAAAGAGCGAAGCCAACTTACGGCCAGGGATGTCTATCACATTGTTCGTGACTCAGTGGTTCGTTCCACGGAAAGCCTGAAGGAAGGCTCAAAGGATGTGCGCAAGATCTCACGAGAAGCCGTTCATTCCGCTGTGAAGACGCTCCAGGAGAGTGGTGAAGCCAGTCGTGACAAGATAGCGGCGGCTGTAAACGGCGCCATAGAAGGCGTAGGGCATGCGGAGCAGCAGCTCGTTGAAACTACGCAAAAGGAACTCCACAAGGCCACTGACAGGGCTCAATCTGAAAAAGATCATTTGGCATCAGTCCTGCGCGAAGGCCTTGATAGTGCAAAGGACGTTGCCGGAGAGTTTTCTGATGATATTCGTGAAGATATTGAAGTCGCCGTGGCCGACAGCAAATTGAAAATGACAGAAATGCTCGGTATCACGCGTGATACCGTCAGGAATGCGGTGAAGAAGGCCATCGAGAGTGGTGCGGAGGTTAGCGACACCGTCCGCAAGATCACCCATGATGCAACGGTTACAGCGTTGGGCGAGGCTAAATTCACGGCAGAGCGTGTCCGTAAGGTCTCCGAAGCTGTTCTTTCCGCCGCTGTCGAAGCCGCTGAAGAGGGTGGCGAATCTGTCAAGGACGCGACGGCTGCGGCGGCTGAAGGCGTGCGCGAGGGGCTTGGGACTGTTATCGCTCGGATCCGCGAAAGCATCGCTACATCTGGCGAACACCTGGGTGAATATACAGCGCACGAGCTTAAGCAGCTCCGGGAAGACCTGGCAGGGGTCGGTGACCTGTTTGTCGAGACCTTGCGGAAGGTCGCAGACCGTTCCGACAGAATTGCAAGGGATGTTCTCAATGACGCCGCAGATGATGCCCGAAAGGCCGGTTCAAGTCTGCGAGAGCATGCGGTAAAGGCCGCGCACGCAGCCGGAGATCGCCTCAAGGATCTTGGAAGCGAGACACTGCATGCCAGCGAAAAGGCTGCTCATGCTGTTGCCGAAGAAGCCGGTGAATTGGGGGCGCGAATGTTGAGCGTCGCCAAAGGTGCGCTCAAAGGCATGGCGAAAGGTGCCAGGGAAGCCATGCATGAAAAGGATTGATGGTCAGGGAGACAGGCACCTGCCTGTCTCCTGGCCGCCGATCCATAACACAATCAGTTTTAGAAAGGACAGTGTAATGAAAATGCCATCTCTCCCTGCCGCAATCATCGTCGTCGCCTCGGCGCTGGGTACGAGTTCGTGCGCCACGGCGGATGAGTTCAATGATAGTGCGCCAACAAGTCGGCTCGAAACCGAGCGGGCATGGATAAAAACCAGTCATGTTCAACTCGATGTTGCCCGCGCCAATCTGGCTATTCTCTCAGCCCGGTCCGCCTATCTCATCGATGATTCCCCTGAAGATGCAATTATACGGTTGAACAAGGCAGACGGCTATTTGGCGGCTGCGCATGACAAAGCGGGTCAGGGCACTCGGTCGCGTATTCTGATCCTGCGGGCTGTGCTTGCCGAAACGAAAACCAGTATCAGTTCACAGGGAATGGACGCGGGAGAAAATCTAAACCAGGCAGGTTCCTGGAGCGAAGTGCTAATGGCCGAAGCGCTTGCCGAAAGCCAGTTCACCTCGCTAAACCGGAACAAAGACATGTCTGCCCGGATTGCCATCGCGAGAGCCAGAGCCGAACTGCTCTCAGCTCAGGCAGCGTTTCGAACTGGAAGCGCCAGGGAGGAAGTAAGTGAGAGGTTTGATCAAACAGAACAGCGCCTTCGAACAGCCAGAGACGATGCTACCGGATGGACGCGAAGTGAGATCGATGACCTTAGGACAGAGCTGCAAAGAGTCAGGGCGTCTGTCGACAGTAATGCTGATGCGGCTCATTCCAGATTGAACCAATTGACCGACAATATGAAGAGCCAGTTGGACAAGATGGAGCGCGATGTTGTCACCAGCGACGAGATTGAGTGGGTCCGCACACAATACGCTCATATCGAAGCTCAAGCCGCACTACAAAGAGCGCAACTTGCTGAGCGGTCCGATGCAACTCACGAGCAAGCTATCAGTCATCTTGAGAATGCCCGAATGTGGATTCAGCGGTCCAAGAGCAACGTTTCCACAGAAGCCAGAATTCGCTGGGCTGATCTCGAAACACGAGTGACGGAGGCAAAGTCCGACATCAGCCAGGGGCGCAGGAGTACGCAGAATACAATTGCGGACCTGTTGGATCGTGCAGCAGAAGCCGTGAGAGCAGACGAAGAAACCGATAAGACCGAAACCGAAGTTGATACTGAGAGTCAAGATCAGATCGACAATTAAACCGGCTCCCGATGCTTGAAGACTGTCTATATCAGGCGGCGAACACTGTGGACCGCCGCCTGTTTCATTTCTGCTTTGCGGAACCTGCAACATTTCTGAATGGTTGACACGCCAGAGGATGCCTTGTATCGCTGTGTGGATCGCGCCACGCTGATCGTTCTGCAGGCCCGACGCTCGGATGAACCGAGCCTCTGACGCACCTGGATTGCTCCCAAAATTGTGGATGTGTTCTTTCCCAGTTCTTTAAGAGTTTCATAATTTGCAAGAAGCTCTGACCTAATAACTGCGACAGCCTTTTCTTGTTCAGACTCTGACAGTTCCCGGTATTTGAGCCCAAATCCCAGAATCATAATCAAAGCTGACAGAGTAAACCCAAATATCAAAATTCTATGGAGTACTCGTTCGCTGCCTGCTCCGCTGATCGGCCGCAGAATATTGGATTTCAGCAACGCGCGGATCAAGGAGAAGAATACGTTCCTCTGTCACACCCTTTTGTGGAACGACTGATTGGGACCATCAGGCGAGAATATCTGGACAAGGTGCCCTTCTGGAATGCTGGCGATCTGGAGAGAAAATTACAGCTCTACAAGGAGTATTTTAACAGAAGTCGCCCTCATCAGGGACGCAATGGCGCTTTACCCGATTCAGGCTGCAATAAAACGGATCGGAAGAACGCTCGTCTGGACGCCTTTCGGTGGAAGGCTCATTGTCACGGCCTTTATCAACTGCCCGAAGCCACTTGAGTAGCAATTCGCACCTCACAGGACAATCGGCGTACTATATCGAAGAATTTCCATACGGAGCATTATCACATTGGTTGGAGATGATGACAGCCTTCGGCTGGCTTTGATCAGACTGGCAAAGCAATATGGCCGCTACGGCTATAGGAAGATTGCTGCCTTGCTTCGCATTGAAGGCTGGCAGGTCAATCACAAGAAGTTAGAACGGCTCTGGAGGGAAGAAGGTCTCCAGATACCGCAGCGTCACAGGAAGCGGAAGCGTCTCTATCACAAGGACAGCTCGATCATCCGGCTGCGTCCGAAGTATCAGAACCACATCTAGAGCATTGATTTTGTCCACGATAAATTGGCGGGAGGCAGGTCTTATAAAATGCTGACCGTACTGGATGAGTATACCCGTCAAGCCCTGTGTGTCGCCGTGAAGCCTCGAATGGGTAATGCGGAGGTTCTGGAGGCTCTCTATCCTCTCTTCCTGAAACATGGTAGGCCGGAGTTCATCAGGTCAGACAATGGTCCCGAGTTTATTGCCGAGAACTTCCAGACCTGGCTGACAAAAGTTGGCATCAAGCCGATCCGCATCTATCCGGGGAGCCCGTGGGAGAACGGCTACAATGAACGCTTCAACGGAACGCTGCGCAGGGAAGTCCTCAATGCAGAATGGTTCACTTCAATCAAACAGGCTCAGGTCGTCATCGAAACATGGCTGAAACAGTACAATCACATCCGCCCTCATCAGGCCCTGAACATGCGTCCACCGGTGCCAGAAACTCTATTAGAAAGTGGTACATAAGATGGGGGCTTTACAAACTATCCGCCCGGGGAATAAGATGTGTCACCAAATCGGGATCAGCGCGAGATGCAGTTCTGCAACTGCTCGTATAGGGTTTGCCACCGCGAGCACACCTTCGTGTCGCAACGCATGGCCCCGCACCCATGTGAGAACACGACATGGTTGAGATAATTTCCGGCGTCATCCTATTCACAGGCATCGTCATGGCCCTAGCGCTAATCGTTCTAGCGGCCAGGTCGAAGTTCATCCAAAAAGGCCATGTTAGCATATCAATCAACGACGAAAGGAAAATCACAGCACCGCTCGGTGGCCACCTGTTAGGCGCACTGGCCGACGCTGGCATCTATTTGCCGTCTAATTGCGGGATCGGCCAATGTGGTCGATGTCGCGTCAAGGTCTTAAAGGGCGGTGGCGACATGCTGTCTATTGAAAAAGCGCATATCACGAAGCGCGAGGCTGCGGAGGGAATGCGCCTTGCCTGTAAGGTTGCGATCAAACAGGACATCGAGATTGAAGTACCCGAGGAAATCTTCGGGGTGAAGCGTTGGCAGTGCAGAGTACGGTCGAACAGAAATGTTGCAGCTCTAATCAAGGAGTTGGTGATAGAACTGCCGGCTGGGGAAAGCATGGGATTTCGCGCCGGTAACTTTGTTCAAATCGAGTGCCCACCTTACCATGTGAAGTTCGCAGACTTCGAAATAAATCCTGAGTTCCGGGATCAATGGGATCGGCTCGGCCTTTGGCGTTATACGGCAAGTTCAAAGGAAATCGTAACACGCGCATACTCTATGGCTAATTACCCCGAAGAAAAGGGGATAATCATACTAGATGTCAGGATCGCAATCCCGCCGCTCGGAGCCCCCGATTCCATCCCGCCAGGCGTGGCTTCATCCTACATTTTCAGCTTGAAGCCTGGAGACAAGGTCACGGTCCTCGGTCCATTCAAGCATTTTATTGCCACCGATACCGAGAGGGAAATGGTCTTCGTCGGCGACGGTGCCGGCATGGCCCCCATGCGCTCTCATATATTCGACCAATTGAAACGCCTCCGCTCAAAACGAAAGATCACGTTCTGGTATGGAGCGCGAAGCCGCCAGGAGTTGTTCTATGTTGAGGACTTCGATCGTCTGCAGGCAGAAAACGAGAATTTTGACTGGTCCGTCGCGCTATCAGATCCAAAGCCCGAAGACCACTGGAAGGGCTATACGGGATTCATTCACGACGTGCTCTACGAGAACTATCTGAAGGATCATCCGGCCCCACAGAACTGCGAGTACTACCTCTGCGGACCTCCGATGATGATCAGCGCAGTGACGCATATGCTAGACCAGCTGGGGGTCGGACAGGAAAATGTCCGTTTCGATGAATTCGGTGGCTAGCACCCAGGGTGTGGGGTACGAATTGCTACTCAAGTGGCTTCAGGCAGTTGATAAAGGCCGTGACAATGAGCCTTCCATCGAAAGGCGTCCAGACGAGAGTTCTTCCGATCCGTTTTATTGCAGCCTGAATCGGGTAAAGCGCCATTGCGTCCCTGATGAGGACGGCTTCTGTTATAATATTCCTTGTAGAGCAGTAATTTTCTCTCCAGGTCCCGGGCACTCCAGAATGGAACCTTGTCCAGATATTCTCGCCGTATCGTGCCAATCAGTCTTTCGACGAACGGATGCGATAAGGGAACGTAAGGAACTGTCTTTACTTCCGTCACTTCAAGAATGCGGAGATTGGCTTCCCATTGTCGGTAACGAAAGAGCGGGTCATTGTCCGAACTCAAGTACTGCGGACTTTCGGATCCGCTGACGATACTGTTGAACATGCGGCACACGCCAGGTCCATCAGGCGCCCCGGCATGAACAGCAAGACCGATGATCCGCCGGGTAAACTGATCCATGACGACCATCACCCAATATGATTTCAGGGTCAGCGATTCACATCGAAAGAGATCCACGCTCCAAAGACTGTCTTTGCTGTGGCCCAGGAAAGTGAGCCAGGATGGACCGTTGGAGCCAGGCACCGGCTTGTAATGCTTGGCAAGTACGCGCCGGACCAGGTCCCTGTCAATCTTGACATCTAAGACAAGAGAAATCTGATCGGCGATACGCTGGTAACCGAAGTTCGGGTTTTTGTGCTTCATCTCGACGATCATGGAGATCAATTCCGCAGAGGGTCCTTTGGGACCTGGCTTACCCCGGGTCTTCGGTGTGAAGAGCAGACGGTATTTCCGTTTGACCAGTGCACGATGGAAGCTGAGGACCGTGAAGGGCTTCAGGATAATGGCCGATCGCAACAGGCGGGCAGGTCGCATCAGGATTGCACACAGCCCCACAATAACCCGGTCCATTGGTCGAAGGCTCGGTGCTCGCGCCCGCGAACGATTGAGAACGAGAAGCTGGTGTTTTACGAGCAGAGATTCAGCAACCACGGACCGGGCACCGCCTGGGCCGAACAGGCGGGCAATCGTTACGAGAAGGTGGATGAAAAGTATGGCAAGATCACGCATCACCGAGCCATCGTAATCAAAATATCGGGTATGACAAGACTGGGAAATCTGTCACATTTGTGTGACGAATAGCAATTCGCACCCAACAGGTAATTTCCGTTCAATCGGTATGACATTGCCGTATCACCATTCCCGGTCAAATTGCCGTATCACCATTCCCGGTCAAATTGCCGCAGAAACCACCTAGCCAATTGACATAATTGATTTTAGTGCACAGGTTTGGTCGGCAGGATCGCGAATGTACCAGGTTAGTATCTCTCGAACGAAAGGTGCTTCGGATGTCTATTCATCGAATGCTGGTGCCCGTATTGGGTCATGACAGTGATCGTCCAACATTAGAAGCAGCGATACAGATAGCACGCAGAGTTGATGCGCGTGTGGAAACTGTCTTTGTGCGTGCCGATCCGGCAAAAGTTCTGCCCACCGCAGGGCTGGGATTTAGCGGTGTGGGTGTCGTTGCCAGTGATATAATTTATGCCGTGAATAAGGCGAGCGATGAGCTTGCCGAAAAAGCCCGGGCCAAGGTTGCAGCTGTTGCTCAGGAGTGCGGTATTCCGATGGTGGCACATGGAGATCTTACAAGCGGGCTTTCGATCTCATTTCATCAGGACAAGGGTATATTGTTGCCTGTCCTTCAACATGAGACTCGGCTTGTGGATCTCATGGTTGTCGCACGCACTCCGGAGGGCGCGACGAAGGAACTTGCGCATGTTTTGCCAAGTCTTCTCCTCGCGTCCAAGAGACCGATCTTGATCACGCCGGATGATCCTGTTGAATCCATCGGAGATCATGTCGTCATTGCCTGGACTTCCAGTGATGAGGCTGCCTCTGCTCTGCGTCAGGCGCGAGGTCTTCTTCCCTACGCGAAAAAAGTGGAAGTAGTCATCATCGCTGAGGATCAGGCTTCCGCAAACGCTGAACTTGTTGAACCGCTCACTTATCTTGCTGCCCATGGCATTCATCCGGAGCAACGTGTCATTATTGAAAAGGCTGGAAATGCCGGCGCAACCCTGCTGGATTATTGCGACGAATCGGGAGCGGACCTTTTGGTCATGGGAGCCTATGGTCATAGCCGTGCCAGAGAATTCGTTTTTGGGGGAGCGACTCGGGAAGTCCTCCATAGAGCCGGCGTCCCTGTGCTGATGGCTCATTAGCGGTCAAAAGTATACCGGCCGGGCAAGAATGGCGTGTTCGGATTCAAATGCGCCACGCCGGGTATCCGGGGAATGTAAGGTTATGTAAGACATTCATCTATCCAGATCCTGAGGGCGAAGTTCAGCAAAAACCAGCCGCGGAGTGTACCGGGAAAATGACAGAGGTATTTAGCAAAGCGAACGGAGCCCAATCAGGCCGGACTTGTTTGTCCACACACGAAGACCGGAGCCCTGATGTCTACTGGGATGAGGTCGCAAAGGAGCTGGACGGTCTGCCGGACGGAGCTCTGAATATCGCTCATGAAGCCGTTGATCGACATGCTGCGGGGCCACGCGGTGAATATATCGCGATCAGATGGCTGGCAAAGACGGGCGAGACCACTGACATCACCTATACCGAGTTGAAACAACGTTCGGACCGGTTTGCCAGCGCATTGTCGGGGTTGGGGATTGTCAAAGGTGATCGCGTCTTTGTGCTTTCGGACCGCATTCCAGAACTCTACGTCACCGCTCTGTCGGTCTTCAAGATCGCCGGCGTATTCTGTCCAATGTTTGCAGCCTTTGGTCCGGAACCAATTAAGGCGCGCATGACGATTGGTGCGGCGAGAGTTCTGGTTACAACAGAACGCCTTTATCGCCGCAAAGTCGCTGTGATACGGGATGAACTGCCAGATCTGGAATATGTCATTATCGTTGGTGAAAACAACGACAGCGACAAAGATGAAGCCCCGGGTGGCACTTGCTATTTCGAAGACCTCATGCGCGGGGCCGCGTCCGATTTCAACATAGTAGCTACACGTCCGGACGACGCAGCGATACTACATTTTACAAGTGGAACAACCGGGACGCCAAAAGGCGCTGTTCATGTCCACCAGGCAGTCCTCGCTCACTATGCCACAGCAAAGTTTGCTCTTGATCTTCATCCGGAGGATATCTTTTGGTGCACGGCCGATCCAGGTTGGGTGACAGGAACATCATACGGCATCATTGCTCCACTGGTCGTTGGAGCGACAATGATAGTTGATCAGCAGGAGTTTGACGCTCAACGGTGGTATCAGACATTGCAGGATCAAAAAGTGACGGTCTGGTATACGGCACCAACAGCGATCCGAATGTTGATGAGGCTGGAAGATACGGTGCCCGGCAATTACGACCTCTCGAAGTTGCGATTTATTGCAAGTGTTGGCGAACCCCTGAACCCCGAAGCTGTTCGCTGGGGCGTTGACGTGCTTGACAAGACCATTCACGACAACTGGTGGCAAACCGAAACCGGCGGAATCATGATTGCCAATACAGCTTCCCTCGCTGTCAAGCCTGGTTCCATGGGGGTGCCGATTCCAGGGATTGAGGCTGCGATCATCGAGCATAGTGACGACGATAAGCTTGATTTTATTACTGATCCGGATCGAGATGGGGAACTGGTCCTGCGCAGTGGCTGGCCATCCATGTTTCGTTCCTACCTCGGGCAAGAGGAACGTTACCAACGCTGCTTTCGTGACGGATGGTATCTCACAGGAGACCTGGCGCGCCGAGACAAGGACGGTTACTTCTGGTTTGTTGGACGCGCCGATGATGTCATCAAGTCGGCGGGACATCTGATTGGGCCATTCGAAGTGGAGAGTGCGCTTGTCGAACATGACGCGGTTGTCGAAGCGGCAGTGATTGGTCTGCCAGATGAGATTGCGGGAGAAAGTGTCAAGGCTTTCGTTACAGTCAGAGATGATTGTGAGGCTGATGATGCATTGCTGCGTGATATTCTGGCTCATGCCCGCAAACGCCTGGGTCCGGCCATTGCGCCGCGGCAGATTGAGTTCCGGGACAGCTTGCCCAAAACCCGCAGCGGCAAGATCATGCGCCGTCTCTTGAAGGCACAAGAGCTGAATCTGCCGACAGGAGATGTCTCGACGCTGGAGACCTATTCATGACTGGCCCTGATGGAAAAGCTCCGAACTTTGACGACACATTGACCAGAGAGCATGCACGCGTATTGGTGGCAAAGATGGTCCTCATTCGACGGTTTGAAGAAAAATGCGCCGAACTTTATAGCACAGGCCTCATACGCGGTTTTCTGCACCTTTATGTTGGCGAAGAGGCCAATGCTGTTGGTGTAATGGAGGCACTGGGACCGGCCGATGCCATAGTTGCCACATACCGTGAACATGGCCACGCCCTGGCGCGGGGTGTTTCGGCCGGAGCAATAATGGCTGAAATGTTTGGCAAGGTTGAGGGCACCAGTCGGGGCCGCGGCGGTTCCATGCATATCTTTGATGCTGCAACAAAATTCTATGGCGGTAACGCTATCGTGGGCGGAGGCCTGCCACTTGCTGTGGGGCTGGCGTTGGCGGACAAGATGCAAGGTCACAATAACATCACATGTTGCTTCTTTGGTGAGGGTGCCGCGGCTGAAGGCGAGTTCCATGAATCGCTGAACCTTGCAGCCCTTTGGAAATTGCCGGTCTTGTTTGTATGTGAAAACAACTTGTATGCGATGGGTACGGCGTTGGAGCGCTCGGAATCTCAAACCGAAATCTACAGACATGCTCAAAGTTACAATGTGCCATCAGAAGTCGTCGATGGCATGGATGTTCTGGCAGTTGAAGCAGCGGCCCGGCGAGCCTGTGACAAAATTCGGAAAGAGGGCGGCCCCTATTTTCTCGAGAACAAGACGTATCGTTTTCGTGCTCACTCAATGTTTGATGCAGAACTCTATCGCGAAAAGACCGAAGTCGAGGAATGGAAGACGCGCGGGCCCATTGTCTCGTTTCTGGACAAAGTAAAGAGCGAGGGGTTGCTGGCAGACCATGACATCGAGAATATTGAGCAGGAGGTCGCAGCTGAGGTGGCTGAAGCGGTGAGTTTTGCGGAACGAGGTGAATTTGAACCAATCGGTGATCTGGCACGCGATGTCTACACCCCTGAGGCGGAGGCGGCGCCATGAATGGGCCAGTGGAAATGACATACCGCGAGGCCGTGCGCCAGGCCCTTCAGGATGCGCTGCGGCGTGACGACCGCGTCTTTCTCATGGGCGAAGATGTGGGCCGCTACGGTGGTGCCTACGCCTGTTCCAAAGGGCTACAAGAAGAGTTCGGGGAAGATCGTGTGCGCGATACCCCACTTGCGGAATCCGGTTTCACCGGCGCGGGCATCGGAGCAGCCCTTGGTGGCATGCGGCCAATCGTCGAAATCATGACCGTCAACTTTAGTCTCCTTGCTATTGACCAAATCGTAAACAATGCGGCGACGATACGGCATATGTCAGGTGGCCAGTTTTCGGTTCCGCTGGTTATCCGGATGGCGACCGGCGGGGGGTTACAGCTTGCGGCTCAGCATTCGCACAGCCTTGAAGTCTGGTATGCCCATGTTCCTGGCGTGCGTGTTGTATCACCGGCGACAGTTGCAGACGCGCGCGGGATGTTGTGGACGGCACTGGAATGTCCAGACCCAGTTATCATGTTTGAACCCGCGACACTCTACAACATGAAAGAGGCGATCCCGGCTGATGCTGGTGCCGTTGATATTGACCGGGCGAAAGTCCGCCGTGAAGGGACTGACATTAGCCTGATTACCTATGGCGGCTGTCTGCCAAAGGTGACGATGGCCGCCGAACATCTGGCGAGCAGAGGCATCTTATGCGAGGTCGTTGACCTACGCTCGTTGCGCCCCCTGGACGATGAGGTAATTGTGGGTTCAGTTGTCAAAACACACAGAGCACTGATTATCGATGAAGGGTGGCGTAGCGGAAGTCTGGCAGCGGAGATTAGCTCGCGTATCATGGAGCAGGCCTTTTACGAACTCGACGCGCCTGTCGAGCGTCTATGTAGTGCCGAGGTTCCAATTCCCTATGCGCGTCACCTGGAAGAGGCTGCCTTGCCTCAGACAGAGGACGTCATTCAAAGCGTCCTGAAGATTGTGGGGGCATCATGAGCGAATTTCCTATGCCGTCTCTGGGAGCTGATATGGAAGGTGGAACGGTGGTCGAATGGCTCAAACAGCCCGGTGACGAAGTCCATCACGGAGAAATTATTGCGGTAGTTGAGACTGACAAGGGCGCGATTGAGATTGAGGTCTTTGAGGATGGGATACTAAAGGATATCGCGGCGGCAGTCGGCGAATATCGGGATGTGGGTGACGTGATTGCTCAAATTGAAGGGGTCGCCGGTGCTGGTGTAACATCAAGTGAGAGTGTCGCTGTTGGCGGTTCTGACACATCAACACCCAGACGTATCCGTGTCTCGCCAGCGGCAAGGCGGCGGGCGAAAGACCTTGATGTCGATCTGGATATCGTTTCTGGAACCGGAGTTGCCGGTGCCATAACGATATCCGATGTCGAGCGCACGGCTGGTGCAACCGGGCAGGGCGCTGAAGCAGAAGCCAAACTTGAAAATAGGGCAGCGGGCATTGATCTGGTTCGCATGCGATCAGCCATTGGGGCGGCCATGACAAGATCAAAACGTGAGATCCCTCACTACTATGTGAGTGCCACGATTGATGTAACAAGGATGACCAGCTGGCTCGCCACATTCAACGAGGAGGTGCCTGTTGCAGAACGGATCTTGCCTGCGGTCCCGCTGATCAAGGCGGTCGCGCGGGCGCTTGATCAGGTGCCACAGATCAATGGTACCTGGGCTGATGATGCATTTCAGGCAAGTAAAGAGATCAATATTGGTGTTGTGATCGCCTTGCGCGGAGGCGGCCTGGTGGCCCCCGCAATTCTCAACACCAATGAGCTTTCGGTCGCCGAGCTGATGGCGAAACTGCGCGACCTGTCAGGGCGTGTGCGTCAAGGCCACATGCGAGGGTCTGAGCTGACGGGTTCCACTTTCACAATCAGCAATGTCGGAGAGGGCAATGTCGAAGCCATCTTGCCAATAATCTATCCTCCCCAGGTGGCGATACTGGGCATTGGTTCGATCAACGTACGGCCCTGGGTGGTGGATGGCGAGGTTCGGAGGCGGCAATTGATTACGGCGACTTTGGCCGGTGATCACCGAGCAAGTGATGGCCGTATCGGAGCGCGGTTCCTTGGTGCCCTGGATAAACTATTGCAGGAGCCAGAAGCATTATGACGGAGGAAGAAATTATAGATCTGGTGCAACGCACACTCTTTTCCATTGCTCCGGAATTTGAGGGCGAGAAAATTGAGCCAGGAAGTGCGTTTCGCGATCAATTTGAAATTGATTCCATGGATTTCCTCAATTTTATCATCGCGATGCATGAGGCCACCGGGGTCGATATACCCGAGGTGGACTATCCTGATCTGGAGACGCTTGAAGGATGTGTCGGATATTTTCAGAAGAAGCATCAGGCTCCGAAGTCTGAATTGGAAGGAGAGTAGGCATGCTCATCGGTGTTCCGAAAGAGATCAAGAACCATGAGTATCGTGTCGGTCTCGTCCCTGAAACTGTGCGGGAGTTACGGGCCGCCGGTCATGATATCATTGTTGAACATAGCGCCGGGCTCGGTGTCGGCGTAGATGATTGTGCCTTCCATTTATTCCATCCGCGGACTTTTCTTTTGGTTTTGAGGAGGAGATTCGAATTTGGATATCGTGAGTTGGGTTCGCACCGGACTGCACCCACCACCACGCAGTCTCGCTGGTTTTGACGACCACGAGACGTGTTGGGTGCGAATTACTATTTAAGTGGCTTCTGGTAGCTGAAACAAGCCGTGGCAATGCTTTCTCCAGCGATAGGCTTTTGGCCTGGTGATCTTTTGATCTGCGTTTTTCCCATGTTGACTTGGTAGGGCGCCACCGATCCCCTGATGAGGACGGGCTTGATTGTAATATTCCTTGTACAGCTGCAGTTTTCTCTCCAGATCACTCTCTGTCCAGAAAGATATTTGATCCAGGTATTCTCGCCTTATTGTGCCGATCAGCCTCTCGACAAAGGGATGCGACAGAGGAACGTAGGGAGCGGTTTTAACCTGCGTGACTTCAAGTATTCGGAGATTGGCGTTCCATTGTCGGTATCGGAATAGCGGATCATTATCCGAGCTCAAATATCGCGGGATTTTTGACCTGCTGATGATGCCGTTGAACATTCGACATACCGTGGGTCCATCAAGGGGGCCGGCGCGGACAGCAAAGCCGACAATACGCCGGGTGAATTGATCCATAACGACCATCACCCAGTGTGACTTGAGGATCAGCGATTCACATCGAAAGAAGTCGACGCTCCACAGGCTGTCTTTGCTATGGCCCAGGTAAGTGAGCCAGGATGGACCATTGGATTTAGGGTCTGGCTTGTAGTGTTGAGCCAGCACGCGCCGTACCAAATCTTTGTCGACCTCAATATTAAAAACCAGGGAAACCTGATCGGCTATACGCCGGTAACCAAAGTTTGGGTTCCTGCGCTTCATATCGACGATCAGCGAGACTAACTCTTCGGATGGTCCTTTAGGACCTGGCTTACGAGGTATTCTTGATGAGAACAGCAGGCGGTACTTGCGATTTACCAACGCCCTGTGGAAGCTGAGAATTGTGGAGGGTTGCAGAATAACGGCCAATCGCAATAAGCGTTTGGGCTTTATGAAGATTGCACATAGCCCAACAATTAGCCGATCCAATGGCCGAAGTTTTGGTGCTCTCTTCTTCGAACGATTGAGAACCAGAAGTTGATGTTTTACGAGCAGAGATTCAGCAACGACAGATCGAGCACCGCCTGGTCCGAACAAGCGGGCAATCGTTACGAGGAGGTGGATGAAAAGTAAAGCCAGGTTGCTCATATCCGCGGCATCGTAGCCAGAACTTTAGGCATAACAAGACTAGGAAATTCGAAGTGTTCATGCGAAAAATTGGAATTCGCACCCTACAGGCTGTCCTTGCTGTGGCCCAGGAAAGTGAGCCAGGAGGGGCCGTTGGAGCCTGGCTCCGGCTTGTAATGTCTGGCAAGCACGCGCCGTACTATGTCCTTGTCAATCTCGAGATCGAAGACCAGGGAAATTTGATCGGCGATACGCTGGTAACCGAAGTTCGGGTTCCTGCGTTTCATCTCGACGATCATGGAGATCAGTTCCGCAGAGGGTCCTTTGGGACCTTGCTTGCCCCGGGTTTTCGGTGTGAAGAGAAGGCGGTATTTCCGTTTGACCGGTGCGCGATGGAAGCTGAGCACTGTGGAGGGCTTCAGGACAATGGCTGAGCGCAACAAGCGAGCAGGGCGCATCAGGATTGCACACAGTCCAAAAATGACGCGGTCTGTTGGTCCAAGGCTCGGTGCTCGCCCTCGTGAGCGATTGAGAACAAGAAGTTGATGTTTCACGAGCAGAGATTCAGCAACGACAGACCGGGCGCCGCCCGGCCCGAATAAGCGGGCGATCGTTACGAGAAGGTGGACAAAGAGTATGGCGAGATCACGCATCACTGGGTAATCGTAACCATACAACCGCGTATGACAAGACTAGGAAATCCTTCAGATTCATGTGAAGAATTGCAATTCTCACGCCACAACTGAGTGGGTCGCCGGGCAGATCACAGAGGCTTTTCCGTGGGACGAAGCTCCTGATTTTCTTATCAGAGACAACGACGGAGCCTTTGAATTAGCGTATCGCCGGCGTCTGGTGGCGATGGGAATTCGGGACAGACCCACATCCCCTCGATCACCCTGGCAAAACGGATACGCTGAACGCGTGATCGAGTCTATCCGGCGGGAATGCCTCGATCATGTGATTGTCTTCAGCGAAGCACATCTTCGTCGGATCATGCGGCAGTACGTGCAGTACTACAATTCCGCGCGGACACATCTGTCTTTGGAGAAAGACTCGCCGGACAAAAGAGCTATTCAGGGGGCAGGTGCAATCAAGTCAGTCGAATGGCTTGGCGGATTGCACCATCAGTATGTTCGGATATAGTTTTTGGTAAGGACAAGGGTTCTTTTCTTTGTGACGGTTTCCCTGTCATCCACCTGAAATCGAACTCCTTCCCCCGATCAAGCTCTTGAAGTCTGGCGTATCATAAGAGGCGTCCCGTACCCCACGGGCCAGATGCCGAGCGAACTGATCAATGCGCGCCAGCTTTGCTGATGTTGCGATTGCGTCGAACCACTCCGAATGCGGCTGCCATCAGTCCCAGGAAGATCAGGGCAAGACTTGCCGGCTCATCGACGGAATAAATGGAGCCGTCCGCGCCTCTTATTCGGCTCAATATGAACATGCCGTCGGAGGCCTTGGAAGGCGTACCATGGGTTACGACCAATAAGCCGGGTCTGATTTCGAGGGTTTTTTCAGCACTAACGCCGACAAAGAGTGTATGGCCCGTGGGTCCAAAAAAGAAGTCGACGACACTCAAGCGATCCTTTGAAATTGTCAATTCCATTACCACGGAGGAACCTTGAGGAAAAGAAGACGATGTTTCATCATAAGACCATTCGAAGTTAAATCCCAGAATATCTTCAGGTCCGCTACTTAACGTGTTGCCAAAGGCCACCGGGTTCACGCCGGGATCGGGTTCATCAAACAGCACGTCGGCATCGATTTCCCATGACGCTGTAGGGCCGCTCCCACAACTCAAGCCGTTCGAAGAGCAGCCACCGATTATGTGCCAATCATAAATATAGCTTATCGGCCTTGCCTGGGCCGAAGCGCTTACGAATAAAAGACATGTCGCAACGAGAAAGTATTGAATAAGTCGGGTCATTGTAGGTCCTCCCTTTATTCTGCGCAGTGGCGGTATCTGTGCCGCAAATATCGAGAATGTTTCGATACTCAGGTTCCATTCTAGTTCAACATAGCTTGAATAACAAAGATTATGACGCACTAAGAGTGTATCTAAGTATCATTGAAATGGTCGCCCGGGATTGGTGTCCTTGACCCGACATCCTGCAGAAAACGCTTCCAGCTGCAATACCGGACGTGTGGGGGGAGAATTACTATTCAAGTGGCTTCCGGTAGCTCAAACAAGCCATGACAGTGAGCTTTACATCTAAAGGCATTGAGGCGAGCGCTTTCTCGATCGATTTTGTCGCAGTGTGGATCGGGCAAAGCGCCCTTGATTCCCTGATGAGGACGGATGGTGTTGTAGTATTCCTTGTACAACAGTAACTTTCTTTCCAGATCATGAGCATTCCAGAAAGGGACATGGTCCAGATATTCTCGCCTTATCGTGCCGATCAGTCGTTCGACAAAGGGATGCGACAGAGGAACATGAGGAACAGTCTTCACCTGCGTCACTTCGAGAATCCGGAGATTGGCGATCCACTGGCGGTAGCGGAAGAGCGGGTCATTGTCCGAGCTCAAGTATCGTGGACTCCCGGATCCATAAATGATGCTGTTGAACATACGCCATACGTCTGGCCCATCAGGCGCACCTGCATGAACGGCAAAACCGATGATCCGCCGGGTAAACTGATCCATGACGACCATGACCCAATGTGACTTGAGGGACAGCGATTCACATCGAAAGAGATCCACGCTCCAAAGGCTGTCCTTGCTGTGACCAAGGAGTGTGAGCCAGGATGGACCGTTAGAACCTGGCCCTGGTTTGCAGTGCCTCGCCAGCACGCGCCGCACCAGGTGCTTGTCTATCTTGATGTCAAAGACCTGGGAGATCTGATCGGCAATACGCTGGTAACCGAAGTTCGGGTTTTTGTGCTTCATCTCGACGATGAGAGAGACCAGTTCGGCAGAGGGCCTTTTGGGGCCAGGCTTGCCGCGCGTTTTCGGTGTGAAGAGCAGGCGGTATTTCCGTTTGACTAGTGCACGATGGAAGCTGAGGACTGTGGAGGGCTTGAGGACAATGGCTGATCGCGTCAAGCGGGCAGGGCGCATCAGGATTGCGCACAGCCCCACAATGACCCGGTCTATTGGCCGAAGGCTCGGAGCTCGCCCTCGTGAGCGATTGAGAACAAGAAGCTGATGTTTTAGGAGAGAGATTCAGCAATGACAGACCGTGTACCGCCGGGACCGAACAAGCGGACGATTGTTACGAGAAGATGGGCGAAAAGGATGGTAAGATCACGCATGGCCGGTGATCGTAGTCAAATGATCGCGCATGACAAGACTGGGAAATCTCTCACATTTGTGTGAAAAATAGCAATTCGCACCCAACAGGATTGTTGGCATAAGCCTGCAGATATTCTAGCAATGATTGTGAGCTTGACATGTTCGACCCGAGCCCCCATCTTGAGGTTACACTGATTTATCGCGATCGCACGGTTCGCTGCCCTGTTAAGCGGTAGCATTCTATCCCGAGACAATCTCCAGAAAGATGACTTCGATCACCCGACGCGCGTGGGCCGGAGCAATCGCTTTGTTTGAGACGCAAGGAGGTGCTCGCATGGCAAAGGAAGAATTACTCGAATTCGAAGGTATCGTAACCGAAGTGTTGCCGGATGCCCGCTTCCGCGTGAAGCTCGACAATGATCATGAAATCATTGCTTACACCGCAGGCCGGATGAAAAAGTACCGGATCCGTACGCTGGTGGGCGATCGCGTCACTGTCGAGATGACGCCCTACGACCTTGAAAAAGGGCGCGTGGTATATCGCCACAAGGACGAGCGCGCCAGCAGGCCCGGCCAGCAACGCCGGGTCTATCGCCGCTAACAGTCTCTCAGAGACCAACTGACAACATGCAGCCAGGGATGTGTAAGCCATATAATAATGCTTGATTCCAAAACTCCAAAAACCAAAGCCCGTGACAAGGACGCAGGGCCTGATAGCAGGCGCAAGGGAGAAGCCGGGACCAGAAAATATCTGATGTGCGGCTCCCGGTTTCCGAGCGAATGGGCGGGCGAGCGCATCTGTCGCAAATGCAAGTCCTCTGCGGCATGGCGCCGTGGCTGATCCGGCTGCTTTGATCGGCACCACTATATTCGTTGTACTGACGTATCAGTTTTACGACACAAACCGGACGAGGCTCGAGATTCTTGACCTCGAACGTCACGGTTACCGCCGGAGCAATTCTCAATCTTTTCACAAAACCGTCAGGAGGGTGGCATAGCCAATGGCATCACAGAAATCACATTCACCGAACAAACGGACGGCGCCCCGGGGCGCCCGAACTCGAACAGCGCCATCTCCCGGACACTCGAAGGGGCAGAAACACGGGAGCAAACGATCCCGCCCCAATAACTCTGCCAATCCAAAGATGAAATTCGATCACTACACAGCGTTGGCCCGTGCTGCCACGGCATCCGGGGACGCAATCGAATCCGAAAATTGTTACCAGCATGCCGAACACTACTTTCGACATATGAAGGAAAAGACGACCTGACGAAGGCGCGATGGAGAGAAGGGAATGAACGATGCCGCACCGTAAACCCCGACTGCAACGGATCATCAAGGATCTGGAATACTTCGTTAAGACCACTTGCGAGTACGATCCCGAGCACCCCGAGCACCCCGAGCACTCTGGTGATTCTGTCGCCGAAAAGTGCAATGTCGCTATTCTCATGCTTCAGGAAGCTCAAGACGACCTGGAGGCGAAATTGAAGGAGGGGAAGAAACAGCCTTTGTGAACAGGCTGTACTGGAAGTGCTGAGTGGCCAGAGTAATATCAATCCCTGTCATGACCAGTTGCAGCCGCCCGGACATCGTATCCGTTGGAAAGACGTCCGGACGTCCAGGTGAAATCCTTCAACCCCGTTTTCTGAAGATCGGCAAATGAGGTGCCGCTTGCTCGAAGGTCAGACCGCATTCGGGTAGAGACTCATGTCCGCCGATGACTAACAGACCGCCGGGGCTGAGCGAGTCTGCAATGCGCCTCAGGCAGAGCACCTGAAGCGCCGGTTCGAAATAGGTGAAGGCGGTATTCCGGCACGCGATGAGATCAAATGCCTCTTCCGGCCACATCTTGCGCATATCCTGAAGTTCAAACTCCATGCCTTCGCGCCAGCGTTCGCGAATGCAGAAAAGATCCCTGGTTCTCTCGAAGGCCAGGCTTCGTATTTCAGCTGACAACTCACGCAGCGATCCGCCGGTGTAACAGCCTTTCCGGGCCCGTTTGATCATGATGTCATCCACGTCGGTCGCAAGAATTTTCAGACTGATCTGAGGATAGAGGCCTGCTGCCTTCTCCAGCCATGCGAGTTTGAGGCTATAGGGTTCTTCGCCCGAGGCGCAGCCAGCACTCCAGCAGCGCACTGTTTCTTCGCCTCTGCGGCCTGCTTCTTCCGTCACAAGCGGGAAGCCCTCATCGGCCAGCCATTGATAGACGCGCCGGTCCCGGTAAAACCGCGAAATCGGGATGCGGCACATGGCATCAAGGCGCGCCCACTCCTCCGGATGGTTGCCGAGATATTGCCGGTAAGTCTCAATGCCGGAAATCTCAAGCGAGCGCATCCGGCGATCGATCCGCTTGCAGACGGTCCGCCGTACCTTGCGAAATCCCTTCCATCGCAGGCCGAGTTTCGGAAGACACCACTGGAGGAATACAACACGGTCGCTGTCATGCACCTTTGTCGTTCCTGTCTTAATTCGCCAGCTGGTCCGGGTCGCGGCCCGTCGAAGCCGGATTTCAATTGCACCAGGATCCCAAACGTAATCTAATTCCAGCCATGTGTCCCGAAATCGACAACACAAAAGCCGCCGAGCCTCATGGTGCGAATGGCCCCGCCACATCGCTTGACCGGGCACTCGGATATTTGCAACGCGGCTGGTGTGTGATTCCGTTGCGGCCCGCAGAAAAACGCCCTCTGGTCTTTTGGGAACAGTATCAAACGGAACAACCTACGCAAGAAGACGTGCGCGGCTGGTTCACGCGCTGGCCCGATGCCAATATCGGCATCGTGACGGGCCGTGTCTCCGGCCTTGTGGTCCTCGACATCGATCCGGGCCATGGAGGTGAGGAAAGCGTAGCAATGCTCGAAGACTCCAATGGCGCCCTGCCGCCGACGATCCGGTCGCGGACGGGTGGGGGCGGTTGCCACGTCTACTTCCGTCACCCGGGGCCCGAGACCCGCAACAAGGTGGGTTTTGCCCCCGGCCTTGATCTCCGGGGCGATGGCGGTTATGTGGCGGCTCCGCCATCCCTGCATCCGTCGGGCAACAGATACAAATGGGAGAAGGGCTATTCGCCAGAGGAGATGGCGCTGGCCGAAGCGCCGCCATGGCTCCTTGATCTGGTGAAGGAACCGGGGCCGAGGCGCGGCCATCCCGTTTCTTACTGGCGGCAGCTGATCAAAGAAGGCGTGGATGAGGGCCAACGCAACAACACGATCGCCTCTCTGACCGGGCACCTGCTGTGGCACGGGCTTGACCCGGACGTGATCATCGATCTCCTGCTTTGCTGGAACGAAGTCCGTTGCCGGCCGCCACTTTCGGAAGAGGAGGTGGCGCGCACCGTCGAGAGCATCATGCGCACCCATGAGCGCCATGCGAGGAGCGAAACCTGAGCTGCGCGGGGCAGCCCGGTAGACATTTGCAAATCCGGTCCCCATCACCATATGGGACCCAGTATGGTAAAGAACAGCCCTCACACGAAAATAGCGCGCTATTGGCACAGGCTCGAAGACGAACGTCTTCAGTGCGATCTGTGCCCGCGACTGTGCAAACTCAAAGATGGCCAGCGCGGTCTCTGCTTCGTCCGGAGCAGAGAAGGCGAAAAGCTTATCCTCAACACCTATGGCCGATCTTCCGGCTTTTGCGTTGATCCGATCGAGAAGAAACCGCTCAATCAGTTCTATCCGGGGTCGTCTGTCCTTTCTTTCGGCACAGCCGGTTGTAATCTGACCTGCAAATTCTGCCAGAACTGGGATATCTCGAAAGCACAGGACTTTGACCGCCTGACCGATCAGGCGACGCCTGAGGCCATCGCCGAGGCGGCCGTATCGAAGGGCTGTCGGTCAGTAGCCTTCACCTATAATGACCCTGTCATTTTCCTTGAATATGCCGTTGATACGGCTGAGGCCTGTCACGAGCGCAATATCAAGACCGTCGCGGTCACTGCCGGCTATATCTGCGAGGAGCCACGTGCGGAGTTCTTCGCCCATATGGACGCGGCCAATGTCGACCTCAAAGGTTTCGATGACGGCTTCTACAGGAAACTCTGTGCGGCCCATCTTGATCCGGTGCTTGAGACGCTGAAATTCATTAGACAGGAAACGAATGTCTGGCTGGAAATCACAACCCTCTTGATCCCCGGCGAAAATGACAGCGATGCAGCGCTGGAGGCCCAGTGCCAGTGGATCTTTGAGACTCTGGGCCCTGATGTCCCGCTCCATTTCAGTGCGTTTCATCCGGACTGGAAGATGCGTGACAAGCCAGCCACGCCGAGAGAAACCCTTCAAAAGGCGCGGCAAATTGCCCGAACTGCCGGGTTGAATTTTGTCTATACTGGCAATGTAAATGATGCCGCGGGACAGAGTACCTGGTGCTCAGGCTGCGGATCGGTCGTTATCGGTCGCGACTGGTATCGCCTGAGCGACTGGCGGCTCGATGCAGAAGGAAAATGTGTTGAATGCGGGACCCTGTGCCCCGGTTTCTATGACAGTGCCCCTGGCAAACGGGATGCCCGCCGCAGCCGCCTTGTCATAGCCTGACCGGGTCTCACGGTTTGAAGGGGGCGTCTCAGGCGCATGGCAAACGTCTTCTCAAGGGCGAACACAGTGGTATCAGCGCAATCCAGAAGGTCAGTGTTCTTTCTTCCATTGCTGATGACTTGCGGTCTATGGATGCCGGATAACGCTCACGCCTCCGAGCAAATCTGCGGCAAGGGCATCACGCTTGCCGATACGATTAATGAACGCGCCTGCGCCCGTCTTGACAGTCTCATGGATACTCTTGAGCGAAAGCCCGACAGGAAGATCCACATTGTCAGGCAGCGAGCGAGAGTTGACGCAGAAAAAATCCGTACACTGCTCGTATCAGAAGGTTACTACGCTGCAAAAGTCGTTCCGGATATCCTGGAAGGCGAAGACTCTTCCATAGGGTTCACAGTGAGACCGGGAATGCGATTCAAGATTACGGATCACGCGATCATCTATGTAAGTGACGACGGGGAGGCGCTGCCGCGAAGCCTCGAAGACCTGGGTCTGAAGAGCACATCGTCGTCGCGCGGTGACGATCTCGTCGCAATTCAGACATCCATTCTTGCTTACCTGCGAAACAACGGGCGCCCGCTGGCCGAACTTTCGCAGAGAAAGGTCTTGGCGAACTTCGAGACTCGGGAAGCCAGACTTGTCTATGAAATTGATCCAGGGCCGCCCTGCATCTACGGCCCGTTGCAGGTTCAGGGCCTTGAACGTCTCAAGCCTGCATTTGTCTCATCCTCGATTAGATTGCGCGAAGGCAAGGCCTGTAGCCGCGACGAAATGGAGGAGCAGAGGCTCAATCTGGCAAAAACCGGCCTCTTTTCATCAGCTGAAATCAAGCCGGTCTTTGGTTTAGAAGCTGCTGACCCGAGCGCAGAGCCCAATCCTGTTGTGGTCAACCTCAAGGAAGCCAAAGCGCGCACCGTTGGGGCCGGGCTTTCCTGGGCAACAAACCGGGGAATTGGCGGACGGATCTATTGGGAGCACAGAAATCTCCTGGGCGGCGCGGAGCGGCTCCACGTTGAGCTCAATATCGAGGAGATCCAGCAGGAAGGCACCCTTTCCTTTCGCAAGCCCTGGCCAGCTCGCCGTGCCGCCTTCTTCGCCGAACTCGGCGCAGCAACCGAGGCCCGCGAAGCCTATGACGCCAACCGGTACGCGCTCAAAGGCGGTATAGAGTATCCGCTTTGGGGACCATGGCGCCTCGCTACTTCGGCCGAATACGAATATGCAGATATCGAAGATCAGGGGGTTCGGGAAACGGGTCACAGTGTCATGGTACCTGTGGTCCTGTCCCAATCGACTGTCGATGAGGTCCTGGACCCAAAAGACGGGATCGTCCTGACACTGACCGCGGCACCAACCTACGCCACCTTTGGCGACGGAACTGCCTTTGTCAAACTTGATGCCCGCGTCTCTCACCATTGGCCACTATCCAAAGATCAAAAACGCCAATTGTCGACCTGGGGACACATCGGGTCTCTGCAGGGCGGCAAAGCCTCCGACATTCCCGCAACCCGGCTCTATTACGGCGGCGGCACGAAATCAGTCCGTGCGATCGCCTGGGAACACCTTGGCACTCTGGACGCCGAAGGGATCCCCGCTGGCGGCCGCTCGATCCTGGAGGGCGGGGTCGAGTTTCGCACTGATGTAACAAAGGCCTGGCAACTCGTCGGCTTTGTGGAAGGTGGCCGCGTCTTTGATGCGCCGACACCGGATTTCGAAGAGGACATCCTGTGGGGCGGCGGATTTGGTGTGCGTTACCAAACCCCCATTGGCCCCGTGAGATTTGATGTCGCCGTGCCCTTTGATCCACGGCCCGGCGATGACGCCTGGCAATTCTATATTGGATTGGGGCAGGCCTTCTGATGACAAAACCACGCCTCAAAATCTGGATCCCGGCCTTCATCGTCGCCCTTCTAATCGCGTCAGGACTCACCATGTCGCGATCAACCGCCGGTCAACGCATGATGCTGGATATCGGTACCGGCTTTCTTGAGAAGACTACAGGCTACAAGCTGAATGCAGAAGAAGTGGACGGAACCTGGCCCTGGCACATCGTCCTCAACAACGTCAAACTTGAGAAAAGTGATATTGACGTCGCAACGATCAGCACCCTTGACCTGCGCTGGTCACCCTTGCGAGCCTTGATCGGTCCGACAAAAATAAGATCCGTCTCGCTCGGGGAGGTTCAGATTCATATTCTCCAGGCAGAGGACGCCAGAGAGCCTCTTCAGATCCCCACCCTCGACGATCTTCCCAATCTTGAAATTCGCGACATTGCAATCGACAGCCTGGCTCTCATCAATTCAGAGGGAATTGCCTCCGAAGCTTTCATTCTGAGCGGTCAATCGCAGACTGCACCAGGACGCGCCGACGTAGAAGTCGCCTTCCTCCCTCATGATGCGTCCAGAACGGACGACCGGGCGACATTCGAGCTCGCGTATGACCGGGACCGCGACTACTTCTCACTCTCGATAAATGTCTATCTCGGCAAGGACGGGATTTTAACCTGGCTTGGTGAAGACCGTGTCCCGGTGCCACTCTCGCTGTCGACCACGAGCAGCGGCCCTGCTTCAAGCTGGCAGGCCCGAAGTAATTTCGTCGCGGGAGATCCTGGCAGCGGCACCCTTGTGCTTTCATGCGATTGCCTCGCGGGAAAAAACTTCGCCCTCTCGGGAACATTCGATCCGAAAGGCATCGACCTGTCCTTCTTGCCTTTTTCGACCTCACAACCTTTCACATTTGCAAGCAATCTCTCCTACGACGCGAAGATCAGGCGACTCCGGATCAAGGACCTGGGCCTGGAGACCTCCGGCACGACTATGAAGGCAGACCTTGAAATCTCCGTCACGGATCAGACCTACCATCTTTCCGGGGAAGGCCGCTTGACGACAAGGGATGGCATCTTGGCCGAGAACGACTTGAGCCCCCTCTTCTGGAGCATCGAGGACCTGCACCAGAAAGAAACTGAATGGGCTGTCGAGAACGCCCGCCTCGAAACTCTGAAAGGATTCGTTGAAGTAACAGACGTTGGAGTTACCCCTGATGGCACCTTCACATCCGACGTCAATGGCGAACTCGACGCCAGCGATCTCTTTGCTGATCAGAATGTAACCTGGGATTTGGGAAAGGTCGTGTGGAGCGCCCATATTGATCTTTCCGACGATGGCATTCTCGATATTACGGAGCTTGAAGCCACAATGGCCGATGATGCCATTCAGCTTGCCGGAGGGATTCACTACGCTATGGAAGAAATGCGTCTCAGCGCCGAGCTTGAAGCCAATGCCGCCAGCGCCTTTCAGACAGGAGACCTGAGCATCCCGGCAGGACTGCTGCTTGATGCCAACGTCAGCCTCAATCACGCAGCCGACGCGTCAGACCTGAACGTTGAAGCAACGCTTGGACCCTTCGCCTGGCGGACCTTCAGAGCACCTCGATCCGAGATCAGAGGACGGTTTGAAGACTGGACAAGTGGAAGGGTCGAGGACCTGAAAGGTGATGCCCGACTGGAAGCGAGGGAAACGTCCCCTGACATCTCGAGTCTGACGGCGCACCTCGCCTTTCGCCCGGACAGCGGCGCCCCCTGCAACATCAACGGCGCACTTTCGGCGAACGGAAACTACGCCGGTACCTTTGATCTCTGTTTGAATTCGAAGTATGAGGCAGATGCCTCTCTCTGGAACGGGCTATTGACCGCGAGGAATTTCCACGGTGGCTCCGTTTCAGGTGCAAGAGCCTCCCTGAACCTGTCGCAAGGTAGAACAAATGTAGGCTCCCACTGGGAGGGTCAGGTTGAGAGCGAAGACCTCACCATCTCCTCCATTACTGTCGGGAGGCTGGATACTGTCATCTCTCTCCGCGAGCGCATTGATGGCCCGGAAGTGACAATCACCTCTGCCCGTATTCTTCATCAGGATACAGCCTATTCTCTCCAGGATCCGGTCACATTTGACATTGAGACCTCCACACTCGGGCCCATCACAATCCTCAGTGATGAACAAGGCTTCCTCACTCTCCGGAATCTTGACGCTTCAACTCAGATCTCGGCTCTTATCGAAGCGGACAATTTCAAGCTCCCTGTCACGCCAACACTGCTGAGTGGTGAGGTAGTCCTTGAAGCAACACCGCAGCATCAGGCTGGGCATTTCGATTTGCACCTTGAGCCCAAAACTCAAGAGCGAGGCAAGGTCAGCTTTGATGTCGTAGGAAAGTGGGACGGCACGCGCATTGATGGCGCTGCACATATGACTTTCGCCGTACCCGGGAAGGCACCGGAAACCAGGCAGATCTCCGAGTTTTACGTCCCCCTGGAAGCTCAATTTGGTGAGCGCACGACCCTTGTCCGTTCAGGACCTGCCTCAGCTTCTCTTGTTTATGACGGTTCAATTACCCGGCTCCTCACACTTGTCCCTATTTATAATCATACCATAACGGGAACGCTGAACGTGAACGCCAGTCTCCGGGAAGAAGACGGCAAAGCCCTGTGGCAAGGTCAGGCGGTGCTGGCAAATGCCAGCTACACCCACGAGGGCCAGAGCCTGCATGTTGAGGGCGTCCGGATAAGCACCAACCTGCGGGGCACCGGGCGCAACCTTGAAGGTACGATCGACATCACGCAGCATGATCCGAAGAGCGAAAAGACTACTCTCAAAGGAACTGGTGAATTTTCGCTTCAATCCTTTCAGAAATGGCAAGGATCTCTCGACCTCCACCTCGATGAAAACTCTCTTCTTCAGCACCCGAATTACGTCGGGGTCCTGAGCGGTAATCTGTCCCTGACTGCGAGCCCCGAGCGTGCGCTTCTTGAAGGCCGGATCCGCGGCAACCGCGTCAGCGGCTCCATTCCGCCGCCGCCCGATATTGATATTGTAGACTTGAATGTCATACCTGTGGACAAAAGTGGTAATCCAATCGTAAGACCCACTCGAGAACAGGGGACCGTCCTGCTCCCCAAACTCGAACTTGACGTGAAACTTGAATCTGACGGCCAGGTCTTCATCCGGGGGCGCGGCATTGATTCCGAATGGGGTGCCAAACTCGCCCTGACCGGATCTTTCGAAGGCCTCTTGCTCGATGGCACGCTTGAACTTCGTCGCGGACATCTCTTGTTCGGGGGACGGTCCTTTGAATTTGAGAGCGGGACCATAGCCATGCATGGCGCACAATACGCAGACCCTTACGTCAATCTGGTCGCCCGTCACAAAGTGGACAACGCAATTGAGGCCCGTATCGTGGTTGAGGGACGAGCCTCGACACCCACAGTCCGCTTCGAATCGACGCCGCCTCTGCCGGAAGAAGAAATCGTGAGCTATGTACTCTTCGGCAAACCCGTTATTCAGCTTGGTCCTGCAGAGGCGCTTCGCACGACCGTGGCCCTTGCGCAAATTTCCGGACGGGCCGGATCTGGCCTATCCCTTATGGATGTCACACGCCAGGCCATTGGCGTCGATGTCCTGCATTTCACGCCTCCAGGCGGCGGTGATGGCGAAGGTTCATCTCTGACTGTCGGGAAGTATGTAGCCTCCGGTGTCTTCCTTTCCATCACCGAGGAGTTCGACACTCAGACCAGGTCCGCAGGCGTCGAAATCAACGTAACCAGTAGCATTTCCATCGGGGCAAAAGTCAGTGATGCCGCCGAAACAGAAGCTGTACTCGAATGGCGACGTGACTACTGAAGCGACCAGGCACAGTACGCCAAAGTCTGCCGATTTATGCGCAGAGGCGATCAAAATCAGAAATTGACTCGTGTGCATACCAAAAACCCCATCCGGTGCAGAAAGCCTCGGTTCTTGAATTAGTTGTCTTTGACAGGGTCTGGGAAGTTTCTGATCAATACTCTGAACGCGCTGGAAAAATGGGGCGCAGGATCCAAGCTTGAGGGCATTGCCTGATCGATGGAAAAGTTTCCCAGTTCCAACGATCTATTTCCCTGTTTGGTTGGAAAAATTCCCTGTTATCTTTCTTAGGGAATTTGTCCGCAACCCACTGATCTTGCTGCATTAATCGCGGGGATTTCGGTGGAATTGGACCTGAATCGCGAAATTTCCCTGTTAATTCCCTGTAAAACAGGGAAATCCGTATGGAGACGGGTTCGCACAGGACTGCACCCACCACCACGCAGTCTCCCTTGTTGAGACGGCCAGGAGACGAGTCCTGGAACCCTCCGACGTTTCAAAGGCTTGGGTGCATTCCATGCATCGAAGTCACCGCTGGAATAGTCTCTTTGGAGGGGATTTATCGGGATTTGGCAAAGCGTCTCTTGCGGTGGGTTTCGACGTCCAATCCGTTGGCCAGTTTGATGTGGGCTGCAGCGGTCATGATGCTGCTTTGATGCCGAATAATGAAGTGGAAGTCAGAGCTTTAGCGGGCAAATCCCAATTGCTCTGACTGGTCGCTCCAGCCGATGGCCAGACGGGGCAGACGTTTCAGCTTCTGAGCCGTCAGGCCGACTGGCTGTCGACCAGCCAGGATGCTTTCAATAATGTCCGGAGACAGGAAGGCGAGGGGCAGAAGACGGCTGACATCAGCTGTCCCTCCTAAAAACTCAATTTCGGAGAGTGGAGATGGAATCATGTCATGATTAGTGGCGATGATAGAGATCTGGAAAATTCTGTTTGCCCTTATTTCGGGGCTGTTCAAGTCGAAGGCCCGGCTAGAGGCTGAGAATGCGTTTCTCCGGCATCAACTCAATGTATTGCGGCGAAAGGTGCCCAATAGACTGGGACTGGGCAATTGGGATCGGCTGACAATTGTCTGGTTTTATCGTCTTTTTCCGTTTCTGCTCGAGACGACGAGGATTGTGTCGCCCGCGACCATCGTGAGATGGCATCGACAGGGCTTTAAGGCTTACTGGCGACTCAAATCCCGCAGTCTGGGTGGCAGGCCGAGGATCAACAAGGAATTACGGGATTTGATCCGGGACATGTGTCTGGCCAATCCCCTGTGGGGTGCGCCGCGGATACATGGCGAGCTTCTCAAGCTCGGGATTGAGGTTTCTGAAGCAACCGTTTCGAACTATGTGGTGAGAGGTCACCGTCCGGGATCCCAGAGTTGGAACACTTTTTTGAAGAACCATGCAGAGGGCATTGCTTCGCTTGATCTCCTGACTGTACCGACCATCAGGTTCAATATTCTGTATTGCCTTGTGATCCTGGATCACAGGCGAAGACGGATTATTCATTTCGCCGTCACTTCAAACCCGACTTCGATTTGGCTGGCTCAGCAGCTCACGGAAGCGTTCCCGTGGGAGAGTGCGCCTCGCTATCTCATCAGAGACAATGACGGCGCTTACGGTCATGTGTTTCGACAAAGGCTTTGGTCGATGGGAATTCGGGACCGACCGACGTCACCGCGATCTCCATGGCAAAATGGTCATGTAGAACGTGTAATTGGCTCGATACGGCGGGAATGTCTCGATCATGTTATCGTCTTCAATGCGGCTCATCTACGCCGGATCATGCGAAGCTATGCTGACTATTACAACCATTCCCGTACGCATCTTTCTCTGAGCAAGGATGCTCCCAAAAGTCGTCTGATTCAGAAATTTGGCACCATCGATCGCATCCCGAAGGTCGGAGGGTTGCATCATCACTATTGCAGAATCTAGTTTTTGGGAGGGACAGGATTGTAGTACTGATCGTACTGCCGCATGACCCTGCGAGGAGGCGCTTCAAAGAAGACAATCATGTCACGAATCTCTCGACCTCAGGCCCGGACGAAGTTTTTGGCAGGCACAGGCGCGCCGCACCCCAACCGGCGGGGTCGGACGTTCGCTAAATGCCCATTTCCGCATCACCTGCGTGCGCCTTCTCTGCATCCGGAATGTCCGTCATTGTTGCTTCGGTTAGCAACAGGACGCTCGCGACGGACACAGCGTTCTCCAAGGCGACGCGTATAACCTTCGTCGGGTCGACAATCCCGGCCTCTACCAGATCGACATATTCATTGAGCGCGGCATCATAGCCCAGATTGCCCTCGCTCTCTCGCATTCTTGCGACCACGACACCACCATCGACTGAAGAATTCTCGGCAATCTGCCGCGCGGGGGCGCTCAAGGCACGACGAAGAATTTCCAGTCCTGTCTTTTCATCCCCCTCAGCCTTTGCCTCTGCCTTTTCGATTTCGATCATGCAACGCAAGAGCGCCAGCCCACCCCCTGCCACAATGCCTTCGGCGACCGCCGCCTTGGTCGCATTGATTGCGTCGTCAAGCGCCTCTTTCCTGCTCTTCATCTCCGCCTCAGATGGTGCACCTACACGGATCACCGCCACGCCGCCCGCCAGCCTCGCCAACCGCTCCTCCAGCTTCTCGCGGTCATAATCGCTCGAAGTCTTTTCTATCTGAGCGCGAATCTGTCGGATGCGCCCTTCGATTTCTACCTTGTCTCCCCGGCCGCCTATGATTGTTGTACTATCACGATCGGACACGACACGATCTGCACGTCCGAGTTGGTCAAGTTGGACCGTTTCAAGCTTGATGCCCAGATCCTCCGAGATAAGCTGGCCGCCGGCAAGCACAGCCATATCTTCAAGCATTGCGTTTCGTCGCTCTCCGAATCCGGGCGCCTTGACGGCGACAGTGCGAAAAACGCCCCGAAGTTGATTGACGACGAGCGCTGCGAGCGCTTCGCCTTCGACATCTTCGGCCACCAACAGAATGGGCTTGCCGCTCTTTGCCACTTGCTCCAGTAACGGGACAAGGTCGTTCAGATTATTGATTTTCCGGTTACAAATAAAGATGTAGGCATCCTCAAGGACGGCTTCCATTTTCTCCGGATCCGATATGAAATATGGAGAAATGAAGCCCCTGTCGAACTGCATGCCCTCGACTACGTCCAGTACCGTTTCAATGGTTTTGGATTCTTCAACTGTGATGACGCCGTCGTCGCCGACCTTCTCCATGGCCTCCGCTACCAATTCGCCAATGGTCAGATTGTTGTGAGCCGCAATGGTGGCCACTTGGGCCTTTTCCTTGCGAGTCTTCACAGGTCTCGACATAGCGCCAAGCGTTTCGACCGCGATTATCAGACCACGATCAAGACCGCGCTTGATGTCAATACCACTGGCGCCGGCCACAACGTTGCGTGCGCCATCGGCAAAGATCGCATGCGCCAGAATCGTCGACGTGCTGGTGCCATCGCCAACGGCTTCACCTGTTTTCTCTGCTGCCTGCCGCAGCATTTGAGCGCCCAGGTTTTCTTCAGGGTCTACGAGATCGACCTCTTTGGCGATAGTCACACCATCATTACAGACGATTGGCGTACCCCATTGCTTCTGTATCAGGACTGATTTGGATTTTGGCCCAAGCGTCACACGAACCGCATCAGCTAATGCTGCCGTACCCTTGAGAATTTTCTCGCGTGCCTCTGAGTGAAAAAGGATCCGCTTATGTGCCATAGCCGAAAACCTCGTTGCCCGCTTTGCGTCCAGGCAACCCTGCAATTAGTATGATGTTCGAAGGAACCAACTTCCTTGATTCAAATCAATCGTAGCGGCACGTCCGGTTCGCCGTAAGCGATAGCCGGCCATCGTTGAACATTGAACTGGAAAACCAGGCGTGGAAGGTGCACTCTGGGGGCGTTGAAACTCAATCGAGTAGAGTGACATGTACCTCTCACTCCTCATATTGATCGGTGGTGTAGGCCTCTTCCTTCTGGGCATGCTGGTGTTGACCGACGGGTTGCGCGCGCTTGCAGGAGATACGCTTCGCAGATTTCTGAGACGCTCAACCAGAAGCCCGGTCAGTGGCGCAATCACAGGCATGCTGGCAACCGCTCTGATGCAGTCCTCAAGCGCGACAACGGTTGCGACTGTAGGTTTCGTTGGTGCAGGCCTGATTGCTTTTCCTCAAGCACTGGGAATCATATTTGGAGCAAATGTCGGCACGACGCTTACCGGTTGGCTGGTTGCCATTCTCGGCTTCAGACTGCAGCTTGGGGAGGCCGTTATGCCACTCATTCTCATTGGGGTGCTTTTGAGAATGTTTGGGCGTGGACGCGTGAAGCATTTGGGATGGGTGCTGGCCGGTTTCAGCCTGCTTTTCTTTGGCATTACCGCCATGCAGCAGAGCATGGTTGACTTAAAAGACATTGTCAATCCGGACGTCTTTCCAACGGATACGATGTTCGGGCGGCTGCAATTGGTCCTGATTGGGATTGTGATTACCTTGGTTACTCAGTCTTCCAGTGCGGGAGTTGCGACCGCATTGGCAGCCTTGGGTGCTGACGCCATTACATTTACACAAGCCGCCGCAATGGTGATTGGCATGGGTGTTGGAACCACATTTACCGCCGCGCTCGCCACTGTCGGAGGGTCAACTGCGACGCGTCGAACCGGCTATGCCCACGTCATTTTCAATGTCCTGACCGGGGCAATGGCCTTTCTTCTGCTTATTCCCCTGGCATGGTTTGTTGAAGCGAATGGCGTTAAGGGCATCGGCGGCCCCCTGATCGGCCTGGTTGCCTTTCATACAATGTTCAATGTGCTGGGTGTCATTGCAGTGATCGGCTTTACAGGTCGCTTCGCGAAGCTGTTGATCAGGCTCGTTCCAGAACATGGTCCGGACCTGACCGCCAGGCTGGATGATGGCCTTCTGTCCGACCCCCATGCAGCTGCTGACGCCGCCTCGGCCTCGCTTCATGATATCGCCCGTTCACTTTTTACGGCGCTTGCGGAGGAGCTCGAACCGCGCCGGCGTTTGAGGGTCGATCAAGAATTGGAACTCGTCGGTCTGGCTCTCTCCAAAGCTCGCGAGTATGCCGAACGGATGGAACATGATCCGAGTCAAACTCATGCACATCAAAGGCAGATGGCCGTCATTCATGCCCTGGATCACCTGACACGTCTATATTATCGCTGTCTCCGGCAGGATCGGGTTGTACAGTTAAGGTCCGAACCAATTCTTCGACAATTGGCGGGTGAACTTCGTGTGGAGGTGCAGAAACTCCTCAAGAGTGGAAGTCGGATTGAAGTGGAACAAGAGCTCGATCAGATGCGTCAGCAATTGCGAGAGCAAAGGCCGGAATATCGAAAGAACACGATCGCCAAAGCCTCGGCCGGAGAAATCGAGACAGGAGAAGCAATGCGGCGGCTGGACAGCATGCGGTGGCTGCACCGTGTGGCTTATCATCTGTGGCGGATTGTTGTGCACCAGAGAGCTGCTGCAGATGAAGTCAGGCAGACGGAAGAAGAGTCTGACCCTCACATTGAGTATGAAGAGAATGATCTACGAAATTCTCTCGGAGGGCCGCCTTAAGCCCTGGTCGGTGAATCAATGTCCGCTCAGGGTTGTAGGTTCAACTGATCGTCGCAACACTTTACTCTTTGAGACAAAGATGGAGTGTTCAGAATGAAATACAGACGCCGCATATTACCGAACACCCAAGGAGGGCATCATGACCAAGCAAGTATCGCGTGTAGTCTGGTTCGAGGAGTTGGAGCGGGCCGACGTCGCCCGTGTTGGCGGGAAGAATGCATCGCTTGGCGAGATGGTGCGCCACCTCGGTCAGCGGAGCGTGACAGTGCCGCCGGGTTTTGCCACCACGGCCGAAGCCTATTGGAACTTCGTCGATGCCAACCAACTCAGGGATACGATCGCAGCAGCCTTCCAGGATTTAAACGAAGGCAAGGCGTCACTGTCCGAGACCGGGCAGACCTTAAGGCGGGTCTTTCTGCAAGGTGAATGGCCGAACGATATGGCCGAAGATATCCGGACCGCATATCGCCAACTTTGCCGGCGAATCGGCAGAGCCGACGCCGATGTAGCCGTACGCTCCAGCGCCACGGCCGAGGACCTCCCCGACGCAAGCTTTGCCGGACAGCAGGAAACGTTTCTCAACATTCGCGGCGAGACGGCCCTTCTCGATGCCTGCCGGCAATGCCTTGCTTCGCTTTTTACGGATCGCGCCATAAGCTATCGAAAGAGCAAGGGCTTCGACCATTTGAAGGTCGCGCTATCCATTGGCGTGCAGGCCATGGTGCGTTCGGACCTCGGCGGGGCCGGCGTGATGTTCACGATAGATACCGAGACCGGCTTCGACAAAGTCGCGATCATCGACGCCGCCTGGGGGCTGGGTGAGACCGTGGTTCAAGGTACCGTGGATCCCGACGAGTATCAGGTATTCAAACCACTCCTTTCAGACCACTCTCTCAAGCCGATCATCGAGAAGCGGCTCGGCGGCAAGGCGCAGAAGATGATCTACGCCAGGGATGGCGAGCGGTCGACCCGGAATGTGCCGACTTCAAAGGCGGAGCGCGCTGCATTCGTCTTGTCGGATGAGGATATCCTGACGCTCGGGCGATGGGCTTGCGTCATCGAGGATCACTACGGCTGTCCGATGGACATCGAATGGGCGAAGGACGGCGAAAACGGCAAGCTGTTTATAGTGCAGGCGCGGCCCGAGACGGTGCAATCGCGCAAGGAGGTGGGCGAGTACCGCTCTTACCGCATCAAGTCGAAGGGACGGAAGCTTGTGACGGGTCTTAGCATCGGCGAGGCTGTTGTGACGGGCCCCGTCTGCCTGATCGAAAGCGCTGGCGAGATTCATCGCTTCGTCGATGGCGCCGTTCTGGTGACGCAAAACACGGATCCCGATTGGGTGCCGATCATGAAGCGGGCTGCGGCGATCGTGACCGATCGCGGCGGACGCACCTCCCACGCGGCGATCATCAGCCGCGAACTGGGTCTGCCCGCCATCGTCGGAAGCGGTGATGCCACACGCATTCTTCATGACGAGCAGGAAGTGACAGTGTCCTGTGCCGAGGGCGACCAGGGTTTCGTTTACGAGGGCATCGCCGAGTATGAGACAGAAGCGCTCGATCTCCATGATGTCCCGCCCACGCGCACACAGATCATGCTCAACCTCGCCAATCCCGCCGCTGCCTTTCGCTGGTGGCGGGTCGCCGCCGATGGTGTCGGGCTGGCACGCATGGAATTCGTCGTAAGCAACTACATCAAGGTGCATCCTATGGCGTTGGTGCACTTCGAATCCCTCCAGGACACGGACGCCAAAAGGCAGATCGCGGAACTCACGGCGGGCTATGAAGACAAGACCGAATATTTCGTCGACCGCCTGGCGCGCGGGCTTGCGCGCATTGCAGCGGCGCAGTATCCTAAGCCCGTCATCATCCGCATGAGTGACTTCAAGACCAACGAATACGCAAATCTCATCGGTGGCGCCGCGTTCGAGCCGAAGGAAGAAAACCCGATGATTGGATTCCGCGGCGCTTCGCGCTACTACTCGCCGCGCTACCGCGACGGCTTCGCACTGGAATGCCGTGCGATCCAACGCCTGCGAGAGGAGATGGGCTTCACCAACGTAATCGTCATGATTCCGTTCTGCCGCTCGATCAGTGAAGCTGACAGAGTCCTCACCGTGATGGCCGAGAACGGCTTGCAGCGCAGCGAGAACGGCCTTGAAATTTACGTCATGTGCGAGATTCCCTCGAATGTCATCCTGGCAAAGGCCTTCGCGGAGCGGTTTGACGGGTTCTCGATCGGAAGCAACGACCTTACCCAACTGACACTAGGCGTCGACCGCGACTCGGAAGAACTCGCAGAACTGTTCGACGAGCAGGACGACGCGGTAAAATGGATGATCGAGAAGGTCATTTGTGAGGCGCATAAGGCTGGCGTCAAGATTGGATTGTGCGGCCAGGCGCCGAGCGATCACCCTGAGTTCGCGGAGTTTCTCATCTCTTGCGGCATCGATTCTATTTCCGTCAGCCCCGACAGCTTCATCGCCGTCAAGCGCAAGGTGGCGGAGGCGGAAGCAAGAAAACCGACCGTAGGCGCGCTATCAGACACGCATCAGCCTTGAATTGTCGATGCAGGGAGTGATGGCTTGGAATTGTACTGCGTTGTCGACGAAGCGATGCGGCGGCTGGACAGCATGGGATGGCTGCACCGTGTGGCTTATCATCTGTGGCGGATTGTTGTGCACCAAAGAGCTGCTGCAAATGAAGTCAGGCAGACGGAAGAAGAGTCTGACCCTCACATTGAGTATGAAGAGAGTGACCCTTCAGGATTCGCATGATCCGAACTACGCGACCACTTTCCGTACCCTGCTAGTGTGCCATGAAGACAGGGAAGTTCGCCTGGTGGAGGACCTGACGCGTCACGCCGCCAAAGATGAATTCCCTGACTCGGCTGTGGCCATAGGCGCCCATGACCAAGAGATCTGCGCCGGACTTCTCGAACGTATTCAAAATGATTTCACCAACATTTCCCGCCTTGTCCATAATGACGCGGGTCTCCGCCTTGACCCCGTGACAAGCAAGATAGGCAAGAGGCAGGGCAATCTCCGCCTCTGCTGAAGCCTCATCATCTACGATCATGGCGACTTCAACCTTTTCGGCGTATGGCAGAAAGTCTCGTGCCTGACGAATGGCGGAGGCGGCTTCATCGTCCGAGTTCCAGGCGATGATGATATGGCTCCCAATGCTCTCCACAGGCTCTTCCGGCGCAATCAGGAAGGGCCTCCGACACCCAAGGAGGAGGCCCGGCAGAACATTCGCGAGGTCCGCTGCCGTGCCTTGTGGCGGATGCGCATAAACTATGAGATCCGTAAGTTGACTTTCCTGCCGAAGGGCGGCAAAGAGCGGCCCTGTCGCCTGATGAAACGAGATCGATGGTCGGCCGGAGACTTCCCCGTATTTGGTGATTGGAATACCCGTCTCTTCCGCAACGGCTGTGACGTTACCGCAGGCCTTTTCCGCGAGCTCATCGCTTGCCTTGTTTACAGCATCAAGAACGTCCTGGGTGACCACTCCGTTTCCGCTGTACCCATATCCCATGGCGGGAAAAAACTCTGCAGGATTCGCGCGGACGAAGAGCGCATCGACATGGGCATCGACCTTCCGTGCGACCTGCACAGCCGTCTTCAGAGTGGAAAGATCACAATCGCGACCCATGACCGGGACCAGCATACGGCGGATAGACATTTGAGGCGCCTTCCATTCGGGAGGTACTGAATAAACACACCTATTACCCCTATTTATGAGAGATGTGGATTCGACCCGCCGATGTCAACCGACAATTCGATTTCTGCACCAAAATGCATCCAATATATATCCGCTTTGGATCAACTTGAGACCTTCGGCCCTGTGGCGAAAGTGGTCCGGAGTTGGGGGCATAGAGGACAAATGTTCTTGTGAGGTCTGCTATTGCCCCATCAACAGACGTGATCGCGGTGTGAGCTAATAGGCTGTTCTTAGTCAAGAACGGACATTGCCCGTTGCCAAACATGCGGAAAACTGATCGCTAATCTGGAGATGAGATTCCTGCCAATGACATCAGTGATATCAGATCCTTTTGGCAGAGTGTGTGCCGTCAGCATCGTCGGGATCGACTGACCGACTTCGCCCAGACACAGATGCAGCCGGAATTAGGCCTGAAAAGATGTCGACTACTCATGCCGGAGCGCGTCGATGGGGTTGAGACGAGCAGCACGGCGCGCAGGCATATAACCGAAGACAACCCCGACGAGGCACGAAAAGCCCACGGCAACGATGATGATGAGTGGATTGAAAACGAACGGCGTGTCCAGATAGTGACCGACAATCGCAGAGCAGGCCAGACCAAGGCCGACACCGAAGATCCCCCCAATTGACGACAGCACCATGGCTTCAACAAGGAACTGCATCAGGACATCACGTTCCATTGCCCCGATGGCGAGGCGAATGCCGATTTCCTGTGTCCGTTCGGTAACCGATACCAGCATGATGTTCATAATTCCGATACCGCCCACCAAAAGACTGATCCCGGCGATCGCTCCGAGGAGAGCCGTAAGAATGCCGGTAGCGCTCTCCACCATATTGACGATCTCTTTCATGTCACTGACCTGGAAATTGCTCTGCTGTCCCGGAGGGATGTGACGTCGCTCACGCATAAGCGCTGTCACGTCCTGTTGGACCTTTCCGGTCAGCTGCCCGCTTCTGGCGGAAACAAAGATCAGGGCAACGTCCTGATTGCCTGTCAGTCGTCGCTGGAAGGTGCGTAAAGGCAGAATGATCAGATCATCCTGGTCCTGACCAAAGCTCGACTGGCCTTTGGCGTCCAGGACACCAATGACCTTGCACGACAGCTTGTGGAACCGGATCGAAGCGCCAATTGGATCCTGAAAGCCGAAGAGTTCCAGAGCGACCGTTTCGCCGATAACGCAAACCGCTTTTCCCGCTTGCAACTCTCCGGCATCAAACACACGGCCTCTTTCCACAGACCATTCCCTGACATCGAAATAGGCGTTGTCTGTCCCAAGAACGCTTGTCGGCCAGTTTGCGTTGCCATAAACGGCAACGGCAAGCTGGCTGCTGACGGCGGCAACTGCCACCACTCCGGGGATTTCCCGGGCAATGGACTCGGCGTCAGCGACATCGAACGGGGGGGCGGTGGTGCCCGGACCACTATTGTGGTCTCCGCCAGGAGAGACAATGATGAGGTTCCGACCCAGGCTGGCAATATCGCCGGTCACCCGTGTTGTGGCCCCCTCACCCAGATTGACCATGGCGATAACAGCGGCGATGCCGATGACGACACCCAGCGTTGTGAGGCCGGAACGCAGGAGGTTCCGGCGAATTTCGCGAACAGCAAGAGAGAGGGCATTACTGATGATCATCGGCGTACTCCTCGCAAGGACCGCGCTTCGTCCTGCTGGATACGCCCGTCGAGAAAATGGATTTCTCGTTGGGCATAGGCCGCCATATAGGGCTCATGGGTCACCATTATGATCGTAATGCCAAGTGAGACATTGAATTCGGTCAGGAGGTCCATAATTTCGCGGCCGTGTGTGGAATCAAGGTTGCCCGTCGGCTCGTCAGCCAGCAGCACTGCTGGCCGCGTAACGATCGCACGAGCGACGGCGACACGTTGCTGCTGCCCACCGGACAGTTCGGAGGCCGTGTGCGTCTCCCACCCCGTCAACCCTACGGAATCAAGAGCCGCCAGGGCGAGTTCACGCCGTTCCGAACTGCCAAATCCCCTATAGAGCAAAGGCAGCTCCACATTCTCAAGAGCAGTCGTGCGGCGAAGCAGGTTGAACCCCTGAAAGACAAATCCGAGATAGTGACGCCGCAACAGTGCTTGCTGGTTCGAAGAAAGGGAATCCACCTCGACGCCTCTGAAATGGTACTCTCCGGAGGTCGGCACATCCAGACACCCGATAATATTCATGCAAGTGGACTTTCCCGACCCACTTGGTCCCATGACGGCAACAAATTCACCATCGTGAATGTCAAGGTCAATGCCGGCCAGGGCGTGAACTGCCGCCTCGCCTTGACCATAGACCTTGGTTAGACCCCGCAAACGGATCAGAGGCGAGGAACCGGTGGCTTTGATCCGGCGGGCGTTCGTCATTCCTCCTCCCTTGCAATATCGACCAACAGCGGAGTTCCGGCGACGAGTTCGCCGCCTGTAATTTCCGTCCACCGACCATCAGTAGCACCGGTCGTTACGGGAATTGGGACGGGCTTGCCGTCGCGAAGCATCCATACCTGGCGCTGTCGTTGGGTGCTGGCCCCGTAGGTCCGCAAGACCTGCTCCGCCTCTTCGCCAGGCGGGGTAATTCGCAGCGCCGCGTTGGGGACCAGCAGCACGTTGTGACGGTGGTCCGTATGGATGTCAGCCGTGGCGGTCATACCAGGTCGCAACAACAGATCGGGGTTCTCCACAAACAGCAGGGCTTCGTAGGTTACCACACCCTGAAGCGTGCGCGGAGCGACCCTCAGCGACGTTATTGTCGCCGGAAAACGGCGCTCCGGAAATGCATCAACAGAAAACTCCGCATCCTGCTCTGTCCGCACTTGGCTTATGTCAGCTTCATCAATGTCAAGATGAAGCTCCATGCTGGTCAGGTTTTCCGCGAGCGTGAAGAGGATAGGTGTCTGAAAACTGGCGGCAACGGTCTGTCCCGCCTCAATATTGCGTGAAATGACGATGCCACTGATCGGTGCGCGGATGATAGTCTTACTCAGAGTTGTCTGATCGGAGTCCAGTGTCGCGCGGCGAACCCTCAACTGGGCCTTCGCGCTGACAAGCGCGGCCTTGGCGCGCGCTTCGGCAGCCATGGCGACCTCCAGCTCCTGTTGAGAGACGTGCTGTCTTTTAAACAGCTCGGTGGCTCGGATGGCCCTGGCACGCGCCTCGCCGAGTGTCGCCTGTGCCTCCTGGACGAGAGCCTCGGCGGCTTCCAGGGAAGCCTGCGACTGCCGGACTTTCGCCTCGAGTTGAGAGGCGTCAAGATGCGCCAGAACCTGTCCGGCCTCAACGACGTCGTTGAAATCGACATGAACGGTCCTGACGATTCCGGAAATCTCGCTGCCCACCTCGACCTGGTTGATCGGCTCCAGCGTTCCGGTGGCGGTCACCGTAACTTTCAAATCCCCTTGCAGTGCCGCCGTCGTTTTATACTCAAGAGGACGTGAGGTCAGTGTTTGTGTGGCATAGACGGCAATGGCCCCCAGCGAAACAGCGAGGACGATGACAATAGTCCAGAACCCACGCCCTCGACCCCTGGCGGATCGGTCGAGGCCAAGGGCCCTTATGACTGTCTCATCGGGCAGTTCCGGTTCGGCAGGTTTTTCCTGTGGCCGGTTCATCAAGGCACCCACCTCCTGTGCGCTGCGCGTGCTCGAGAAGATTGATTGTGCATCCCGGCCCGCTTTGCGACTGGATACGACGACATTTGTATCTATGGCACGGATGCTGCGCGTTGATCCTGGTCAATGGCATCCGGCTGTCTGACTGATTGCCAATTCCGCATTGGGTCAACATGCGTCCTTTGCTGCCATACGGAATGTTGTCCGATACTGCGGGACTAGCAGACCAACAAAGCCCCGAAGACCGTTCTTGCCTTGGCAGCGGACGTTATTGCGCCGCGTCGAAATTGGGCGAGATTAGCCAGGAGCGGTCGTTGACTTGCTATTCAAAACCGTCTGAAAAGCCGAGGTGGATTCTGCACCGGCGAATTCTCAATCAGAGGTTGACGTTGAGAAGACGCGGTGTTGACCGTCTGTGATGGCAATTCCAATCGGAAGGCAGAAGACGGCTCAATTGCCCTTAAGTCTTATGAGCAGACCTGGCAATCCGGGGCAGCGCCGCGGATGATCATATCCGCGTCGTGCGGTGCGTGCTC